>NZ_PSUA01000014.1:0-13216 GCF_002931575.1 Pseudoclavibacter sp. RFBA6 | reverse complement strand
GCTGGCAGCGATCGGTCGGCCCGGGGCCTACAGGGCGAGGGCTGAGCGCCACTCGGTGGTCGGAGACCCTGTGGATACGGTCTCCTCCACAGGTGACGATCGCACTTCGAGACGCAGGCAGCGGCGAAACTAGCGTCGCGGCATGCGCACTCCTCGACCCCTGCCGGAGAACCTCATGACGAGCGAGGGATTCTCGACCGCACAAGCCGTCGACAACGGAGTCTCGAGGAAGCGGATGAGGGCGCGCGACCTCACGACGTCGCATCACGGCATCCGAGTGTCTGCTCGGGATCTCAGCCCGTATGACCTCGATGAGAGCTTCGCACGGGCAGGGCTCGTCGACGGGCAGGCGCTCGCATGCGCGTCGGGTGCACGGTGGTGGGGTCTCCCGCTGCCAAGGGCGTTGGAGGATGAGATGGTGACACACGTCGCGGTCGCGCAGCCGGCGCATCCGCCAACCGGCAAGCGGATACGCGGGTATCGTCTCGACACGAGGCGCTTCGAGACGTCCGAGCACCGAGGAGTGCTGACCCTCTCGCCAGCGACCCTGCTCGCGCAGCTCGCAGGGCGCCTCGATCTGACGCGAACGGTGATGTTCGCGGATGCGCTGCGCACGTCGTTCGACCACTATCCACGTCGAAGTCCACTTGTACCGATGCACTCGCTCGAGGAGCTCCGCACGGTGGCGAAACGCTGGAAGGGACGGCCAGGGGCCGCGAATCTCCGAGCAGCGCTTGAGCTCTCGCGGGAGGGGTCGGAATCCCCCAAGGAGACCGAGCTCCGGCTGCTGATCATGGGCGCGGGGTTCCCCGAGCCGGTCATCCAGTACAAGCTGAATGTGCCCGGATACGGGAACGCGCGCATCGATCTCGCGTATATCAGGGAGAAGATCGCCATCGAGTACGAGGGTGAGGGGCATTTCTTCGACGCCGCTGCCGCTCGCCGTGACCTGGAACGAACCGAGGCGCAGCAGCGGGCCGGCTGGCGTGTGATCCGCGTGACGGATGCCGACCTCCGTCGGCCTCGGAATCTGTTCGAGAGCATCTGCCGCGCCCTCGCCGAGCGCGGGGACCTGCAGTGAACGCTGCCAGCCAGATGGCCTGTTCGGCGCGTCGGGATAGGCCACTTGACTGGCAGTGCTTCGGCGACGCAGGCGCTGAAGGGCCAATTGGCTGGCAGCGATTGCGGGGTGAGCGCAGCGAGCTCGCGCGGAAACGGCGACGCAGCGAGCTCGCGCGGAAACGGCGACGCAGCGAGCTCGCGCGGAAACGGCGACGCCGCCTGCAGATGCAGACGGCGTCGCCGTTCGTGAAGGTGAGGAGTCGCTAGTCGAGGCCCGGGTCGAGGACCGCGTGGTCGACCGAGATCGTGGGGATGGATGCCGTGATGACGGAGCCGTCTTCGCGGATGGAGCCCTCGATGTCGCTGAGCGTCGGGTACCCCTCGAGCTCCCGGACGGCGCCGAGCTTGACGGTGGTCGGCTCGCCTGGGGCGATCGCGACGCGGCGTCCGCGCACGAACACCTCAGCGCCCGAACCGGTCTCGGCGGTGAACGTCATCAACTCCTGCTCCAGGTCGACGCGGATGCGTGACCCGCGCAGCGTGAGGTGGAACTCGAGACGCGGCCAGTCCGCTGGGAGGCGGGGATCGAAGGTGATCTTCCCGCCGTGGTCGCGCATCCCGCCGAAGCCGTAGACGAGCGCGCTCCAGATGCCGCCCGTGGAGGCGATGTGGATGCCGTCGCTCGTGTTGTGGTGCAGGTTCGCGATGTCGACGAACAGGGCCGTGGAGAAGTAGTGCTCCGCGAGATCGGCGTAGCCGACCTCCGCCGCGATGATCGACTGCACGACCGCGGAGAGCGACGAGTCGCCCGTCGTGAGCGCGTCGTAGTACTCGAAGTCCTTGCGCTTCTGCTCCGGTGTGAACTCGTTGCCCTGCAGGAGCAGCGCGAGCACGACGTCGGCCTGCTTGAGCACCTGGAACCGGTAGATGACGAGCGGGTGGAAGTGCAGCAGCAGCGGGCGCTGCGACGGCGGCGTGTTCTCGAGGTCCCACAGCTCCTTCTCGAGGAACTGCGCGTCCTGAGGGTGGATGCCGAGCTTCTCATCAAATGGCAGGTACATGGCCTCGGCGGCGGCGGCCCACTCGACCAGCTCTTCCTCGGCGAGGTGGAGGCGCATCGTGAGGCGTTCGAAGGAGGCCGGGTCGGTCTCGCGGAGTCGCTCGCACGCGGTGTAGGCCGCGCGCAGGTTCGCCTTGGCCATGACGTTCGTGTACAGGTTGTCGTTGACGACGGTCGTGTACTCGTCGGGCCCGGTGACGCCGTGGATGTGGAAGTGGTCGTCTCCGCCGGTGCGCCAGAAGCCCAGGTCAGCCCAGAGGCGGGCTGTCTCGACGAGGATGTCGATGGCGCCCTGCGCGAGGAGCTCGTCGTCGCCCGTGGCTGAGACGTACTGCATGAGGGCATGCGAGATGTCCGCGTCGATGTGGTACTGGGCGGTGCCGGCTGCGTAGTAGGCGGACGACTCGAGGCCGTTGATGGTGCGCCACGGGAAGAGCGCGCCCTTCTGGTTCATCTCGTGCGCCCGCTGGCGTGCCGCGTCGAGCATCTGGTGCCTGAAGCGGAGTGCGTTGCGTGCCACGTTCGGTGCCGTGTAGCTGAGGAACGGGAGGACGTACACCTCGGTGTCCCAGAAGTAGTGGCCGCCGTATCCGGAGCCGGAGACGCCCTTCGCGGCGATGCCGCCGCCGTCGGTGCGGGCGGTGGCCTGCGCCAGCTGGAAGAGGTTCCAGCGCGTCGCCTGCTGGTACACGGGGTGGCCGTGGATGACGATGTCGCTGCGGTCCCAGAAGTCGTCGAGCCACTCGCGCTGCCACGTGTACACGTCGTCGACGGGGATCTCGCGCATGCGGTCGAGGGTGCGGTCGGCGCGGTCGGCGAGCTCACGCGTGGGCACGCTCTTCGACGTGTGGTATGCGACGTGCTTGATGATGCGCACTGGCATGCCCGGTTCGGCGCGCACGCGGAAGGCTGTCTCGGCGAAGTCGGCGTCGACGCGGGTCGTCGCATCCCACTCGTTGTCGGTGATGATGTCGTGGTCTGCCGCGACTGCGATGGTCATGCCCGAGTGCGTGGTGCGGTAGGCGAGCATCGAGCGGAGGCCCTCCTCGCGTGCGATGCGGGACTGGAGGACGCGGTCGGTGAACGATTCCGCCTTGCGCGGGTCGAACGCGACCTCGGTCTCCTTCTTGCCGCGCTGGAACTCGTCGCCGCCGTCCTGTCGGTTGATGATCTGGCTCGACAGCAGGATGGATGCGCCGCGGTCGACCATCTCGACCTCGTAGTCGAGGAGCATGTAGTGGCGGTCGGTGAACGACACGAGGCGGTGCGAGCGGATGCGCACGTGCTTGCCCGACGGCGTGCGCCAGTCGAGCTCGCGGGTCAGGACGCCGTCCTTGAACGAGAGCACGCGCGAGTAGGAGAGCAGGTCTGCTTCGCTGATGACGAGCGGCTCGTCGTCGACGAAGAGGCGGATGATCTTCGCGTCTGGGACGTTGACGATCGTCTGCCCGACCTGGGCGAAGCCGAACGCGTCCTCGGCGTGGCGGATGGGCCACGTCTCGTGGAATCCGTTGATGAAGGTTCCGTACATGTAGCCGTCGCGGCTCTCTTCGAGGTTGCCTCGGAGGCCGAGGTAGCCGTTGCCGGTGGCGAAGAGCGTCTCGACGAGACCCTGCGAGTTGGCGTCGAATTCGTGCTCGACGAGTGCCCACTCGTCGAGCGGGAACCGGTGCCGGTCCAGCGGGTCTTCCGTGGAGAGGTTCATGCGTTGCCTTCCTTGCTGTCTGAGACGACAGCCTTGCTGTCTGAGACGACAGCTGTGCTGTCTGAGACGACAGCTGTGCTGTCTGAGACGACAGCTGTGCTGTCGGAGTTCGTGAACACTGGCACGAGCTCTGCGAGGTCGTCGACCACGGTGTCGGCCCCTGAGGACATGAGCTCTTCGTGGCTCGCCTCGCGGGACACTCCGATGACCAGGCCGAAGTCGCCGTCGCGTCCTGCTTGCACGCCGGAGTGGGCGTCCTCGACGACGACGCACTGCGCCGCGGTGAGGCCGAGCAGCTGGGCGGCGTAGAGGTAGGTGTCCGGGGCCGGCTTGCCGGCGATGCCGTGCTGTGCGGCGACGAGGCCGTCGACGACGGTCTCGAATCGGTCGAGGAGGCCGGCTGCCGTGAGCACGGGTACCGCGTTGCGGGAGCTGGAGACGACGGCGACGCGCAGGCCGTGGTCGACGGCGGCGTTCAGGAACTCGACGGATCCCGGGTAGGCCTTGACGCCGGTTTCGGCGAGTTCCGAGTTGAAGGTGTCGTTCTTGCGGTTGCCGAGGCCGCACACGGTCTCGAGTTCGGGCGAGTCCTCGGGGGTGCCGTCTTCGAGCGTGATGCCTCGGGAGGCGAGGAACGACCGGACGCCGTCGTAGCGGGGTTTGCCGTCGATGTAGCGCAGGTAGTCGTCGTCGGTGTACGCGGGGCCGACGCCTTTCAGCGTGAGGTAGTCGGTGAAGAGCCTCGCCCATGCGCGCATGTGCACCTCGGCGGTCGGCGTGATGACGCCGTCGAGGTCGAAGAGTATGGCTTGTGAACTGGTGAGCTGTGTCACGTCTCGGAGACGAGGAGCGATCATTGCATCCGACCTTGCATCGTTGGGTGGCGCCGTGACGCCGTTCTATGGTGCACGACAGAATTCACCGGTGTGCTCCTCCCTCGATGCACACCGCAGATCCCCGGCGCGGTGATCAATATCGTAGGGCGTCCTTGGGGTGGGATGCGTCCATTTTCGGACGATCCGTTCAGCCTGTTTCGTGGATGTGGCTGCGCTCCGCCTGACGGCTGAAGAGGGAGAGGATCTCGAGGGTCGTCGCGCCATCGTTGGTCATGGAGTGCGGTCGGGTCGTGTCGAATTCTGCGGCTTCCCCTGCTTCGAGAATCGTGACCTCGTCGTCGAGCTGCAGGCGGAGTCGGCCTGCTAGGACGTAGCACCATTCGGTGCCTTCGTGGACGCGCAGCTGGACGGGCTTGCTGCGGTCGGCGGGCTTCTGCGGGGCGACGAGCACTTTGAAGGCCTGCATGCCGTCGGTTGCGCGCGAGAGCGCGAGGTAGACGCGGTCTCCGCGCTTGACGGGTTTCGGGTGGATGCGCGGGTCGCCGGTGGAGGGGGCGCCGACGAGGTCGTCGAGCGGCACTCGGTAGCAGCGCGCGAGTGGGAGGAGCACGTCGAGGGAAGGTCGACGTCCGCCGGATTCGAGGCGCGAGAGCGTGCTGACGCTGAGGTCGGTCTCGTCGGCGACCTCGCTGAGGGTCATGCCCCGCGCTTGTCGGATCTCGCGGAGCCGGGGTGCGACACGGCTGAGCGCTTCGGGGATGCTGGCCGTCTGCTCCGAGACCGTGTCTGGTCCGGCGGTGTGGGCGGTGTGGTCTGACCCCTGGTGCGCATCCATCATGTTGCGAACCTAGCAAACAGAATTGCCAAAAGCGAGACTCGGCGCGGAGACTCGACGCATGACACATCAGGATGCGTCGCTGCGAGCGGCAGACACCGAGGCTCAGCTGTGGGACGCCGTCGTGATCGGGGCCGGCCCAGCCGGGCTGAGCACTGCGCTGACGCTGACGAGGGGGCGTCGGCGCGTCCTCGTGATCGACCACGGGGTCCCGCGGAATCGCTTCACCGACCACATGCACGGGGTGCTCGGCCACGAGGGGCTCGCGCCTGGCGAGCTGCGCAGAATCGGGAGGGCCGAGGTCGAGGCGCACGAGGGGATGTTCGAGGACGCCCAGGTCGCGGCGGTGGACTCGGTCGCCGACGGCGACGGCACCCGCGTGCGCATCGCGACGACCGATGGCCGGACCTTCCGGGCGCGGGCAGTGGTGGTGGCGACGGGGCTCCGCGACGAGCTCCCCAACCTGCCCGGATTGCGTGCGCTCTGGGGTCGTGGCGTGTACGCGTGCCCGTTCTGCGACGGCTACGAGCATCGCGACCGACCGATCGCCGTGCTCGCGAACGGCGACCATTCCGACATGAAGGCCCACCTCCTGCGCCAATGGAGCGCTGATCTCGTGCTCCTCGTGAACGGGTCGTTTGCGCTCGGCGAGGCCGAGGCGAGGGCGCTCACCGCGCGGGGGATCCGCATCGAGCGCTCCGGTGTCGACGAGGTGCTCGCGGGTGACGACAACCGCGTGCGGGGCGTGCGCCTCGCGAACGGCACCGAGCTGGCACTCGAGGCGATCTTCACGAATCCTGCCTTCGTGCCGCTGACGGACTTCCTCGAAGGGGTCGAGGTGCGGGGCACCGAGCATCCGGACGCCCGCGTCTGGGTCGTCGGCAACGCGGGAGACCCGCGCGCCAACGTGCCCGTCTCGATCGGCCAGGGCGCGACGGCCGGGGGTGACGTCGCGTTCGCCCTGCTCATGGATGAGATCGCAGCGGCGACCGCGGAGAGCGAACCGTCCGTGGTGGAGAGCGCGGTCTCCGCGGAGGCTGCCGCCTGACTCCAGTCCCTGCCTTGAGGCGCAGCGGTCAGGTCGCCCGGGGTCCCAAGTCTCGCAGCGCGCCGCTTGGCCTGGCGGCCGACGGGAACTGCCTACGCCGAGTCGCTGTCGCCGTCGCCGGCCTCGGCGGGGCGTTCACCGCGCCTGCGGATGGCGGCAGCGGTCGCGAGGGCGCCGGCGGCCAGCACGGCGGCTCCGCCTATGGTCGGCGCGAGCAGCTCACCGCCGGTGGATGCGAGTCCGTCGGGTGTCGCGGTGGGGCTCGGGGATGCCGTAGCCCATCCGGGTGCCGAGGCGCTCGGCGTGGGAGACCCGGTCGCGCCTGGCGTGCCAGTGGGAGAGGCGGTCGGCGTCAGGGGTGGGGTTGAGGTCGGTGCGGGCGTTGCTGTCGGGGACGCCGTCGGAGTCGGCGGGATCGGCACCTCGACGAGCTGCTCCTTGGGAAGCACCTGCACGATGGTGGGCCGGGGGCCGGCGAACGAGCCTGCCGGCGCGGGCGTTCCAACGGGGACGAAGTCGGGGAACAGCGAGTTCTGCGTCTCGAAGGAGCCGTCTTCTCCGGGGTGCTGGACGGCGACGAACACGTGGCGCTCGCTGTCGTGGATGACCGGCCCGCACGTCTCGCTCTCGCGAGGCACGGCCAGGAACTGCTCGACCTTGCCGCGGTCCGGGCCCTCCAGCGTCACACGGAAGAGGCCGTCGTTGTAGCCGATCGTGCTCGGGGCGCCGTCGGTCGAGATCCAGAGGTTCCCGACGGAGTCGAACGCGAGGTTGTCCGGGCAGGAGATGGGCGACACCTGCGCCGCGGGGAAGCCGGAGAAGTACGCCGACGAGTTCGTGGCAGGGTCGCCGCAGAGCAGCAGCAGGTTCCAGGTGAAGCTCGTGGCCGTCTGGTCGCCCCCTGCCTCGGTGATCTCGACGACGTGCCCGTCGCGGTTCTCGGCGCGCGGGTTGGCCTCGTCGGCACTGGCGCGGCCCGGGGTGCCGCGGTTCGTGTTGTTGGTGCAGGCGACGTAGACCTTCCCGGTGAAGGGGTTCGGCTCCACATCCTCACAGCGATCCATCTTCGTGGCGCCTGCGAGGTCTGCGGCGAGGCGAGTGTTGACGAGCACCTGGTCGACCGACATGCCGGCGATCTGGGACGCCCCGCCGACGACGAGCGGCAGCCAGGTGCCGGTGCCGTCGAAGGCATCGTCGCTCGGGAGTGCGCCCGACCCCGTGATCTCCGAGGTGGGGGAGTTGCCCGCGAACTGCGCGACGTAGAGGTCGCCGTTGGCGAGCAGCGTCATGTTGTGGGCGCGGTTGCCCTCGATGTACGTATCGCGGGACACGAACTTGTACAGGTAGTCGAAGCGCTCGTCGTCACCGGTGTAGGCAACGACCTTGCCGTTCGCGGCGATCGAGATGTTGGCGCCCTCATGCTTGAGGCGACCGAGCATCGAGTGCTTCTTCGGTGTGCTCGTCGGGTCGAGCGGGTCGATCTCGATGATCCAGCCGAAGCGGTTGGCTTCGTTCTCGTACCCGGCGTTCCGGGTGTCGAAGCGAGGCGCATCCAGCTCCCAGCCGCGCGCCGTCTCGCTGTCGGAGAGACCGTACCGCTTGTCCTCCGCGGAGACCCCGGGGGAACGGAAGTAGCCGTTGAAGTTCTCCTCGCCGGAGAGGATCGTGCCCCACGGGGTCGTGCCGCCCGCGCAGTTGCCCAGTGTCCCATTGACCCAGCGGCCGGCTGGGTCCTCCACGGTCGAGAGGAGTGGCGATCCCGCGGCTGGCCCCGTGACCTCGTAGACCGTGTTGAGCAGGAAGCGGCGGTTGCGCTCGGCGCCCACGACGTAGTTCCAGGGGTGCTCGGCGGAGGCCCGCTCGAGTTCCACGACCGTGAGGCCGTGTGCGGCACGGCTGACGGCCCGCACTCGCGCCTGCTCGTTCTCGAGCTGCGCTGCCGGGAACATGATGTTCTCGTTCGTGTACTCGTGGTTGACGAAGAGCACGGCGCGCAGGCCGTCGGAGCCGTCGAGCGGCAGGATGTCGGTGTAGTCGCAGTTGTAGCCGAACTGTCGGGCCTGCGCCGCCTCCGTCTGGTTCGACGGGTCGAAGAGCGGGCTGTCGGCGAAGAGCGGGTCTCCCCAGCGGATGAGGGCACGCCAGTCGTAGCCGTCCGGCACGGTGAACGTGTCGGACATCGCGTCGACGGGCGAGATCGGGGAGAACTCGAGCGGCGAGGCGGCGGGACCGAACGGTGACGCGCTCGGAGCAGCCTCGGCGCGCGGCGCGGCGCTGAAGGCGAGGGTGATGGCGCCCGCGAGCCCGGCGCTCGCGCCGAGCATCGCGCGACGCGAGAGCTGGGCGGACACGATGTCGCGGAAGTAGGAGTTCGAGGAGGTGTTGCAGACCTCGCCCGTGCAGGCGTTGGCGCATTTGAGGGCGCAGGTCACGGGGCTCCGCTTGCCCTTCGTGTGCCCGAGCATCGGGAGGAACGTGCGGCGCGAGACATCGGTCATGGGAGGGCTCCTTCGTCGGTGACCCGACGAGGCAAGCAGTGCGTCTCGAACGTTCGGGGGCGTCCGGGTGAATGCCCGGTGAACGCCCGTGAGGGCGTCCTAAGCTGAGCATGCACGTCGGTGGAGCCTCTGGCGGTCCCTCCGGGGAGGACGTGCCCTGTGTGCCAGCGAAGCAGGGCTCTCGCTGGCGCGATGCCGGGAGAGCCCTACCTGGAGCCACCTACTGCGAGCGCGTCAGGCGCACGAGATCGTCGGCGCGGAGATGCCGATGTCATCCGTGGAGACCGCTGAGCCCCGCGCCCGAGCCGTGTGGGTGTATGTGAGCGTGACGGTACCCGTGGTCGCCGCCGTGAAGTCGAAGTCGTCGTTCACGACACTGAAGTTCGCCCCGCCGGTTCCTGCGTTGGGAAGCAGTGTCGCGCCGGCGAGGAGGCCGGTCTGCGACTGGTAGGTCTTCACCGTGGTGGGGGTTGCGTATCCGATCGCGATGGTGAGCGTCTGGCCGCTCGACGGGGTGGGTGCGCCCTGGTTCGCCTGCATCGAGTACGCGATCGAGTACGTCGTTCCGGCTACCACGCTGAAGGTCACCGTTCGCGTCATCGTGTAGTTCGAGGCCGCCGGTGCGTCGCACCAGAGCCAGTAGCGCCCCGAGGCTTCCGGCTGCACCCCGCCGCACGTGCCGCTGCTGGTGGTTCCGGCGAACGCCGTGGTCCAGTTCCCCGAGGAGTACGAGACGTTCACGGGGGCGCAGGGGCCGCTCGCCGCGTGCGCGGGCGTGACGGCGGCGAGCGACACGATCGGCACGCTCCATGCGGCGGTCCTGAGAATCGTGCGTCGGTCCTGCGTCGTCGTCGTCGGTCGCGTTGAGCTGGGTGTCGTGGTCATGTGTTCCTCGTTCTGGGCTGTGCTGAAATTCCTTACGCCCAGCGAAAATGCGGCTGAAGTACGATCGGATTGCGTGTTTACATTACACGAGGATGTGACTCACGAGTAGTGGCATCTGGCTGGCTTGCAGAGCCTGCGAGGGCGCGCTCGGGATCTCCGCATGGCGACGCGGTGCCGGTCGGGGATCACCTGAGGTGTCTGGATGCCCTGAGTTGACGTGCCCGGGTATTTCTTGGCATCATCATCGAACTTCATTCGATTGCATAGATCGCCGCCTCGGCCAGACGGGCTCGCAGCGTGGCAGTCGACCACAAGCCGCGCCGCCTCGGGGATGCCGTGTTCCCCCGGGGCGGCGCTTTTTCGTCCCCGCCGAGCTTCAGGCGGATGGCTTCCGGCAGTAGAGTTCATGCAATTGCATTGAAATGGATGGAGCTGCCATGACCGGCACGATCGAGTTCGGCCTCAACACCTTCGGCGACGCGACCAACGACCTCCAAGGGCAGCCGCGTTCGCACGCCCAGGTCATCCGCGACGTCATCGAAGAAGGTGTCCTCGCCGAGCAGGTCGGCATCGACGCGTTCGCGGTCGGTGAGCACCACAGGGATGACTTCGCGATCTCGACCCCGGAGACCGTGCTCGCCGCCATCGCCGCCCGCACCGAGCGCATCCGCCTTGGCAGTGCGGTGACCGTGCTCAGCTCCGACGATCCCGTGCGCGTCTTCCAGCGCTTCTCGACCGTCGACGCCATCTCCAACGGGCGCGCCGAGGTCATGCTCGGCCGCGGCTCCTTCACCGAGTCCTTCCCCCTCTTCGGACTGAACCTCCAGGACTACGAGGTGCTCTTCGAGGAGAAGCTCGACCTGTTCATGAAGATCGCGGCGGGCGGGCCGGTCAGCTGGAGCGGAACCGTTCGGGGCGCGCTCAACGACGTGACCGTGCATCCGCAGCTCGAAGAAGGGCGCCTTCGCACGTGGGCCGCCGTCGGCGGAACCCCGCAGTCCGTCGTGCGCGCCGCACAGTACTCGATGCCGCTCATGCTCGCGATCATCGGCGGCGAATCGGCACGCTTCGCACCGTTCGCCAACCTCTACCGGAAGGCCAACGAGCAGTTCGGCCAACCCAACGGCCCCATCGGCGCGCACTCGCCCGGGCACATCGCCGAGACCGACGAGCAGGCGCGCGAAGAGCACTGGCTGAACTACCGGACCATGATGATGCGCATCGGCAAGGAACGCGGCTGGTCGCCCATGCAGTACGAGCAGTACGTGCAGGAGG
Organism: Pseudoclavibacter sp. RFBA6; assembly: GCF_002931575.1. Lineage (NCBI taxonomy): Bacteria > Bacillati > Actinomycetota > Actinomycetes > Micrococcales > Microbacteriaceae > Pseudoclavibacter > Pseudoclavibacter sp. RFBA6. Next base: position 2,012 of record NZ_PSUA01000014.1, on the reverse strand, counting down.
CGGGGGAGCGCGGCGCGCTCTACGTCGGATCGCCGGAGACCGTCGCACGCAAGATCGCCGCGACCGTGCAGGTGCTCGGACTCCAGCGCTTCGACCTCAAGTACAGCGCGGGCACGCTCCCGCACGAGCACAGCATGAAGGCCATCGAGCTCTACGGAACGAAGGTCATCCCCATGGTGAGGGACCTCCTCGCCTGATTGTGCGGATGCACGGCCCCGGGCTTGCGGGCTGGGCGAATTGCTCGTGAAGCGCCCAGCCCGCACGAGTAGCGTTGGAGCCCGGAGAACGCTTGAGCCCGCCACACTCGAGCCCGCCAACAACCGAGGAGTTTGCACTATGACGTACCCCAACGAAGCGGAACTGCTTGCGAAGGTCCCCGGCCAGCTGTTCATCGGCGGCGAATGGGTGGACGGCGCGGACGAGCCCTTCGCGGTCAACGACCCGTCGACCGGCACGCCCCTGAAGCACATCGCCAACGCCAACCCAGAGCAGGGCATCCAGGCGCTCGACGCGGCTGTCGCCGCTCAAGAGGACTTCGCGCGCATGGCCCCCCGTGAGCGCGGCGAGATCCTCCGCCGCGCCTTCGACATCCTGCAGGAGCGCCGCGACGAGATGGCGCTCATCATGACGCTTGAGATGGGCAAGCCCCTGGCGGAGGCGCAGGGCGAGGTCACCTACGGTGGCGAGTTCCTGCGCTGGTTCAGCGAGGAAGCCGTGCGCGTGCACGGCCGCTACGGCACGCAGCCGGAGGGTACCGGGCGCATGATCGTCTCGAAGCACCCGGTCGGCCCCGCGTTCCTCATCACTCCGTGGAACTTCCCGCTCGCGATGGCGACGCGCAAGATCGCGCCAGCGATCGCCGCAGGCTGCACCTCGGTCGTGAAGCCCGCATCCCTCACCCCCCTCACCACGCTCTACTTCGTGAAGATCCTCGAAGAGGCCGGCCTGCCCAAGGGGGTAGTAAACGTCATCACGACCCGCAGCACCGCGGCCGTCTCGTCGCCGATCATCGCCGACCCGCGCCTCCGCAAGATCTCGTTCACCGGGTCGACCGGAGTCGGCCAGAGCCTCATGAAGGAGGCAACGAAGAACGTGCTGCGCACGTCCATGGAGCTCGGCGGCAACGCGCCGTTCGTCGTCTTCGAGGACGCCGACCTGGACAAGGCCGTCGAAGGCGTCATCGCGGCGAAGTTCCGCAACATCGGGCAGGCCTGCACGGCCGCGAACCGCATCCTCGTGCACACGGACGTCGCCGATGAGTTCGCGCGCCGCGTCACGGAGAAGGTGTCCTCGTTCAAGATCGGGCGCGGCACCGAGGAGGGCGTCGTCATCGGCCCGCTCGTCGAGGACAAGGCCGTCGACAAGGTCGCGTCGCTCGTCGACTCGGCCGTGGCCGCGGGTGCCGAGCTGCTCCACGGCGGCAAGCGCGTCGAAGGCGACGGCTCCTTCTACGAGCCGACCGTGCTCAACCGCACCCCATCCTCCAGCGAGATCTTCCGCGAGGAGATCTTCGGACCCGTCCTCTCGATCACGACGTTCGCCGACGAGGAGGAGGCCATCCGCCTCGCCAACGACACCGAGTACGGCCTCGTCTCCTACGTGTTCACCGAAGACCTGAAGCGCGGCCAGCGCCTCATCGACCGCATCGAGACGGGCATGATGGGCCTCAACATCGGCGTCCTCTCCAACGCCGCGGCGCCGTTTGGCGGCGTCAAGATGTCGGGCATCGGACGCGAGGGAGGCTTCGAGGGCATCGAGGAGTACCTGTACACCAAGTACACGCTCACCCCGAACCCCTACGCGTAAGCACGCGCACCTCCCACATCCACCGATCCCGCCGTCAGCCTCGTGCTGGCGGCGGGATCGTCGTCTGACGCCCCGCGCCTCCCCGTCGCTGCGCCCTCCCCGTCGCTGCGCCCTTCGCGTCGCTGCGCCCTTCGCGTCCCGCGTCCCCGCGACCTCCTCGTCTCCGCGCTTCCGCGTCCACTGCCACCCACGCCCCCCCCCGCATC
>NZ_PSUA01000009.1:0-35439 GCF_002931575.1 Pseudoclavibacter sp. RFBA6 | reverse complement strand
CCCATCCGGAAGACCCGCCAGCTGACACCGCGCCTCGAGCAGCGCATCCACCACAGCCGTCTCCGTCGACGACTGACGATGCGCTTCCTGCTCCGACTGCGATGCCACGATAACCTCCCCCAAGATCATCACCAGCCTAGCAGTGGACCGGGTCAAGAACCAGCTATTGACCAGGGATTGTGGAGAAACGTCGAAAATAGTTTCTATTACCGTCGCGCTTGCGAAGATCCCCTGATCGTCAGAGTGATTCCGTCGGAGACCCGGTGATCGCGGTTCCTCCACGAGCCCTCCGACCGCGCGCGACCTACGCTGACAGGATGACCTTCACGCCACGCATCGTCGCCCACGAGGCGCTCACGCATGCCGACCTCGCGGCCCTGCGGTCGCTCTTCGATCACGAGTACCTCGACGACCACGGGCCGTGGGATCCCGACCACCCATACGGCTACTCGCCGGCTTCCATGCACGCCATCGTCGACGACGCCACCGGGACTGTCGTAGCGCACGTGGGATTCCAGCCCCGAGAGATCACGGTCGGCGATTCCAGCACGGTCGTCGCGGGCACGGGAGGAGTCCTCGTCGACGCCCGATTCCGCGGCCGAGGGCTGGGCGACCTGGCCATGTCGGCCGCTCAAGCAGCCATGCGAGCCAACCTGGACCTCGAGTACGGCTACCTCGGTTGCCGAGAGGAGGTCGTCCCGTTCTACGAGCGCACCGGCTGGCACCGCATCCGCGTGACGGAACAGAGCGTCTCGCGCACGCCCGCGACGAGACGCACGCCCACGCCGGACGGCACGCAAACGCCGAGCGGGACCCCTGCGCCACGCGAGACTCCCGAGACGAGCGGGACTCCCGAGACGAGCGGCACTCCCGAGACGATCCTCGAGCACGGCGCACCCGTGCTCATCTGCCCGCTGCGAGGCGACGTCCACGCCTGGCCGCCTGGCCCGGTCGATCTGCGGGGCCGACCCTGGTGAGTGCGCGCGGATTCGAGAGCTGCTCTCCGCTGCGCGTCCTCCGCGTCAGAACGTTCGGATTCCCCCAGCCAGCGGGCCGTGATGACAGCACGTTCGCACTCCCCCAGCCGGGGGCCGTGATGGAAGCACGCTCGGGCCCCCTCATCCTGCGGGGCCGTGGCGGCATCGTGCTCGGCTGCGTCCGCCGCCGCCCCGCGACCGCCGGTTGTCAGCTCGCTAGGACGACGAGCTCGGCCCTTCGCCGGCATCCCGCGTCGCCGCCTGCGCCTCGAGTTCGCGGAGGCGCTTGAGCCGGGCCCAGGGCACGAACCCGATCCACATGACGGATGCGATGGCTGCGCCCATGATCATCGACGAGATATCCATGTCATCCACCCTACGAACTGCGTCCTCGCCGGCGCATCGGCTGCACGACGGACGTCGCCCTCGCCTGCTGATGCAGCCGCGCGGTCCGAGGGCGACGCGCTGACTGCTCGTACGCGGCGACCGCTCGAACACGGTGATCGCTCGAACACGGTGATCGCTCGATCGCCTCACCACCGACGTGAGGAGCTCAGCTGAGCACCGCGCGACCGCCGCACTCCCACTGCACCCGGCACGCACCGCCGGGTCGCCCTGCAGAGGAGACTCCAGTCATCTCGCGAACACAGCTCGGCCACCACACGACCCGGGCGCCGCACCTCCCCTACTCGCCGCCCCACCGCCGGTCGCTGCGGTCGAGAAGGACGTAGACCGTGCGGATGAACGCGACGAGCGCCCCGACCCCGCACACGCCGCTGACGGCGATGGACGCCCACAGCACCGCGCCGAGCGTCTCCTGGTGATCCGTGCCGACGGCGAGCTGCGTGGAGGCGAGCGTCGAGACGACGGCGCTGAGCACCCCGATGAGGAGGAACACGGTCCACCACATGAACGATGTCGCGGCGGACCCGTCTGCGGCGGACTTGAACGTGCGCTGGTGGTGCGGGCTCATGCGTCCAGTCTGCCGATCTGCTGCAGTCGATGAATCCCCGGAGACCCACGCGAGACCTGGGTCGGCGCGCAGTCGTCGCGCGCCGCCGCGTGCGAGGATGACCGCATGTCGCGCACCCCGACCGAGCTCTTGAGTCCTGCCGATCAGGAACGCCGTCGCAGCCTTCGGGTCATGAAGGCGGTCGCGTTGGGCGCCTTGCTGTTCATGGCGGTCGTGTTCGTCGTCGCGTTCGCGCTGCAGCGGGATGTGCCCGCGTTCGCCTATGTGCGCGCGGCGGCCGAGGGCGGCATGGTCGGCGCCCTCGCCGACTGGTTCGCCGTGACGGCGCTGTTCCGGCATCCCCTCGGCATCCCGATCCCGCACACGGCGATCATCCCGAAGCGGAAGGACGAGATCGGGCGGACCCTCGGGGAGTTCGTCGAGACCGAGTTCCTGCGCGGCGACGTGGTGCGCGCGAAGCTGCAGGCCACGTCGATCGCGTCTCGCCTGGGCGAGTGGATCGAGCAGCCGGAGCATGCCGAGCGCATCGCATCTGAGGCGTCGATCATGGCGACGGGCGTGCTCGAGGCGCTCAGCGACGACGACGTGCAGGGCCTCATCGAGGACCTCGCCCGCGAGCACCTCGTCGAGCCGCAGTGGGCGCCGCCCCTGGGCGAGTGGATGTCGCGCGTCGTCGCGACGGGCGCGCACCGGGGTGCCGTCGACCTCGCCGCCGACAGCGCCGCGGCGTGGCTGGCCGCGAACCAGAGCGCGTTCGATGGCCTCGTCTCGAAGCGCCTCCCCTCGTGGGTGCCGTCGGTCGCGACGAGGCTCGTCGACGCCACGGCCTACAACGAGGCCGTGAAGTTCGTGGGCTCCGTGCGGGCCGACGATGCGCATCCGGCCCGCGCCGCCATCGACGGCTACCTCGCGCGCCTCTCCGACCAGCTGCAGAGCGACCCCGAGCTCATCGCCCGCTTCGAGGGCGCGAAGGGGAACATCTTCGACAGCCCTCGCATGCGCGAGCTGGCGGCCGAGGCCTGGAACGCCGCGAAGACCGGCCTTCTGCGCTCGCTCGCCGATCCCGAGAGCACCCTGCGCACGCGCGTCACGGCGGCGCTCGTCGACATCGGCCAGCGGCTGACGACGGATGCGCAGCTGCAGCAGCGTGTGAACACGTGGGTCATCGACGCGGCCGTGTTCCTGGTCGACCGGTACCGGCATGAGATCTCGTCGATCATCTCGGACACCGTGGCGAGCTGGGATGCCGAGGAGACGAGCGAGAAGATCGAGCTCATGGTGGGCCGCGACCTGCAGTACATCCGCCTCAACGGCACGATCGTCGGGGCGCTCGCCGGCGTCACGATCTTCACGGTGGCGCACGCCTTCCTGGGCTGAGCACGAGCTCGAGCACGAGCACGAGCCGACCGCCCCGCCCCACCCCACGCCGTCGCCCCGCTCAGCGAAGCGGCCTCACCATGGCCCCCGCCGCCTACCCGTAGAGCTGCCGGTACCGGCGCTGAGCCGCGGGGTGCAGCTCGACGGGGCTCGTGTCGATGAGGTTCGAGGCGGTCAGATACTGCACGCCGAGCGAGCCGTCCGGCACCAGCTTCGCGGCGTCCCCGATCAGCACGTCGACCAGGGCGCGGGCGACGTCGTCTGGCAGGTCGGGGCGCGCGAGCAGGTAGTTGGAGACGCCGATGGCCGGTACCGCCTCAGCGCTCCCGTAGGTGCTCGCCGGCACTGCCGTGAGCGTGTAGACACCGGGATGCTCCGCGTCGAGAGAGTCGAGCGCGCTCGTGAGGTCGAGCAGATCGACCGCCGCGTCGAGGTCCTGCACCGCTGGCAGCGGCAACCCGCCTGACCAGAAGATCGCGTCCACGGTGTCGGCCTCGACCGCGGCGATTGCCTCGTCGAGGTACAGCTCGGACACCACGACGGCCCGGTCCCCCTCGAGCAGGCCGAGGGAGTCGAGCACACGCCGGGCGGTCAGCGCCGCCCCGGACTGCGGGGCCCCGACCGAGACGCGCCGCCCGGCGAGGTCCTCGACGCCACGGACGGGCCCATCCCTGCGCACGAAGCACTGCAGGTAGTTCTGATACACGCGCCCGATCGCGACCTTGTTCTGCGCGTCGGTCGCGGCCGCGTCGGCGAGCACGATGGCCAGCTCGGCGTCTCGCGCCTGCAGCAGGGCCAGGTTGGCGACACTGCCGCCGGTCGTCACGACCTCCAGCCCCGTCGTGCCGTTCCTGTCGAGTGCGTCGCGAAGCAGCTCGCCGAACTGCACGTAGGTGCCGCCCTGCTCGCCGCACGCCATGCGGATGCGCGTGGGCGCCTGCCCGAGCGAGCACCCGGCGAGGGAGAGGGTCGCGGCCGCCGCCGCACCTGCGCCGACTCCCAGCAGGAAGCCACGCCTCGTGACGCTCACCACGCGCGCACCAGACGCACACGTGCGCGGAGCCCGCCCTCGGGCGCCCGGTCGTAGCCGACCGAGGCACGGTTGGCCCTCGCGAGCTCCCCGACGATCGCGAGGCCGAGCCCCGTGCCCGGCTTCCCCCGATGGTCGGGTGAGCGCCAGAACCTCGTGCCGAGCTGCGCGAGCTCGTCGTCGCGGACGCCGGGCCCGTCGTCGCTGATCTCAAGGACCGCGTGCCCGACTGCACCGTCGAAACCGTCGAACTCGTCGGACTCGCCGAAGCTCGCAACCCCGCTCTGGGGCTCGGACACCCCGTCGTTCGCGGCGCCCCTGAACCCTCCCCGCGCAGCAGGCGGATGCGGCCCCGGTCCGCCGACCGGGCTCTGCCCGTGCGCCTGCACCTGCGCCGACGCGGACGCCGATGCCGACACCTGCCCGGACCCGCCCCCGCGCTCGGGCCCCTCGAGCACGAACCGCATCGTGACCGTCGCCCCGTTGCCCGCGTACTTCCGCGCGTTGTCGAGGAGCGTCTCGACGATCTCCTCGAGGTCGCTCTTTCGGCACGCCACGCGCACCTCGCGCTCGTCGACGACGCGCAGCCGCATCCCCTCGTCGTGGAACCGCTCCTCGTGGGGCGCCGCGAGCATGACGGCAGACGTGACGTGCTCGCGGGCAGCCCCGTCGGCGAACCCCGTCCTCCGCCCGCTGGCCTCCGCCGTCGCGCGATGCTCCGCGTTGGCGAGCACGAGCATCCGGTCGACGACGTGCTCGAGCCGGTCGAGGTCGCCGCCGACCGCCGCCAGCTCGGCCTCGTCGGCGTCATCTCGCGGCAGGGCGTCGATGCGCAGGCGGATCGCCGCGAGCGGGTTGCGCAGCTGGTGCGACGCCTCCGCGACGAACCCGCGCTGCTGTTCGAGGGCGTCCTCGACCCCCCGCGACATGCGGGCGAACGACGACGACAGGCGCCGCAGCTCGAGCGGTCCGGTCGCCGCAGCCAGGTCCGGCTCCCGCTGCTCCGCGAGCGCGTTCGCGGCGTCGTCCAACGCGCGCACGGGGCGAAGCACCCAGCTCGTCCAGAACTGCGACGCAGCGAAGAGCAGCAGGAGCAGCAGGAGGCCCGCGAGCGCGACGAGCGCCCACCACCCCGTGATCTCGGCTTTCGCCTCCGCCTGGTCCACCTCGAGCAGCACGGCACCGGATGCCGCGCTCGAGCCGTTCGCGAAGGGCTCCGCGACGAGGTGCGTGTCGTCGCTCCACGGGTAGATGGTCGGGATGGATCGCTGGGGCACGGTGCGCGACGCGGCGAGCACGAGCGACGCAGCACGCGCATCCATGTCGACGTCACCGGTCGAGGCGACGAGCGCGCCCTCGCTGTCGACGACCATGGCGGCCTCCCCGTAGACCTCGGCGAACCGCTCGAGGTAGCGGATGAGGCCGGCGGCGTCGTCGCTCGCGACGGCCGTCTCCGCACGCTGCACGATCTGGTCCATGGACGTCGCCCGCTGCAGGGTGAGCTGCTGGGTTCGGTTCACGGCGATGCCCTCGCTTGCGGGGATGATGATGGCGATCACCGTGAGCAGACCGAAGAGCATGAGGGGCAGCAGCACCTGCAACCTCATCGGGCTGCCTTCGTCTCGAGCCGGTAGCCGAAGCCGCGGATCGTCGTGATCGCGACGGCCGGGAGCTTCTGGCGCAGCTGCGCGAGGTGCACGTCGAAGGACCGTGAGGTCGCCGCGTAGGCATCGCCCCACACCTGGTCGAGCAGCTCCTGCCTGCTGACGGCGCGGCCGACGCGCTTGGCGAGCACGGCGAGCAGCTCGAACTCGGTCGGCGTCAGCGCCACCTCCTCGTCGCCGACCGCGACGCGGCGGGAGAGGAGCTCGATCCGGGCCTCGCCGACGTGCACCACCTCCGGCTCGGCCGTCGGGGCTCGACGTCTGGCGACGGCGTCGATGCGGGCGAGCAGCTCGTGCATGCGCACGGGCTTCACGAGGTAGTCGTCGGCGCCGAGCCCGAGGGCGCGCACCGTCGAACGCTCGTCGCCGCGAGCCGTGACCACGATGACGGGCACCTGGCTGACCTGGCGCAGACGCCTGAGCACCTCGAGCCCGTCCATGTCCTCGAGGCCGAGGTCGAGCAGCACGAGGTCGACGTCGCGGTGCTTGAGGAGCACGTCGCTGCCCCTGGCGACCTGCTGGCAGGCGTGATCGGCGCGCCCGAGCACGGCCGCGAGTGCGGCGGAGACGGACGCGTCATCCTCGGCGACGAGCACACGCATACCCCCAATGGTAGGCGCGCGCCGACGGGGGCCGCCGACACGGGCGAGCGAACGGCGCCCACGTAAAGGGAATGTAAGGATCCGCCCGCCGCCCCTTGCGCACTGTCGAGAGTGGTCCAGTACACCCACACCGAGGTGGGGCCGGGGCTCCACCCCGCGGTCAGCAGCAGATCAACGACGATGGAGAAGTCAATGACGACGACACAGCAGCCGGGCAGCCTTCGCCGCTCGGTTTCCAACACCCTGAAGGGCTCGGCCGGCAACCTCGTCGAGTGGTACGACGTCTACGTCTACTCGGTCTTCGCCTCCTACTTCGAGTTCCAGTTCTTCGACTCCGAGGACAAGAACTCGCAGATCTACATCTGGGCGATCTTCGCCGTCACGTTCCTCATGCGCCCCATCGGCGCCTGGTTCTTCGGGCGCTTCGCCGACCGGCACGGGCGTCGACTCGCGCTGACCGTCTCGGTGTCGATCATGGCCGGATGCTCGTTCATCATCGCGCTCACCCCGTCGGCCGAGGTCATCGGTGCGGGGGCGGCGATCATCCTCATCATGTGCCGCCTCGTGCAGGGCTTCGCGACGGGTGGCGAGTACGGCACGAGCGCCACGTACATGTCCGAGGCCGCCATCCGCGGACGCCGCGGCTTCCTGTCGTCGTTCCACTACGTGACGCTCGTCGGCGGGCACGTGCTCGCCCAGGCCACGCTGCTCGTCATGGTGCTGGCCATGCCGACCGAGGCGATCTCCGAGTGGGGCTGGCGCATCGCCTTCGGCATCGGCGGCGTCGCAGCCATCGTCGTCTTCTACCTGCGCCGCACGATGGACGAGTCGCTCAGCGAGTCGGCCATCGAGTCGGTCAAGGACGGCACGTCGCGCTCCTCGGGCTCGATGAAGGAGCTCATCCTGCACCAGTGGCGCCCGCTCCTCCTCTGCTTCCTCATCACGATGGGTGGCACGGTCGCGTTCTACACCTACTCGGTGACGGGGCCCGGCATCGTGAAGAAGGCGTTCGCGGGTGACGACGTCGTCTCCGGCACGATCCTGAACCTCATCGCGCTCACCGTGCTCATGCTGCTGCAGCCCATCGGCGGATGGCTGTCCGACATCGTCGGCCGCAAGACGCTCCTGGTGTTCTTCGGCGCAGGCGGCGTGCTGTACACCTGGTTCCTGCTCACGTACCTGCCGCAGCAGACCAACGAGCTCGCCGCGTTCGGCATCCTCGTCGGCGGCTTCGTGATCCTCACCGGCTACACGTCCATCAACGCCGTCGTGAAGGCCGAGCTGTTCCCGACGCACATCCGCGCCCTCGGTGTCGGCTTCGGCTACGCCATGGCGAACTCGCTGTTCGGCGGCACCGCGCCGCTCCTCTACACGGCAGCGGGCGAGGCTCAGCAGGTGCCGCTCTTCATCATCTACGTCACCATCGCCATCGCCGCCTCCCTCGTCGTCTACGTGTTCTTCCTCAACAACAAGGGCGTGAACTGGCTCGACGACGAGAAGGCCATGCGCGCCAGGGACGACGAGCGCGACGGCAAGCGCGAGGAGCGCGAGGTCGCCGGCATCCGCTGACCCGCAACGGGGTCGCCCCCAGACGCAGAATGCAGGCTCGTTGCGGAACGAGCCTGCATTCTTCGTATGGATGCGCCTTCGCATGGATGCGCGCTCGTATGGATGCACCTTCATCTGGACGCACGCGGAGGAACGCGGGCGGGGCGGATGGTGGGTGCGAGCTGGCGCGGGCGCGCTGCTCAGATGAGCGCGGGGCGGCGCGCGCTCTCGGCTCCCCCGTCGGCGTAGATGACCTGGCCGGTCACGTAGCCGTTGTCCTCGCTGGTGAGCCACGCGAGGAGATTCGCGACGTGGCTCGGGTCGCCCGTCAGCTGCCCCTCCGGGACTGCCTCCTCGCGCCCGAGCGCGGCGCGACTCTCGGATGTCTCGAGCGCGCCCGCGGTCATGGACATGAACGCGCGCCCCGGAGCCACGACGTTCAGGGCGATGCCCTCGCCGCCCCACTCCGGCTGGGTCGCGGCGCGCCTCGCCCAGCGCGCGACGGACTGCTTCGACGTCGTGAAGAGCACTGACCAGCCGAGGGGCGTCACTGCCGATGCGAGCTCATCCGCGTAGGCGAGGGCGGCGTCCTCATCACCCGTCTCGATGAGGTCAAGCAGCTGGCCGTCGACCTCCTCGAGCGCGACGAGCGTGGCCACGACCGCGGCACGCGGAGCATCCGACAGCGCGAGCAAGGGCCGCAGGCCCTCGAGCGTGGCGACGGCCCCGAAGTGGTTGACGGAGACCGTCTCCGAGGCGGGACGCATGCGGTCGGCGATCGCGAGCGCACCGTCGACGATGCCGCCGCTGAGCTCGGTGGCCTGCGCGATGAGCTCGGCCCGACCCGCTGCACTCGTCAGGTCGACGTTGATGTCGGCTCCGGCGAGATCGACGCCGATGACTCGGTGCCCGTCCTCCCTGAGCTTGAGCGCCGCCGCCTTGCCGATGCCGGTTGCCGAGCCTGTGACCACGTACGTGCGAGTCATTGGTGAGGGTCCTTCGCGCTGGTGAGCCTTCGCTCAGTGACAGAGGAGCCGCAGAGCTACGCGGCGGACCGTGCCCAGGAACACAGTTCAGGAAAGCCGAGGCGTGGGCGCCGAGGGTGGCTCCAGCCTAGGGCTGAGGCGAGTGTCCGTCTCGAATTTAGTCCACTTCAGTAGGCCGCCTAGCTATTTCAGGGGTTTCTTCTCAGAGGACCTCCTCGCGGGGCCCGCACGCAGGCTTCGCGGCGGGCGTCACCGTACATTGGCGACATGACTTCCCGGCTGCTCCCCCTCCGCTTCGGTTCCCAGACCGTGCTCATCACGGGTGCGAGCTCAGGACTCGGCGCGGAGTTTGCCCGCCAGCTCGCGTCGCGGGGCAGCGACCTCGTGCTCGTGGCTCGCCGCGAGGCGAAACTGGAGCAGCTCGCAGCCCAGCTGCGCGACCGATACGGGGTCGCCGTGACCACGGTCGCCGCCGACCTGGGGAAGTCGGGCTCCGCATCCGAGCTCAAGGCGACGATCGAGAGACGCGGCGTTCGCGTCACGAGCCTCATCAACAACGCGGGATTCGGCTCGACCGGGGCCTTCCACGACGAGGACCCGGAGCGCGTTCGGGCCGAGATAGCCCTCAACGTGGCGACGCTGGTGGACCTCACGCAGGCGTACATCGTCGAACTGCGCGCGGGGGACGGCTTCCTCGTCAACGTCGCGAGCGTCGCCGCCTACCAGCCGACGCCCGGTTTCGCGGTCTACGGCGCCACGAAGGCCTTCGTCCGCAGCTTCACGGAGGCGATCTGGGCTGAGTCGGCTGGCACCGGCCTCCGCGTGCTGGCGCTTTCCCCCGGCCCCACCTCCACGGAGTTCTTCGACGTCGCGGGTGAGGAGATGGGGTCCGGCCTGCCGCGCATGACGGCGCGCAAGGTCGTCGCGATCGCGCTGCGCGAGCTCAAGAAGCCGGCGCCCGGGCCATCAGCGGTCCCCGGCCCCCTCAACACGATCCTGACGGTCGCCTCGAGGTTCGCGCCGAGGAAGCTGCTGCTTCGCGGCATGAACCGGGCCCTGGCCTCCCGGTAGCCGCGGGCCGCCAGCCGGCCGCGCCCCCGCCCGGAACGCGCCCCGCCTCATCGAAGCAGCTTGTGGATGCTCCCGAAGTGCCCGCTGTAGGCGTCCACCAGCTTCCGGGCGACGCTCACCGAATCGACGAGCGGGTGCGCGGCGAAGCCACGCCAGGCGAGCTCGCGGGAGCCGCGAGTGGCTGCTTCGATCACGAGCTGCTCGGCTGCCTTCACCTGGGTCATGAGCCCGAGCATCTCCCCTTCGACGGAGGCGATCGGCCACGGATGCACGCCGTCGGCATCGACGACGCAACCGACCTCGACCACCGCGTCCTCAGGCAGGGCGGGGACGAGTCCGCCGTTGCGCACATTGAGGATCATGGTCGCCGGCGTTCCCGACGAGAGGGCCGCCATCAGATCGAGGGCGACGCTCTCGTAGCCGCCTCCGGCGACATCCTCGACGTCGCGCTCCTCGCCCTCTTCGCGGCTCTCGGCCATATAGCTCGCCTCGCGCTCGTGACGGGTGCGCGTCCAGGACTCGAACGGGTCAGTGCCGGGGTTCGCGAAGAACGCACCCTGCTGCACGTCGAGGTACTCGCCCCTCGTGGAAGCGGCGGCGCGGATGCTCTCGTTCGCTTCGCGGGTGAAGGAGTAGTAGTAGAGGTACTCGTTGGGCAGCGCGCCGAGGGCCCGCACCCAGTCGAAGCCGAGGAGGCGCGCCTCCTCGATCCGCTGCAGCGAGGCGTCGGAGGCGAGCAGCTCCGGCAGGCGCTCGACCCCGTCGACCTCGAGGGAGCGCAGCCAGCCGAGGTGGTTCAGCCCGACGTAGTCGAAGGCGAGCTCGGAGGATGCGCTGGCACCGGGGGGCGGCGTTCCTGCCCCCGCGACGGCCGCGGCTCGCCGCAGCAGACCGATCGGGGTGTCGCAGATGCCGACGACGCGATCGCCGAGCACGCCGCGCATGGCCTCCGTGACGATGCCTGCCGGGTTGGTGAAGTTGATGACCCACGCCTCAGGCGCGACTCGACGGATCGTCTCCGCGAGCGAGACCATGAAGGGGATCGTGCGCAGCGCGTAGGCGAGCCCGCCCGGGCCGACCGTCTCCTGGCCGAGCACGCCGAGCTCGAGGGCGATGCGCTCATCCGCCACCCGACCGGCTGTGCCGCCCACGCGGACGGCGCTGAAGACGAAGTCGGCGCCCTGCAGCGCCTCTTCGAGGTCGGTCGTCACCGTGATCCTCGGCGCGAAACGACGCTCGCTCGCGATGCGCTCGACGATCACGCGGATGATCGCGAGCCGCTCGGGCGAGATGTCGTAGAGGCTGAGCTCGTCGATGCGGACGGGGGCCTCGTCGGAGGCGACCGCCTCGAACACCTGGGGAACGCGGAACCCTCCGCCTCCGATGATCGTCAGCTTCACGAGAACATCACCTCTACTTCCGCCTCGCGGAGCACGGCGAGCGTCGCCGGGTCCGCTTGTCTCTCCGTCACGACACCCGTGATCGCGCTGGGCCCGCAGACCCGCAGCAGCCCGACCCCGGGAAACTTGGTCGCATCCGCGAGCACGACGGTCCGCTGCGACGACGCGATCATCGCGAGCTTGACGGGAACCTCGGTCCCGGTCGTGTCCGAGACCGTGCCGTCCGGGCGGATGCCGCTGGTGCCGAGGAAGCAGACCGTGGCCCGGATCTGCGCGAGCGCCTGCTCGGTGAGCACGCCGACCATGGAGCTGTAGTTCTTTCGGACGACCCCGCCGAGCACGATGAGCTCGACCGTGTCGTCGTCGCGCAGCGCATCGACGACGGCGAGGCTCGAGGTGATGACGGTGATGCGTCGGCCGCGCAGCTCTCTCGCGAGGTGGGCCGTGGTCGTGCCGATGTCGATGAGGACGACGTCGCCGTCGCGCACCAGCTCGGCGGCTCGGGCCGCGATGGCGCCCTTCTCGGAGCTCTGGTGCGTCGCGACCTCGGCGAACGGAACCCGGTCGGGCTCGACGCTGCCGCCGCCTCTGACACGACGGAGCAGGCCCTCAGCGCTGAGCGCGTTGAGGTCGCGGCGCACCGTCGACGGCGAGACCCCGAACTGCACGGCCAGCTGCTCGACGGTGACCTGCCCGTCTGCGCGCAGCGACTGCAGGATGCGAGCCTGGCGGGTCGTGGTGAGCATGCGAGGCATCGTAGCAGTCACGAGCGCGCAGCATTCAAGCGCGAGTGAGCACGACTTGACGCACGAACGATCACCGCGCAGGATGTGTGAGCAACACCGCTGTTGCACCCGAGAGGAGCCGCGATGGACTCCGCCCGCGACCCCATGTCGCCCCCGATCCAGGCGCCCGCCCCGTTCCAGGCACCGCAAGCAGGAGCGACCGCGGATGCACGCTTCGACGTCGTGCTCGCCGGCTCCGTCTTCTTCGACATCGTCTTCACCGACCTGCATGGTGTGCCGAGCGCCGGCACCGAGGTGTGGGCAGACGGCATGGGGTCGACGCCGGGTGGCATCGCGAACCTGGCGGTCGCGGCCAGCCGTCTCGGGCTCACGACCTCCCTCGCGTCGGTCTTCGGCGACGACGTCTACGGGCGCTGGTGCTGGGAGCTCCTCGAGGAGCACGAGGGCATCGACCTGAGTCGCTCGCGCCGCTTCGAGAACTGGCACACCGCCGTCACCGTCTCGGTGGCGCAGCACGGCGACCGCAGCATGATCACCCACGGGCACCCGAGCCCGATCTCGAGCGACGCGCTGCTGAGCGACGGCATCTCGAGCCGCACCGCGCTCACCGAGCTGGGCGTCATGTCGAGCCTCGAGCAGGAACCGTGGTGGCTGCGAGCTGCCGGCCAGGGCACCCGCATCTTCGCCGACGTCGGCTGGGACGACACGGGCGCGTGGGACCCGGCCGTCCTCGAACCGCTCTCCTCCTGCTACGCGTTCCTGCCAAACGAGCGCGAAGCAGTCGAGTACACGCGCACCGAGTCGCCGCTCGCCGCAGCCCGCGCGCTCGCCGCGCACGTACCGCTCGTCGTCGTGACCTGCGGCAAGGACGGCGCGATCGGCATCGACTCCGCGACGGGCGAGGAGGTCCGGGTTCCGGCCGTGCCGGTTCGCGCGTACGACGCGACCGGGGCCGGAGACGTGTTCGGCGCATCCTTCGTGCTCGGAACCCTGCGCGACTGGCCGCTCGAACAGCGCCTCACGTTCTCCGCACTGTGCTCCGCGCTCGCCGTGCAGCAGTTCGGAGGCTCGCTCGCCGCACCCGGCTGGGGTGACATCGCTGACTGGTGGGAGGCGACGCGAGCTTCCGGCGATGCCGACCTCATCCGGCGCTACAGCTTCCTGCAGGATGTGCTTCCCCCCGAGCGTGCCGGCGCGGTACGCCGTGCGGAGGCGACCTTCCGCCTCATCGACCATTTCCCTCCCGGAAGGCACACCCTCTCGGGCGCGCAGGGTGCGGCCCCGCGCGACGAGCGTCCCGCCGGCTGACGCCCAAGCGATATCTTTACCCTCTGCTCCCCCGCTGCGATAGGAAGGCCCAACATGTACGAGAAGCACCGGAGAACCGCGGCGGCCGCAGGCGGCTTGGCGCTCGCCCTCGCACTGGCGGGCTGCGCGCCGGGCACCGGCCAGACAGACGGCCCGGCCGAGCCGGCAGGCGACATCAGCACCGACATCTCGCAGGTCGCGGACGTGACGCTCACCGTCTGGGACCAGGAGGTGCGCGGCGGGCAGAACGAGCAGATCGAGCAGTTGAACGCGGCGTTCGAGGAGCTGTATCCGAACGTGACGATCGAGCGGAACTCGCAGGCCTTCGACGACCTGGCGACGACGCTGCGCCTGGCGCTCACCGACGACAACGCGCCCGACGTCGTGCAGGCCAACAACGGCCGGAACACGATGGGGGCGTTCGTCGAGGCCGGGCAGCTGCGCCCGCTCGACGACTACGCGGAGGCGTACGGCTGGTTCGACCGCTACCAGGAGTCGATCCTGCAGTACTCGACGTACAGCGAGGACGCGAAGGTGTTCGGCGAGGGCAACCTGTACGGCCTCCCCCAGGTCGGCGAGGTCGTCGGCATCTTCTACTCGAAGGCGAAGCTCGACAAGCTCGGCATCGAGGTGCCCGGCACCTGGTCGGAGTTCGATTCAGCACTCGCGACGGCGAAGGCGGCGGGTGAGACGCCCATGCAGCTCGGCAACATCGAGCAGTGGCCGGCCGGGCACGTGTTCGGTCCGCTGCAGGGTGGCTACGTGGATGCGGAGACCGTCACGAACCTCGGGCTCGGCAACCCCGGCGCGAGCTGGACGACTCCGGAGAACGTGGAGGCGGCGTCCGCACTCAAGGGCTGGGTGGACGACGGCTACTTCAATGCCGGCGTGAACGGCACCGACTACGACGCGGCCTGGCAGGCGCTTGCCGAGGGCAACGGCGTCTTCCTCATCGGCGGCTCCTGGCTCGCGGCCGACCTCGAGGCGACCATGGGCGACGACCTCGGCTTCTTCGTGCCGAAGACGGATGATGGCGCGCTGGCGACGACCGGCGGCACCGGCCTCCCGTTCGCGATGACCTCGGCGGCCGACAACACCGATGTCGCCGCCGCGTACATCGACTTCCTGACGAGCGACGACGCCATGCAGATCCTCGCCGACACGGGCAACCTGCCCGTGAACAAGTCCGCTGAGCTCGCGCCAGAGTCTGGTGTCTTCGCCGACATCTACGGGGCGTTCGGCGAGGTCACCGAGTCGGGCAGCGTGCTCCCCTACCTGGACTACGCGACGCCGACCTTCGGCGACACGATCGGCCAGTCCCTCCAGGGGCTCATCGACGGACAGCTCACGCCAGAGCAGTTCACCGAGGCCCTCGAGACCGACTACGCGGCCTTCACTGCAGCGAACGAGTGAGCCGAGTGTCGTCGCAGCTGAGGAGCATCCGTCTGGGCCTGGCCGTGCGAGTGCGGCCTGAGCGTCTCCGCGGATGACGGTCGAGAACCCCACGGCGCGCAAGCGCCGCCCAGCCAGGGGTGCCAGCCGTGGCACCCCCGCCTGGGTGCCGTTCGCGTACCTCGCGCCCGCGTTCCTCCTCTACGGCACGTTCCTGCTGTTCCCACTCGGTCGGGCCGTGCAGTTCTCGTTCTTCGAGTGGGACGGGCTGGGCGCATCCACTTTCGTCGGCTTCGACAACTACGTGCAGATCGTGCAGGACGAGCGGCTGCGTGAGGCGTTCGGGCACGCGTTCGTGCTCATCTTCTTCTACGCGATCCTGCCCCTCGCGGTCGGGCTCATGCTCGCGGCCATCCTGACGCGCGCGAAGGTGCGGGGCCTCGGCTTCTTCCGCACCCTCATCTTCCTGCCGCAGGTCATCGCGATGGTTGTCGTCGCCGTCACGTGGCGGCAGATCTACGCGCCCGACGGGCCGCTCAACGGGCTGCTGCGCCTCGTGGGGCTCGAGAGCTGGACGCGGGCGTGGCTCGGCGACTACACCTTCACCCTGCCAGCAGTGGGGCTCATCGGCTCGTGGGTGTCGCTCGGCCTCGTGACCGTGCTCCTCATGGCCGGCATGAGCCGCGTGCCGAAGGAGCTGTACGAGGCCGCGAGGCTGGACGGCGCTGGTCCCGTGCGCGAGTTCTTCTCCATCACGCTGCCGTCGGTGCGCGGGGAGATCACGGTCGCACTGACCCTCACGATCGTCGCCGCGCTCAAGACCTTCGATCTCATCTACGTCACCACGAGCGGCGGGCCCGGCACATCGACGACCGTGCCGAGCTTCGAGGTGTACCGGCGGGCGTTCGAGCTCGGCGAGGTCGGGGCCGCCACAGCCGTCGGCGCCGTGCTCACGCTCATCGTCTTCGCCATCAACTTCGTCGTGAACCGGATCGGGGACCGCGCATGAACGTCTCCATCTTCGAGAAGGTCGCCAACTACCTGATCCTCGGCGTCTTCGGGCTCGTCATCCTCGGACCGATCAGCGTCATCGTGACGCTCGCGTTCGGTCCGGAGAACGCGACCGTCGCCCAGGAGGGGCGCATCCTCCACTGGGAGAACTTCCCCACGGCCTGGGAGGTCGCCCGCTTCGGGCAGTACATGCTCACCTCGGTGGTCGTCGCGGCGATCGTGGTGGTCGTCGCCGTGCTCGCGTCCATCCTCGCCGGCTACGCGCTCGGCACCATGAAGTTCCGCGGCGCGACGCCGATCTTCTACCTGTTCCTCCTCGGCATCATGGTGCCGACGGAGGCGTTCATCGTGCCCCTCTACTTCGACCTGCGCACCGTCGGACTGACGAACACGGTGTGGGGGGTCGCGTTCCCGCAGATCGCCATGTCGATCGCGTTCGGCACGTTCTGGATGCGCACCTACTTCCGCTCCTCGAGCCAGGCCCTCATCGACGCGGCCAAGCTCGACGGAGCCGGGTCCATGCGCATCCTGTGGCAGGTGCTCGTGCCGATCGGCCGGCCCGCGATCCTCACGCTGGTGCTGCTGACGTTCATGTGGACCTGGAACGAGTTCCTCATCCCCCTCGTGATGTCGCCAGACGGCAGCGTGCGCACGGCGCCTCTCGGCCTCGCCTTCTTCCAGGGCCAGTACACGCAGGGCACGGCGCTGCTCGCGGCGGGCGCCATCATGGTCGCCCTGCCCGTCGTCGTGCTCTACATCTTCCTGCAGCGCCACTTCATCCAGGGGATGCTCGAGGGGGCGGTCAGGGAGTAGCTGGCCGGTGCGCGCCGGGCACGGCGCGCGTCGCCTCGCCCGTGTAGTCGGCGAGCAGGGGCGGCGGCAGCGGGCCCTTGATGCGCTGGCCCGCCTGCTTCTCCTCCCAGGCGTGGGCGAGGATCCCCACGGAGCGCGAGAGCACGAAGAGGCCCCTCGCGAGCTCCGGCTGGACGCCGAGCTCGGCGTACACGATGGCGGAGATGCCGTCGATGTTCATCGGTATGCGCCGCTCGCCCCGCTCGAGCGCGCGTTCGAGCGCCAGGCCGGCGGCGAGGTAGCGACCCGCGATGTCGCCCCTCGCGGCGGCCTCCTCGACGAGCCGCAGCAGCGGGTCGCGGCGCGGGTCGCGGGGGTGGAACCGGTGCCCGAAGCCCGGCACGAACATTCCCCGGCTCTTGTGGTCGGCGATCGCCTCGCGGGCGAGCTGCTCCAACGCGACACCTTCGGCCTCGTGCCGCTCGACGAGGTCGTTGAGCAGCTGCACGCACTGCTGGCCGGCGCCGCCGTGCGTGTCGCCGAGCACGTTCACCCCGTTGGCGACGGCCGAGTTGAGGCCCACGCCGCAGGTCGCGGCCATGCGCGCGCTGGCGATCGACGGCGCCTGGGGGCCGTGGTCGACGCTCGCGACGAGCGTCGCCTCGAGGAGCTCGGACACGGCCCGCGTCGGGAGCGCCCCGGTCGTGAGGAGCCAGATCGTGCTCACGAACCCGACGTTGCCGATGACCTCCTCGATCGGGTAGCCGCGGAGCTCGATCTCCCCCGGGGCGATGCGGGTGACGCTGGTGCTCCACCATGCGGTCGCGTCGTCGACGGTGGGCTGGTGGCCGGTGGTGCTGCTCATACGGCTCGCTCCCCGTGAAGTGCTCGGATCTGCCCGTCGTCGTAGCCGAGCTCGTGCAGGATCTCGTCGGTGTGCTCGCCGAGCCCCGGCGGCGGAACGGTGGGGGCGCTCGGTCGGTCATCGAGGCGGATGCCGTTGCCGAGCACCCGCAGGGTCTCGCCGTCGCGCCCGGGGAAGGGCAGGTCGTGCACGAGCTCCCGGTCGATGATCTGGGGGCTCGCGAGCATCTCCGGAACGGTGAGGACGGCAGCCGCCGGCACGCCCCGCTCCGAGAGCAGGTCCTCCCAGTGCGCCGTGTCGTGCGCGCTCAGCGCCTGCTCGATCTCGCGCGTGAGCTCCGCCCGGAAGCGCTTGCGATCCTCCCGGTCGCGGAAGCGCGGGTCGTCGGCCAGCTCGGGTCGGCCGATCGCCGCGACGAGCGCGACGAACTGCTCCTGCTTGTTCGCTGCGATGTTGAGCGCCCCGGTCGCCGTCTGGAAGGTCCCGGACGGTGCGGCCGTGCCGTTGTCGTTGCCGAGGGCGCGTGGCACCTGGTCGGCGACGAGGTGGTTCGACACGACCCACCCCATTGCGGTGACGGCGGTCTCGAGCATCGACACGTCGATGCTCGAGCCCACCCCGGTGCGCTCGCGTCCGTGCAGTGCGGACGAGATCGCGAACGCGGCCGCGAGCCCGCCGAGCGTGTCGGCGATCGGGTAGCCGGCCCGGAGCGGGGAGGTCTCCGGGGTGCCGGTGACGCTCATCATCCCGGACCCGCCCTGGATGATCTGGTCGTAGGCGGGCTTCGAGCGCAGCGGTCCCGTCTGGCCGAAGCCGGAGATGGCGCAGTAGACGAGCCTGCTGTTGATGGCCCGCAGCGCATCCCAGCCGAAGCCGAGCCGCTCGAGCACGCCTGGCCGGAAGTTCTCGCAGAGCACGTCCGCCTCGGCGACCAGGCGCCGCATGACCTCCCGACCTCCGTCCGACTTCAGGTCGAGCGTGATCGAGCGCTTCTGGGCGTTCTGCGCCAGGAAGGAGACTCCCATCAGGCTGCCGTTGAGCTCGGAGTCGGCGCCGAGCCTGCGGGCGAGGTCTCCCCCGTCCGGCACTTCGACCTTGATGACCTCCGCCCCCATGAGGGCGAGCTGGTAGCAGGCGTACGGCCCTGCCAGCACGTTGGTCATGTCGAGCACGCGGACTCCCGCGAGTGGGCCTGATGGGGTCTCGGTCATACCGTGACTTCCTTTCTCGCAGCGAGCTTCGTGCGGATGACCCGCACGATGACGAACGCCACGGTGAGTGCGAGGACGGAGTAGAGGGTGATGGTGATGGGGCTGTCGATGAGCACGCCGGGGTCGCCTTCGCTGACGGCCATCGCCCGCCGGAACTCGGTCTCGGCGAGCGGCCCGAGGATGATCGCGATGAGCATCGGGGCGACGGGCAGCCCGTAGCGCCGCATCGTGAATCCGATGAGCCCGATGACGACGACGAGCACGAGGTCGAGGATCTTGCCGCTCGTGGCGTAGACGCCGAGCATCGCGAAGAGCGTGATGCTCGCGTACAGGTAGTGGCGTGGGATCTTCAGCAGCTTCGCCCAGAGCGGCGCGAAGGGGAGGTTGAGGATGAGGAGCACGACCATGCCGATGAAGAAGCTCGCGAGCAGCGCCCAGACGAGTTCACTGGAGCGCTCGAAGAGCAGCGGCCCCGGCTGGAGACCGTACTGCCGGAACGCCGCGAGGAGGATCGCCGCTGTGGCCGAGGTGGGCAGGCCGAGCGCGAGCAGCGCGCCCATGGCGGTTCCCGCTGTGGCGTTTCCAGCTGCTTCCGGGCCCGCGACACCCTGGATGGCGCCGAAGCCGAACATCGGCTTCTTGCGACGCTTGTCGAGCCGACGCTCGGCGCCGTAGGAGAGGAACGTCGGCACCTCGGCGCCGCCGACGGGGATGATGCCGAAGGGGATGCCGATGGCGGTTCCGCGGAGCCAGGCCGGCAGCGCCTGACGCAGCTCGCGCAGCGACAGCCAGAGGCGCCCCTTCGACTGGATGAGACCGGTGTCGTCGGAGTAGCCGCGACGTCCCGCGACGGCGAAGACCTCGCCGAGCGCGAGCAGGCCGACCGTGATGACGACGATGTCGATGCCGTCGAAGAGCTCGGGGATGCCAGCCGTGAAGCGCGATGTGCCCGAGATCGAGTCGATGCCGACGACGGAGATGGCAAGGCCGAGGACGAGCGCCGCGAGACCGCGGATGATGGACTGCGTCACGACCGCCGAGATCGCGATGAACGCGAAGATGGCGAGCGCCAGGTACTCGGCTGGGCCGAACAGCGTCGCGAGTTCCGCGAGTCGAGGCGCGAAGAAGACGACGAGGATCGACGCGAGGATGCCGCCGATGAAGGCGCCGATGGCCGAGGTGGCGAGGGCCTGAGCCGCTCGTCCGTTCTTGGCCATGGCATGGCCTTCGATCGATCCGGCGATCGCCGTGCTGTTGCCTGGCGTGTTCATGAGGATGCCGGCGATCGAATCGCCGAAGAGCCCACCGAAGAGCACGCCCGCGAACATGATGAAGGCGCCGATGGGGTCGAGCGAGAACGTGACGGGGAGGAGGAGGGCGACGGCCATCGCTGAGCCGAGCCCGGGGAGGACCCCGACGGCCGTGCCGAGCACGGCGCCGATGAGCACCCAGAGCATGTTGATGGGGGTCAGGACCGTGAGGAACCCTTCCCCGAGGTTGGCGAGCGTATCCATCAGAGGACTCCTACGAAGATTCCGGGGGGAAGGTTGAGGCCGAGCCCGATCGAGAACGCGATCTGCACGATGGAGGACATCGCGAGCGCGAGGAAGATGTCGAACACGGGTCGGCGGCTGCCGAGGGCCCTGGAGATGCCCCAGAAGAGGAAGGCGCCGGAGAGCAGCCAGCCGAGCGGGGTGAGCGCGGCGATGAAGACGATCGTCGTGCCGAGGGCGCCAAGCAGGGAGCGGATGTTGGTGCGCGGTCTGATGTGCTCGGCCGCGAGCTCCTTGTCCTGCACGATCGCGAGCTCGTCGCGGTCGAAGTCGGAGAGCTCCTCGACCTCTTGGTCGACGCCCCTCTTCTCGCCTCGGAGCTCGGCCAGGTCCGGCTCTGCCACTCGCTCCGGTTCCGGATTGCGGATGACGTCGATGGCCAGGAAGGCAGCAACGATGAAGATCGCGACCGAGATGATCGCCGGGAACACCTGCGGGCCCGGCTGCGAGACGTTGCTCGGCACGGCCATCGTGACGGTGCCGATGACGAGGCCGATCCCCACGAGGGTGAGGATTCCGGGCACGACGAGTCCGGTGCGGCGGCACCACCAGCCAGGGCTCGCGGTGGTGTCGTGCTGGGTCCACGCTGAGGTGGGGATGACGCCGGTCATAGTCCGAGCTCCTCGATGATCTGGTCGACTCTCGCCTGGTCTTCTTCGATGAAGGCGGCGAATTCGTCGCCCGTGAGCACTGCCGGCTCCCAGTTGTTGCGTTCGAGCGTGTCCTGCCATTCGGGAGTGGCGACCATCTCCTCGAAGATCGAGACGAGCTGGTCGCGTTCTGCGTCCGTGATGCCGGGAGGGGCGACGATGCCTCGCCAGTTGGGAAGGTGGACGTCGACGCCCTGGTCCATGAGGGAGGGGATGTCGATGCCGTCGACGGGCTCCTCCGCAGACACGGCGAGCGCGCGGAGGTTGCCCGCCTCGATCTGGTCGCTGAACTCGTTGTAGCCGCTGACCCCGACGGCGACGGTGTTCGAGAGCAGCGCGGTGAGCACCTCGCCGCCGCCCGCGTATGAGACGTAGTTGAGCTCGGCCGGGTCGATGCCGACATCCTCCGCGACGAGGCCGGCGAGGAGATGGTCGGTGCCGCCAACGCCGCCACCGCCCACGGCGAGCGCGTGCGGGTCAGTCTTCCAGTCGGCGATGAAGTCATCCAGGGTCTCGTATGGCGAGTCCGCGGGCACGATGAACACCTCGTAGTCCTCGGCGAGCCGCACGATCGGTGTCGTGTCGGAGAGGTCGACGGCGGAGTCGTTGACGTTGATCGCGCCCATCATGACCGTCCCCGTCATCATGAGGTTGGTCGGGTCGGCCCCGAGGCCAACGAACTGCGACAGTCCGATGGTGCCTCCGGCGCCGGGCACGTTGACGACCTGGACGTTGTTGACGATCCCGTCTGCGCGCAGCGCCTGCTGCGCCTCCCGTGCCACACCGTCCCATCCACCGCCCGGCGCCGCCGGCGCCATGAACGTGAGCTTCGTACTCGGGTCGGTCCCGGTCGTCGAGTCGCTGGCGTCGAACGCCGCGATCCCGACGAGCACGGCGGTCGCGGCGATGCCGAGTCCGCTCATGAGCTTCCGTCTTGCTGTCACGATCACTCCCTTGTGATTGACTTGTCCATACAGCGGACACATCTGTCCACCAGATGGTACGCTAGTGTGACCGGGCAAGCAAACGATCCGAAGCCGGAGACCCCATGACAAGCGCCGACGACGCACCCGCCCAGCGGTCAGAGCCGGGCGGCATCCGCGCCGTGAGCCGGGCCCTCGACGTGCTCGACTGCTTCGAGAACGAGGGCCAGTCACTCGCCGTCGCCGACATCGTTCGCCGCTGCGAGCTCCCGCGCACGACCGTGCTCCGCCTCGTCGACACCCTCGTGGGCGAGCGGATGCTGCAGCTGCTGCCCGACGGCCGCGTCAGCGTCGGCCCCCGCATGATCCGCTGGGGAGCCTTCGCGAAGGCAGCCTGGTCCGCCCCGGCAGCCACACTCGAGCGACTCCGGGAGCTTGCCGAGCAGACCGGTGAGACCGTGAGCCTCTACGTCCGGCGCGACCTCAAGCGCGTCGCCATCGCACAGGCGCCCGGACGACACACGATCCGCCACGTCGTCCAGGTCGGCGACGAGCTGCCCATCTGGCTCGGCGCCGCGTCCACGACCCTCCTCAGTGGAGAACGACCCGACGCCCTCGACGCGGTGCTCGCGCAGCTCCGTGCCGACGAGGGCATCGACATCGACACCGCCGCGCTGCGCCGACGTGTGGACAAGATCCGCGAGCAGGGCTGGGGCCTCAGCCACGGGGAGCGGGAGTCCGGCAACAGCGGGCTGGCGATGCTCGTGCCCGAGAACCCGGACCGGCCGCACCTGCAGCCCGTCGTCGTGGTGCTCGGCGGACCCACGGCCAGATTCGTCGACGCTCGCATCCCCGAGTTCGTCGACGCGCTCCGCGCCTGCGTGCGCGATGTGCCACGCACCGGGTTGCCGCCAGCCCTCGAATGACCTCGCGGTGCGGTCCGAGACCGCCCGCGCCCGCAAGCCAAGCAGGACCTTGAACCGACGAAGGAGACGGTGCGATGAGCGCAACGGTGTTCGTGACGGCCCCACGACTCGGTCATGCCGGGGTTCGAACCCTGGAGGACGCCGGAAGCAGGATCATCTACCTGCCTGAACGCGGCGGGCGCACCGAGGTCGAGGAGATCATGGCCAGTGAAGCGGTCGACGGGGTCATCTCCCGCACCGTCGAGCTGTCTGCCGCCGCCATCGAGGCCAGTCCGACGCTCCGGGTCATCTCGAAGCACGGCGTCGGCGTCGGCAACATCGACGTCGACGCGGCGACCGCCCGCGGAATACCGGTGTTCACCACGCCGGGGGCCAACGCCCAATCGGTCGCCGAGCTCACGATCGCACTCATGTTCAACGCCGCACGCCGAGTGTCCTGGATGGACGCGGAGATCCGAGCGGGACGCTGGAGCAGAGCCCAGGACGGGCGGCAGCTGGCTGGCGGGACGCTCTGCCTCGTCGGCACCGGCCAGATCGGGCAGCGGGTCGCGCGCACCGCGGCGGCGACGGGGATGCGCGTGCTGGCCTTCGACCCGGGGTTCGGCCTGGACTCCCCAACCCCCGAGCTGACCATGGTCGGCAGCCTCGAAGAGCTGCTGACGCAGGCCGATGTGCTGAGCATCCACGTGCCGCTCAGCGAACGGACGCGCGGCCTCATCGGCGCCCGGCAGCTCGCCCTGCTGCCGGCGGATGCCATCGTGCTGAACACGGCCCGCGGGGAGGTCATCGACGAGCCCGCGCTCGTCGAGGCGCTTCGCAGCGGCCAGCTCTTCGCTGCGGGCCTCGACACCACCTGGTCGGAGCCGATGGAGCCGGGCAACCCGCTGCTGGACTGCCCGAACGTGGTCGTCACCCCTCACGTCGGCGGCTCGACCCCGGCGGCACTGGAGGCCATGGCACTGGCCGCCGCCCGGAACATCCTCGGCTTCCTTGAGGGAACTCCCCCGGACGCGCGGTCCTGCGTGAACCCCGCCACTCTCTCGACCGAACGGAGCAACGCATGACCGAGCAGGACCCCACCGTGGCACCGGCCTGGCCGGCCGGCTACTTCATCGGCCAGCGGGCGCCCGACCTGCCGGCATCGCTGATCGACGCGTTCCGTGAGATCCCCGTCGCCGTCGCCGGCGACTGCCTCGGGCGCTCGGTCGGCGCGCTCGGTCTCCACGCCTACCATGGCGACGCGCCGCTCTCGGGGCAGGCCGTCACCGTGAAGATCCGGCCTGGCGACAACCTCATGGTGCACAAGGCCATGATGGATGCACACGCGGGCGACGTCATCGTGATCGAAGGCGGCGGCGACCTCAGCCAGGCGGTCATCGGGGGGCTCATCCGCACGAGCGCCATCGCCAAGCGGCTCGGTGGCTTCGTCATCGACGGGGCCCTCCGCGACGTCGCCGAGTGGCGGGAGGGCGGCATGCCCGCCTACGCCCGCGGCCACACGCACCGCGGGCCCACGAAGGACGGGCCGGGCCAGATCAACGTGCCCGTGTCCATCGCGGGCCTCGTCGTGAACCCGGGCGACCTGGTGCTCGGGGACCTCGACGGCGTCCTCGCCGTTCCTGCGCAGCGAGCCGAGTCGCTCCTGCAGGACGCACGCAGGCACCTCGACCGCGAAGCACGCATCCGGAAGCACAACGAGGAGGGCACTGCCGATCCCGAGCGCTTCAACGCGCTCCTGCGCCAGAAGGGCCTCCCTGTCTGAAACCGCACCCCGCCGCGTGCCGCGATCGCGCCGCCCGAGCGTCGCCTTGTCAAGGGCCGGGACCTGGCACCCAGCCCCGCGTACAGTGATCCGTCGGTCGTCGCGGCACCCCCGAGCCGCGGCCCAAGAGAGGCTTCCCCGTGCGACGGTTCCACTGCGATGTGTGCGAGAACGAGGTCTTCTTCGACTCGGTGTCCTGCGAGCGCTGCTCGTCGAAGCTGGGCTACGTGCTCAGCCTCGACGACGTGCTCGTCGAAGGTGGCGACGCGGCGGCTGACGCGGGCCTGCGGCGGTGCGGCAACTCCGAGCTCGCCGGATGCACGTGGCTGACGGCGCAGCCTGGCGGGCTGTGCGAGAGCTGCCAGCTCACCCGCACCCGGCCGAGCGACGCCGACGCGAAGGGGCTGCGCCTCTTCCCCATCGCCGAGGAATCGAAGCGCCACCTCGTCCGCGACCTCACGCGCCTCGGGTTCGCGACCCGCCCCGAGGAGAGCGGGGAGCCCGCGACCGTCGGCCAGGCACCCGTCTTCGACCTGCTCTCGAGCGTGTCGGAGAGCGTCACGATCGGCCACGCCAACGGTGTCATCACGATCGACCTCGCGGAGGGCGACGACAGCTACCGCGAGCAGGTGCGGCAGCGCCTCGCCGAGCCGTACCGCACGATGCTCGGGCACTTCCGCCACGAGAGCGGGCACTACTACGAGTGGCAGCTGGTCGAGCAGACCGACCGGATCGACGAGGCACGGGAGCTGTTCGGCGACGAGCGCGCCGACTACCAGGCCGAGATCGACCGGCACTACGACCAAGGCCCTCCCGAGGGGTGGCAGCGCGACTACCTGAGCAGCTACGCGACGATGCACCCCTACGAGGACTTCGCCGAGACGTGGGCCCACTACCTGCACATCCAGGACACGCTCGAGACGGCCGTGGCCTTCGAGCTGCTGCCCGCGCCGGAACCGGGCGCGTCCGCCCGCGACGTGGTCCTCGACAGCTGGATGCCGTTCGCGACGGCCATGAACGTCGTCAACCGCTCGCTCGGGCAGCGCGACCTCTACCCGTTCGTGCTGCCGGACACGGTCATCGAGAAGCTCGCGTTCATCCACTCGCTGCGCGAGCCCTCGAGCATCCCCGCCTGACCGGCGTCACCCTCAGGCCTCGGCTGCGCGCGTCGCGACGATCGCGCCGTGCGGCCGGGCTCCCGCATCCGTTCGGGCGTGCGCGTGCTCGACGATGAACCCGGCGTCGTCGAGCAGCCGCGCGAGGTCGGCGATGGGCCACGTGAAGGCCGTCGCGACCTTGTGCCCGAACGGCTCAACGGCTGACCCCTCGAAGAAGCCGACCAGCAGCCCGCCACCCGGGCGGATGCACCTCGCCAGTTCCGCGAAGGCGGCCGGCAGGCCGGACGGCTCCGTGTGGATGAGCGAGTACCAGACGAGCGCGCCGCCGAGGCTCGCCGACGGGACCCCGAGCGCCTCCGCCGTCCCCTGGCGATACCCGCAGTCGGGGTGCCGGTGCGCCGCGATGTCGACGAACTCCTGAACGGGGTCGATGCCCTCGATGTCGACGCCGAGCTCACGCAGCCACGCCGTCCAGTGTCCTGGCCCGCAGCCGACGTCGAGCACTGGGCCGTCGATCGCGCTCGCCCAGCGCTCGACGAGCGCTCGATCTTCCGCCTCCGTCGCCGAGATGCTGCCGAGCAGGTCCGCGTACTCCCGCGCCCGGCGCCCGTACGCCTCGAACGTCTGCCGTGCCATCATTCCATCGCTCCGGCGCGACCGCGGGAGGCGACTCGTGAGGCGCCGTCCATGGCGACGAGCCCTACCGGGTGATGGTGAGCTGGCCGATCGCGGTCACGGGCGCGACGCGGCCGTCGGACAGCTCGTACTGGCAGCCCACGATGCTGAGCGCGCCGCTCGCGACAGCATCGCTGATGACGCGCGAGCTGCGCACGAGAGCGTTGATCGTCGAGTACAGGTGGCGGCGGCCGACGGCATCCGCGTCGATCTGGGCCTCGTCGACGTACGGGGTCGACTGGTCGCTCGTGAACCACTCCTCCTGCACGGAGGGCTGGATGCGAGCGAGCTCGTCCTTGATGGCGGGCGTCACGTCGCGCGGGTGCGCAGTGGTCTGGTTGATGGCCGCCTTGACGGCACCGCAGGAGCCGTGGGCGAGCACCACGATGACGGCCACGCCGAGCTCGGCGACCGCGAACTCCATGGTGGCCGTCGTGTTCTCGTTGGCGATCTGCCCCATGTTGCGGGCGACGAAGAGGTCGCCGAGGCCGCAGTCGAAGAGGATCTCGGCGGCGACACGCGAGTCGGAGCAGCCGAGGAACGCGGCGTTCGGCGCCTGGCTTCCCGAGATCTCGGTCCGTCGGGCCGCGCTCTGCTGCGGGTGCAGCAGGTCGCCCTTGATGAAGCGCTCGTTGCCCTGGACGAGGTCATCCCACGCCTGCTGGGGGGTGACTCTTGCTGCCGTCATCGTTGCTCCTTCGTGCTGAAACCTGTGACTGCCGGGGGTGCATCCGGTGCCGGATGCGCGAGCCACGTCTGGGGCGTGGCGCCGTCCAAGCGTACTCACCCGCGGGGCGCAAGATCGTCCTGCTGAATTGCCAGCCGTCAACGATGCTCCGGAAAGTGTGAGAACGTCAGTTCCCAAGATCAGGGTCGATGGGAGGTGGCGCGTGCGCCGTGGACACAATCTGGGTGCGGTCGGCGAGTTCAACCAGGCCGTCATCCTCGACCTCATCCGCCGCGCGCCGGACGGCTTGAGCCGGGTCGAGGTCGCGCAGGCCAGCGGCCTCTCCGCGCAGACCGCCTCGAACATCACGCGCCGCCTCATCGACGGTGGCCTCGTGCGCGAAGGCGAACGCCTCATCACGGGGCCGGGGAAGCCGCGCACGCTGCTGCGTCTCAACGCGTCGAGCCGGTACACCGTGGGCGTGCACCTCGACCCGACCGTGATCACCTACGCCCTCCTCGACCTCGCCGGCTCGGTCGTGGCAGATCATCGCGCACGCACGCCGACGGCACCGGACCCCGCTGGCGTCATCGCCGACATGGCGCACGAGATCTCGGCGATCCTCGAACGCCAGTCGATCCCCCGCGAGCAGGTGCTCGGCGTCGGCATCGCCGCCCCCGGCCCCCTCGACGCCTCCCGCGGCAACGTCCTCGACCCGCCGATGCTCGACGGCTGGGACGTCGTCCCGCTTCGGGATGCGCTCAGCCAGGCGACCGGCTTCCCGGTTGTCCTCGAGAAGGACGTCACTGCGGCCGCGATCGCCGAGCTCTGGGTCGACTCGGGCCCGCGGCGAGACAACTTCGCGTTCTTCTACTACGGCACGGGCATCGGCATCGGGCTCGTCATCAACCACGAGGTGCTGCGCGGCGCGAGCGACAACGCCGGCGACATGGGCCACATCATGGTGCAGGCGGATGGCCCCGTCTGCTCGTGCGGGAGGCGCGGCTGCGTGGGCGACCTGGTCGTCCCGCACCGCATCGTGCAGCGGGCGCTCGCCGCTGGCCTGATCGCCGCCGACTCCCCCGTGGATCGCGCCGACTTCGACGACGTCGACCGCCTGTTCACGGAGTTCACGGTGCTCGCCATGCGGCACGACAGCGTCTCGCGAGAGATCGTCATGGGGGTCGCGACGCAGATCTCGCGAGCCATCGTCTCCATCGTGAACCTCCTCGACGTCGACACCATCGTCTTCGGCGGCCCGTTCTGGCGACGCATCGAGCCTGCCCTCCTCGGCGCCATCCGCCACCTCGTGAACACCGACCCGGCCCTCATCCCCAAGCACCCGATCCACATCGAGAACTCCGGCATCGGCGAGGACGTCGCCGCCATCGGGGCAGGTTGCCTCGTGCTCGATCAGAGCCTCGCGCCGCACACCTCCGCGCTGCTGATCTCGCGCTGACCGGCTCCGCCTCGTCCCCTCCGGCGCATGTTCGGGGGCTTGCAAGAATGTCTTGACACGAGTTAATCCAATCGGTTTACTTATGGCAGGCCGAAGGCCCGACACCGAAGTCGGACCACACGGAGAACGGTCGTGGAGCAAAGGAGCACCATGAAAAATCGCACACTCGGGGCCGTGGCAGTCGCCGCCGCCGCTGTGCTTGCACTCTCTGCCTGCGCTGGAGGTGACTCGGGCGGAGGCGACTCGAACACCCTCAAGGTCGCCTACCAGAAGTTCGGGCAGTTCACGCAGATGGACGACCACATGCAGAAGGTCAAGGCCGAATACGAGGCGGCCAACGAAGGCATGACCGTCGAGCTCATCCCGATCGAGGCGCAGGAAGCCGACTACTTCGCGAAGCTCGCCCTCATGAACCGCTCCCCCGCGACGGCTCCGGACGTCATGTACGAGGACACGTTCATGGTCAAGACCGACGTCGAGGCCGGCTACCTCGCTCCCCTCGACGACTACGTCGCAGACTGGGCCGACTGGGAGCAGTTCCCCGAGAACGCCCGCCAGGCTGGGCTCGGCGACGACGGCAAGGTCTACGGCATCCCGATGGGCACCGACACCCGCGCCCTCTGGTACAACCAGGACATCCTGAAGGCCGCAGGCGTGCAGGTGCCGTGGGAGCCGAAGACGTGGGACGACATCATCGCCGCGGCCGAGGCCGTGAAGGCCCACGACCCCAGCATCCGCCCCTTCAACATCTACTCCGGCAAGGCCATGTCAGAAGGCGCCTCGATGCAGGGATTCCAGATGCTGCTCACCGGCACCGAGGACGAGCTGTTCAACACCGACGAGCAGAAGTGGGTGACGGGCTCGCAGGGCTTCATCGACTCCCTCACGTTCGTCGGCGACATCTACCAGGGCGGCCTCGGGCCGACCCCGCAGGAGGCGCTCGACAAGAACGTCGGCACGAACATCAACACCGACTGGATCCCGAACGGCCAGCTCGCGATGAGCCTCGACGGCTCGTGGGTGAGCGGCACCTGGCTCGAGTCGGGCTCCAAGCCGTGGCCGGAGTGGTCGGACGTCATGCAGGTCACGCCGATGCCGACGCAGGACGGGCAGGACCCGGGCGTCACGAGCATGTCGGGCGGATGGACGCTCGCCATGGGTGCTGGCACGAAGAACCCGGATGCGGCGTGGGACTTCATCAGCCTCGCCCTCAACCAGGAGAACGCGCTGAGCTACGACGTCGCGGCCAGCCAGGTGCCGGTGCGCACCGACGTCGCCGAGGCGCCAGAGTACACGGACGCCAACCCGACCTTCGGGTTCTTCGCGGACCTCGTGCCAGACACGAACTTCCGCCCGGCGAACTCCGACTACTCGCAGGTCTCAGCGGCGATCACGGTGGCCATGGAAGCCGTCATGACCGGCCAGCAGACTCCTGAGGAGGCCGCCGCCGCCTACGACAAGGCCGTCATCGGCATCGTCGGCGAAGAGAACACGACGTCGGCGTCGAGCTGATGACCGCCACCCTCACACCGACCTCGGGGGCGCCCCGCGCCCCCGAGGCTGGGAGGCCCGCACCGAAGCGACGCAAGGCGGTGACACGCCTCACGCGCGGCGTGCCGCTGCTCCCCGCCGTCGGCCTCCTCGCCGTCTTCCTGCTCGGCCCCGTCATCTCGTCGTTCTACGGCTCCTTCACCAACTCGTCACTGAGCGGTGTCGGCGCCTCGAGCGCAGAGTTCGTGGGCTTCCAGAACTACACCGATCTCTTCGCGAGCCCCGACTTCCCGAAGTCGGTGCTCATCACCCTCATCTTCCTCGTCGCCTCCGCGATCCTCGGGCAGAACGTGCTCGGGCTCGGCCTCGCAGTGCTCATGCAGTCGTCGAACAAGGTCGTCCGCAGCACGGTCAGCACGATCGTCGTGACCGCCTGGGTGCTGCCGGAGATCGTGGCCGCCTTCGCCGCCTACGCGTTCTTCAGCGACGCGGGTACGCTCAACACGATGCTCGCGGCCATCGGCATCACCGGCC
Organism: Pseudoclavibacter sp. RFBA6; assembly: GCF_002931575.1. NCBI lineage: Bacteria > Bacillati > Actinomycetota > Actinomycetes > Micrococcales > Microbacteriaceae > Pseudoclavibacter > Pseudoclavibacter sp. RFBA6. The sequence goes on along the minus strand of NZ_PSUA01000009.1, from coordinate 4,728 downwards.
CGAACTGGCTCTACACGCTGCCGCTGCTGAGCGTGATCCTCGCCAACACGTGGCGCGGCACCGCCTTCTCGATGCTCGTCTACCGCGCGGCACTCAACGACGTGCCACCGGAGATCACCGAGGCGGCCGAGGTCGACGGCGCGAAGGGGTGGCAGCGCTTCGCCCTCATCACGCTGCCCATGATCCGCCGCAGCATCTCGACGAACCTCATGCTCACGACCCTGCAGACGCTCTCCGTCTTCGCGCTCATCTTCGTGATGACCAACGGCGGGCCAGGCACCGACAGCACCACGCTGCCGCTGCTCGCCTACCAGGAGGCGTTCCGCTTCGGCCAGCTCGGCTTCGGCACCGCGATCGCCACCATGCTCCTGCTCGTCGGCGCGCTCTTCTCGGTCGCCTACATCAGGGCCCTCAAACCGGAGGTGGACTGACCATGACAACCCACGCATCCGTGGCCGCGGCTGACCCCGCGCCCACCACCAGGTCCATCGCGACCGGCAGCCACCACGTCGAGACGAGCGCGGCCGCCCCGAGGGGGCGCGCGATGCGCTGGTTCGCCAACATCGTGCTCAGCGTCATCGGCCTCGTCTTCCTCCTCCCCCTCGTCTGGCTCGTCCTCGCGTCGTTCGACTCCACCGCGACCCTGTCGGTGAAGTGGCCGGAGGCCCCGTCGCTCGCCAACTTCACGGCAGTCCTCACCCCGGAGATCTCGCTGATCCCGCTCTGGAACAGCCTCGTGCTCTCCGGCGGATGCGCGATCGTGACGGTGCTCGCGGCGATCCTCGCCGCGTATCCGCTCTCCAGGTACAAGTCGCGCATCAACAAGCCGTTCCTGTACGGGGTGCTGTTCGGGACCTGCCTCCCGATCACGGCGATGATGGTGCCCGTCTACGCACTGTTCGTGGCGTTCAACCTCATCGACAACATGTTCGGCACCATCCTCTTCCTCGCCGCGACCTCGCTGCCCATGGCGATCTGGATGATGAAGAACTTCATGGACTCGGTGCCCGTCTCCCTCGAGGAGGCGGCCTGGACGGACGGCGCCTCCGCCATGGCGACGCTGCGACTCATCGTCGTGCCGCTCATGCGGCCGGGCATCGCCGTCGTGTTCATCTTCGTCTTCATCCAGACGTGGGGGAACTTCTTCATCCCCTTCATCCTGCTGCTGAGCCCAGACAAGCTGCCCGCCGCGGTGAGCATCTTCTCGTTCTTCGGCCAGTACGGCGCAGTCGCATACGGGCAGCTGGCCGCCTTCTCCCTCCTCTACTCCGTGCCGGTCCTGGCGCTGTACGTGCTCGTGTCCCGCCTCGGCGGCGGCTCGTTCGCGCTCGCCGGCGCCGTCAAGGGCTGACCCTCGACCCCCCAACGTCTCCTTCAACGCAGAAAGGCGCTTCATGCCTGACCCCACGCAGTTCGTCGACCTCCGCATCCGCCGGTTCGTGTCCGAACGACTCACCCCCGCCATCTACCGCGAGCGCCAGCAGCTCACGGTCACCTCGTGGGACGTGCCGGGCGAGCCCGTTCCGTTCGCCGAGGCCGTCACCCAGCAGTTCGCGCCCTTCCGGGTCGGCGACGAGTGGAGCCGCCCGTGGGGAACCACGTGGTTCCACATCACCGGCACGGTTCCCGCCGACTGGGAGATGACGGATGCTCGCGTCGAGGTGCTCGTCGACCTCGGCTTCGTGAGCGGCCACCCCGGCTTCCAGGCCGAGGGCCTCGTCTGGACCCCCGAGGGGCACATCCTCAAGGCCATCGAGCCCCGCAACACCGCGGTGCCGCTGGAGATCGGGCCAGGCGACAGCATCGACCTCTATATAGAGGCCGCCTCCAACCCGGATGTGCAGGGCGAGTCGGTCTACGCGCCGACCCCCATGGGCGACCTCGCCACGTCCGGTGATGCCCCGATCTACCGCACCCGGGTCCTCGACATCGGCCTGCGCGACGTACCCGTGTGGGAGCTCGCGCAGGACGTGTGGACGCTCGACGGCCTGTGGCGCGAGCTGGGCGAGGAGCAGCCGCGTCGCGCGGAGATCCTGCGCGGACTCGAGCGCCTCATCGACACGCTCGACCCGGACGACATCTCCGGCACGGCGGAGGCCGGGCGCGAGGTGCTCGCGCCGCTGCTCGCCTCCCCCGCCTACGCGAGCGCCCACCACCTGGTCGCCGTCGGGCACGCGCACATCGACTCGGCCTGGCTGTGGCCCGTGCGCGAGACGATCCGCAAGTGCGCCCGCACCTTCTCGAACGTGCTGTCGCTCATGGACGAGAACGACGACTTCCTGTTCGCCTGCTCGTCGGCGCAGCAGTTCGCGTGGATGAAGGAGCACTACCCGGACCTGTTCGAGCGCATCAAGGTGCGGGTCCTCGAAGGACGCTTCGTGCCCGTCGGCGGCATGTGGGTGGAGTCGGACACGAACCTCCCAGGAGGCGAGGCCATGGCCCGCCAGTTCGTCGCGGGCAAGGGCTTCTTCATCCGCGAGTTCGGCATCGAACCGCCAGAGGTGTGGCTGCCAGACTCCTTCGGCTACTCGGCGGCGCTCCCCCAGATCGTCAAGGCCGCGGGGTCGAAGTACTTCCTCACGCAGAAGCCGTCGTGGAACGAGACGAACGTCATGCCCCACCACACCTTCAACTGGGAGGGCATCGACGGCTCGCAGGTGTTCACGCACTTCCCACCCGTCGCCACCTACAACTCCGTGCTCTCGCAGGAGGAGCTGCACAAGGCCCAGCGCGACTACAAGGAGAAGGGCGAGGCCAACTCGTCGCTCGTGCCGTTCGGATACGGCAACGGTGGCGGCGGCCCGACGCGCGAGATGGTCGCGGCGGCCGAGCGGACCCGTGACCTCGAGGGCTCCCCGACCGTGGAGATGACCAGCCCGCAGGCGTTCTTCGAACAGGCCGAGGCCGAGCTCGCGCAGCCGCCCGTCTGGTCGGGCGAGATCTACCTCGAGTTCCACCGCGGCACCTACACGTCGCAGGCGCGCACGAAGCGCGGCAACCGGCGCAGCGAGCACCTGCTCCGCGAGGCGGAGCTGTGGGCGAGCGCCGCCGCGATCCGCACGGGCGCCGAGTACCCGTACGCCGAGCTCGACTCGGCCTGGCAGACGGTGCTGCTGCAGCAGTTCCACGACATCCTGCCCGGGTCGTCCATCGCCTGGGTCCATCAGGTCGCGGAGGAGCACTACGAACGGGTCGCGGGTGAGCTCGAGACGCTCATCGCGTCGGCGCTCGGCTCGCTGACGGGAGAGGGCGAGACGGCGCTGCTCGCGAACGCCGGACCCTACGCAGTGGACGGCGTGCCCGCGCTCGGTGGTGGCGCATCCGGTGCGGGCTCGACTGCCGCCCCCGCTCCCGTCACCCTCACGCGGTCCGGCGACGATCTGGTGCTCGACAACTCGCTCGTGCGAGTCACGATCGACGCCGACGGACTCGTCTCGTCGCTCTTCGACGTCGCCGCCGACCGCGAGCTGGTCCCTGCCGCCGAGCGCGCCGCCGAGCTGTGGGTCTACCGCGACACCCCCGCACAGTGGGATGCGTGGGACATCGACGTGCACTACCAGCGCCACGGCCGGCCGATCCGGTCGGTCGAGTCGGTCGAGGTCGTCTCGGAGAGCGCCGACCGGGTCGTCGTGAAGGTGTCGCGTTCGGACGGTGCGAGCACGTTCGTGCAGGAGCTGTCGCTGAGCGCGGGGCGCCCGACGCTCGACCTGACGACGGACGTCGACTGGCACGAGCGGCAGAAGCTGCTGAAGCTGGCGTTCCCGCTCGACGTGCACGCGGAGCGGTCGTCGTCGGAGATCCAGTTCGGGCACGTGAACCGGCCGATCCACCGCAACACCTCGTGGGATGTGGCTCGGTTCGAGACGAGCGCGCACCGTTGGGTGCATGTCGGCGAGACCGGGTACGGCGTCGCCGTCGCGAACGACTCGACCTACGGGCACGACGTGACGCGCACGACCCGCGACGGCGGGGGTACGACGACCCTCGTGCGGGAATCCCTGTTGCGGGCGCCGACGTTCCCGGACCCGCACGCCGACCAGGGCCGACACGTGCTGCGCACCTCGGTGCGCGTGGGTGCGGACGTGCTGGATGCGGCAGCGGAGGGCTACCGGCTCAATGTCGGCCCGCGCCCGGTGACGGGTTCGGCGCCGATCGAGCCGCTGCTCACGGTCGACGACCCCGCGGTTGTCGTGGAGGCTGTGAAGCTGGCGGAGGACAGGAGCGGCGACGTGGTGGTCCGCTTCTATGAGGCTCGCGGTGCGAAGGCTCGGGCGACGGTGACGCCCGGGTTCGCGTTCGAGTCGGTCGCTGAGACCGACCTGCTCGAGCGTGACGTCGACCAGACGGCGATCGTGGATGCCGAGGGCGCGCTGGCGCTGTCGGTGCGCCCGTTCCAGCTGGTCACGCTGCGCTTCCGTGGGGTGTCAGCGCTGCGCTGACATCTGGGGAGACCGGGCGGCGCAGACTGCGCTGCCCGCCCGGTCCGACGCTGTGGCGAACCGCACCTCCCGCTCCTGGGTGCCGGTTCGCCACAGCTGCGTCCGGGCGCAGCGTTGTGGGCAACTGCGCTCGCGACGCCCCACGAGCGCACTCAGCCACAACCCTGCGGGCCATGCCGGCGCCGTGCGACCCTCCCACTGCAGCCCCCCCCCCCCCCCCCCCCCCCCCCCCCCCCCCCCCCCCTCCCCACCCCCCCCACCCCCCCCCCCCAACACCTCCCCCACTCTC
>NZ_PSUA01000002.1:0-41076 GCF_002931575.1 Pseudoclavibacter sp. RFBA6 | reverse complement strand
CCCCGACCCCGACCCCGACGACCGTTCCCGGCAAGCCGTCGCAGCCCGAGTCGCTTGCGACCACGGGTGCTGAGCAGGCCGCCATCGGTGGCGGCATCCTCCTCGGCATCGCGGCCCTCGTGGGCGGCGCTGTGCTGGTGACGAAGCGTCGCAAGAACGCTGAGGGCGAGGCAACGAACGAGAGCTAATCCCTACTAACCCCTGAACTGACGGCCCACACCCAACCCCCCGGGTGTGGGCCGTCGCTTTAACCGAAGCGGAGATGCGATGTTCCACCCGACCACTGCGCCAGTTGAGACACTCCTGACGCCCGATGTTCCGATCCGTCGTCGTGACGCGCGCCGATCCCGGGCCCGCACCCGGGCTCGCCGCCGGCTGCGACGCGTCGTCCTCTACACGCTCGGTGCGTGCGCGATGACCCTCGGAGCTGCAACGCTCGGCCTTTCACTTTTCGCCCCGCAACTCGTCGAGCGGGGGTATGGCGAGGCCCGCGCTGCGGCGAACGAAGCTACACTTCTGCTGGCTCCCCCGTCAACATCGAACGGGGAACGAATGCCAAGCGTGCGTCTCGGAGCTTTGGGCCCTGAGGCCCTCATGGATACCTGCGACGGCTCCTTCCCGCAGCTCGAAAGCTACGCGACCCAAGACGGCCTCCAGCCTGTCTACGCAGCCCACAACGGCTGTGGGGGCGACGTGATTCTGCCCTGGTCAATCGGTGATCGCGTCGAGGTCGTAACCCTCGACGGCTCCGCCTCGGTCTATGTCGTTTCTGACCTCCGTGATGTTGCCAAGTTCGGCAGCTCCACACGCGATGTTCTGGGCCTCGACGGGTCGCTGCTCTTGCAGACCTGCCACTGGGGCGAACCGCTCATGCGCTTTGTCGCGCTCGAGGCCGCGTAAACGCGCCTCCCCCACGCGCTGCGCCACCGGCGCGCGCTTTCCCCTCATGCGCCCTGGTAGGCGCGAAACGAAAGACCATGCCATGACCACAGCACCACCGACTCTTCCTGTCCCGATTGAAACTGAGCCCGCCGATCAAGCGCCCGCGCATCGCCGGCGCCTGCTTCCCTTGTCCCCCGCGCATCGCCGGATCTCCGAAGGCGTGCTGGCGGCGCTCGTGTTCCTATGGGGCGCGTACCTGAGCCTCTGGAACTTGGGTGCCGCCAACGAGAACGTCGACGAGCGGGCGTACATCGACGCGGGCTGGGCGTATCTCCACGGTGACATGACGTTGAACTTGGAGCACCCGCCGACCGCCAAGTATCTCTATGGCATCGCGCAGCTGATCGGCGGCCAAGGCCTCCTCTCGGGGCGTGTGCTCGCGGGGCTGTGCGTGCTCGGTACGGGCATCATCCTGTGGGCGTGGTTGAGGCGGGAGCTCGGCGGAACACTCGCACTGATTCCAACTCTGCTGTGGTTCGGCCTGCCTCGCGGGAACGACGACACGATTGTCAGGCTTGATCGCTTCGCCTTGCTCGAGCCCGTCATGGTGCTCTTCCTCGTCGCTGCTGCTGCGGCAGCGTGGCAGTGGTACCGGCACGACCGGTGGTGGTGGATCGCGTTGTCGGGCGTACTGATGGGTGCGGCCGTCACGTCGAAGGTATCGGCCGCAATCTTCCTCGTGGCGTTCCTCGTGCTGGCCTTCGTGCGACGCCCCGTGTGGCGCATCCTGCGCGACGTGGCGATCTTCGTTGCGGCGCTCGGTGGCACGTTTGTAGCGCTGTACTCCCCCGTCGATATGGTCGCCGCGATCACCTACATGCTGGAAATGCAGTCGGAACACAACACGGTCGGTCACATGGTCGCGGTGGCCGGCGAAGTCACGGCCTCGCCGCCATGGTGGTCGAACCTCTGGTACATGCTCGTCGGCATGGGCGCTCCAGCGCTGGTGCTCGTCGGCGTCGGTAGCGTGGCAGCGCTCGTGGTGGGTCGGCCATCTCGCTTGGTGCTCTTCCTTGGGACGGGCCTCGCGGGACTGCTGGCGTTCCATCTGGTCGGCTCCAACGTGGCGTTGTCGCACTACTACACGGCTTGGTTCTGGCTGATGTGCGCGCTTGCCGGTATCGGTGTCGCGGCGCTGCTTGCCCCCGGAAACCGGGATCGCGTGACGGGGGTTGGTCGAGGCGTGGGCGTCGTTGCGCTCGTTCTCGCTCTTGGCGTGAGCGCTGGCATGACGGCCTACGTCGCGAACGACCGCCCGCGTGGTGCGGCGCTCGTGCAGGAAGCGTTGGCGCTGGACCCGGCTATCGATGGGTCCATCCTCGTTGCGGCGATGCCGGGGCACCAGTACGGGCCGTACTGGGCCGACCTGGCCGTGACCAGTCTCGACGAGCTGGCCGTGAGAGATGTGCGCGCGATCGTCATTGGTGACGATGCCAGATTCCAGCCCGACGAGCGGATTACCGAGTTCGTCGACGCGCACCGCGCGGAGATTCGGATTGTGCAGCTCGACGATGCGGAGCTGATCATTCTTGACGCTCCCCTGCGTCTCACGGACGGAGGGGAGACCCTTGCGTACTGAGACGCTCCAGGGCCATTGCGAGCCGTCCGGTCCAGTGGCGCACGTTTGGGCGTCTGGGCGTGCGGGAAGCCCTGTCTATGGCATCCTTGCCTCTCTCGCAGTGGTGATGCCGTTCTGGTGCGGACTCGGGGCCGTAGCACTCGGCTTGGTGCTGCATGGGTCCACTCCCTCGTAGGGCGCCGCGTACCGCCCTCCTGGGCCAGCCCCAACGCACGATGCCCCTTGGTCCAAGACCAAGGGGCATCGTGCGTTGGGGCTTACATCGTCACGGGAGTTGTCAAGCAAACGTCGCTCAGTAGCGGTGGAAGAATCCCCGCAAGGGTGAATGCCACACGCGTTGGCTGACCCGTGAGGTGTCCGCGCCCTCGGCGTGGGCGTGGCTTCACTCGATAGGGCGTCCTACAGGTCCGGTGCCGGGAGGTAGACCCTCGAAAGGCTCCCCGCCGTTGTGGCGCGCTTCCAGGTCCTCAACGATAGCCATCACCCCTTGCCGCTGCATGTCGGTCATGTTCCGCCATCCGAACTCGTCGCGGCCGACGAAGAAGGCCGCGCGGATGCGCCCGCCCTCGTCACCGTAGGTGTAGTAGTTCTGCTGCTGGCGGTCCTTGGCTGCTGGCTTAGCGCGTGGAGTGGCCCGCGCCTGTGTGGGCTGCGGAGCGGCCGGTGTAGGCGCTGGTGCTGGTGCGGCCTGCTCCTGCTGCGGCATGGCCGCCGTGGTGCCACTGAGGCTCGATTTGCGGGGTGCTGGGCGGGTCATGCCAGTGCTCCTTCGATGCTGGCGAGGTGAGCGGCGTAGACGGCTCCCAGGGCGACGCCCTCAGCGCTACCGAACTCGTCGACGCCTCGTGATGCCTCGGTGGCGTCCGCGATGACAACCCGCTTCGGAATGGGGGGCGTCAGCACAGTGAGCTCGCGGAGATCCGCGGCGGCGTGGAGCGCTTCGAGCCATTCCTTGCCACCAACGGTGCGGTCTTCGTGGTGGTTGACGATGATGCCTGCAACGCGCAGCTGGCGGTTGTAGTAGCGCTTTACGGTGTCGATTGTGTCCAGGAGCTGTGAGAGGCCGTCCAGGCTCCACTTCTTCGTGTGCGTGACGATCACAACCCCATCGGCGGCAGTGAGGCCGTTGACGGTGAGTTGGTCCAGCGACGGGGCACAGTCGATGAGCACCAGGTCGTAGTCCTCGAGCACGAGTTCCAGTGCTTCACGCAGTCGCACTTCGCGGCCTGCCCCGGCAATGGTGAGCTCGTCTCGGACGAAGCCGAGCGAACCGCCTGCTGTTGGCACCAGGTCGAGTCCGGGCCAGACTCCGGGGACTATGACGTCGCGCAGCGTGTCTGTCGTCCGGGTACTGAGGACGTCAGCCAATCCGGGCTGATCGCTGGGCACGTCGTCTTGCGCGGCGTTGCTCGTGATGTTGCCTTGGGGGTCGTTGTCCACGATGAGCACGCGTCGGCCTGCAAGGACCGCAGCACGAGCGAGTTGGAACGTCGTCGTGCTTTTGCCGACGCCGCCCTTCTGGTTGCAGAAGGCGAGAATCTGAGCGGTCATGGGTGTCCTCCGGTCGGGGCTGGATCAAGAATACCGGTTATGCCGGGATTACGGGCATTGCTGGGGTTATGGGTTATACCTGGATTTGGTGCGCCAGGTGGGGAGGAGGCACCTCCTCCCCCAGAGAGGCCTACTTCGGGACAACGACGACGTGCTGGTTGCGAAGACTGATGCTGACTTCCGTGGCCTTCACTTCGTGCTGTAGGCGCACGGGACCACCCTCGGGCGCATACTCTGTGACTCGGTACTGGCCTTCGAAGTGGATGCGCACGTTGCCCGACTCCTCGGCGGTCGCCACGAGCTGCCGCGCGAGGTCGCCACTGACCTGCACGTCGTAGCCAACGCTAGGGCCGTCACCGTACGAGCCATCGTCGGCACGCAGCCGATCGGACACGATGACCCGTGCGTAGCAGTAGAAGCCCTTGTCCCCCTCCCTGAGGACCGGGGTGCTGGCGAGGTTTCCTACGCGGCTGATGTAGCTCATGACTGTTCTCCTTGGGTTCAATCTGCGGGTGCACATTGCCGGTAATCCCGTGATTACCGGTAATGCCGGGATTAGGTGGACTGGATGGCGGGTGCTGTTCCCCCGGAGAACACCCGCCAGTTAGATTATATGTCAGGACTTACATGGAATGCAAGTCCAGGGGTGAATGAATGCCGGTTATGCCGGGATTTGGGCGAGCGTGCCGTTCCCACACGAGGCCCACGCTCGGGCATAGGCCACGAGCCGCGCCATGTGAGCACGGTCGCACTCTCCTCCCCCACAGACCTGCCAGCTCCCGTCGTGGCGAACTTCGGCTTGGTAGGTCCACCCGGTGATTTCGCGCTGTGGGTCGTCATCGGGGCGATCCGTGAGCTCAGTGATGGCGAGGCGTTCTTCGTCACCGCGATCCAGAACCAGGTGTCCGGCCCCGAACGCGTCTGGGTCGCCGTGCTCGAACGTGACCGACGCCCATTGGGCCTCGATGTTCTCGAGCGCTCGGATGAGGTCGTCGGGCGCGGTTATGTAGTGCTCGTCACCGGGCTCGTCGTGGGCGCGGTGCGCGTTCACCCAATGCTCGGCTGCTTCGCTATGGCCGACTGCGCGCATGAGGTCCGCGAGGGCGTCGGCCTCGGAGCACTGGAGCGCTCCCCCGACGTCGTGCGCGGTATCGCTCGCGCTCCAAACGTCGACGAACGCAGTGAGGGCTTCGGATACTTGCTTGCGATCGGTGGTGCTCATGTCCATCTCTTCCCCTCGTTTTTTGCCTGGAAGGCACGTAGTGCCGCGCAGGGAGCGGAAGTGGAGCAGCAACCCGGAGGGCGGCGAGGGAGAGAGTTTTGGCGCGAAATCAGCGAGCTTGCGAGCGCGTGCCAAAAGTCTCGGGAGAGCCGGCCCGCGCAGCGGGCTTGTGCGGAACGCAGCGACCGTAGGATGCCGAAGGCTTCCAGGCCAAAAAACGCGCCGCAGGCGCAGCACAGCCGGCCGCTCGCGGCCGTCCGAATGTTCGACGGCGCAGCCGGCGAACCACGCGCAGCGCCGGCCTCCGTCGCCGGCGGTGCGCCCCGGCCAGCAGGCCGGGGCCACCCAGGCAATACCGGTAATACCGGCATTAGGGGCAATGCCGGTATTACTGATCTAGTGTGCGCCTACTGCCGCGGCGTCGCGCTGAGCGAGTGCTTCCGCGTACGCCTCGGCAGTGACGTGGCGTTGCACCTCGTGCCATGGGCTCTTGCCTGTCCAGGTGTATTGCGTCTCGACGGCCACGGTCTTGGCGTTGGCGCGCGCGACCGTGTACCAGGTGCCCCGGATCTTCACTCGATCGCCTTTCTTCACGTTGGCCTGGCTGTAGTTCGTGGCGGTGCCGTCTGCGATCTGCTGGGCGCGGACACCTTCCCAGAATGCGAGCTGGTCGGCGCATTCCTCGATGTAGGGGTTGAGGCGTCGCGCTCGGGCTTCGCTCTCGGTCTCGTTCGGTGCTCGGTAGACGCTCGGTGTGGACTTGTCCCAGAACTTCTCTGTCAGCTGGCGTTCGTAGCGGCGCTTGTCTGCGGTGAGTTTCTTGATTCGGTTTGCGACGGTGATCGGGCTGTAGCGCGCTCCTGTGGTGTGCGAGGCCGTTACGGCCTTGCGTGCGGCCTCGTCTGCTTCCCGGTCGGCTTCGACGCTCTTTCCGAGACTGGACCAGGCCTTGTCGATGGCGCGGCGGTGGCCGCGCTCGGAGTGATGACCGACCAGGATTGGCTGGCCGTTGTCCGGGAGGCGCGCGAGGTCGGCCTGTCGGCGCGCTTCGGCCACCTCCGCGGCTGCGGACTTGCGTTCGGCCTTCGCTTCGAGGGCGTCGACGCGGTTGGCTTGGCGTTCGATCTTGCCCGCTTCTACCTCGGCGGTGGTGCGGGTGGTCTCGTCGAGCTCGGCGGTGACCGTGAATCCTGCTGCGGTTAGGGCTTCGATAGTGCGATTGATTACGTGGAGCTTCGGTCGGCGGTCACGGCTGAACGGTACGTACCAGGCGGAGATGCTGGAACCCCAGCGCCAACCGGATCGCTTGAGAATGTCGCTGGTGCCGTCTCCTTTGCTGGTGCCCTCGATGAGAGTTCCCTCTTCGTGGTTGTGGGTGATGGTGAGCATGTCTGACTTCCTTTCGAGATTGCAGGGAATACCGGTAATACCGGCATTAGGTGAGGTTTAGGCGAAGCTGTCCTGGTAGCGGGTTGCGGTGCACGTCTCGCCCTCGACGTAGGCGTATCCCTCGGTGCGGCATTCGGTGCACGCGCAGCCCCAGGCGTAGCGCTCGGCGGGCATCGTGTTCTCGTAGCCGATTTCGTCGTCGTTCCCGTACATGCGTCTCTCTCTTCCCCTCGTTTTTTGCCTGGAAGGCACGTAGTGCCGCGCAGGGAGCGGAAGTGGAGCAGCAACCCGGAGGGCGGCGAGGGAGAGAGTTTTGGCGCGAAATCAGCGAGCTTGCGAGCGCGTGCCAAAAGTCTCGGGAGAGCCGGCCCGCGCAGCGGGCTTGTGCGGAACGCAGCGACCGTAGGATGCCGAAGGCTTCCAGGCCAAAAAACGCGCCGCAGGCGCAGCACAGCCGGCCGCTCGCGGCCGTCCGAATGTTCGACGGCGCAGCCGGCGAACCACGCGCAGCGCCGGCCTCCGTCGCCGGCGGTGCGCCCCGGCCAGCAGGCCGGGACCACCCAGGCAATACCGGTAATACCGGCATTAGGGGCAATGCCGGTATTTAGGATTACAGGAGTCCGTGGCGGCGCATGTTTGCCTGGCGTTGCTTGACGATGGCGGGCAACGTGTCGGGGCCGATAGCGCCCGGGCCTGCTGAGGTGTCCAGGATGCGGGACTCGATGCGGCGGCGGAGGGTGTCGCAGAACTGCTTGGCCTCGGTGGCGGGCCAGTCGCTGACCTCGCACGCCTGGTACTCGTAGCAGTTCAGCGCGGAGAGGAGCTCAAGCGGCGACCACTCAGTGTGCTGGGGGCGGGTGTACGTGTAGGCGTATCCCTGATCGTCGTCGTAGCGGGCGGCGCAGCTGGCGGCGTTCGCGTCGACGAGCATCTGTCCGTATGGGGTTTCGGTTCCCGCCGAGAGGTAGCGGTGGTTACCGCGCGTTCCCCAGCTGTGGATGCCGACGGCGGGGGTGCCGCCCACTTCGGTTGAGGTGTAGAGATCGCCCTGTGTTCGGTCTGCGTGGATGGCCGCCCAGATGAGAACGTTGATGTGTTCGGGTGCGAGCATGATGGCGCTCATGGTGTCTCCTCAGTTGTGGTTTCGGATGTAATGCCGGTATTAGGCTTGGGTGACTTCTTGCCAGACCATCGAGGCGTAGCCGATGGTTGCTCGGTCGTCGTCCAGGCGTTCCACCTGGTCGCCGTCCTCGGGTGCATCGTCGAGGATGATGCACGGGTGGCCGTGTTCGTTGAAGGTGAGCGTCGCGCCGTCTGCGGGGAAGAGCCGACGAAGCGCGTCCTGGTGGGTTGCGAGCACGTCGAGATCGAACACGGGGAGCGCCCAGCCGTTCCAGTGCCGCCATGGCTCGGGGAGCCAGGCGGGGATGATCGACTCTGGCGAGTAGTCGTCGACGTACATCGTCACGCGCGCTGGGCGGTAGCCAGCGGGTGCGGTGCTCACGGTGTCCTCCTGAGTGTTGGTGTGCATGTCCATCTCTCCCCTCGTTTTTTTGCCTGGAAGGCACGTAGTGCCGCGCAGGGAGCGGAAGTGGAGCAGCAACCCGGAGGGCGGCGAGGGAGAGAGTTTTGGCGCGAAATCAGCGAGCTTGCGAGCGCGTGCCAAAAGTCTCGGGAGAGCCGGCCCGCGCAGCGGGCTTGTGCGGAACGCAGCGACCGTAGGATGCCGAAGGCTTCCAGGCCAAAAAACGCGCCGCAGGCGCAGCACAGCCGGCCGCTCGCGGCCGTCCGAATGTTCGACGGCGCAGCCGGCGAACCACGCGCAGCGCCGGCCTCCGTCGCCGGCGGTGCGCCCCGGCCAGCAGGCCGGGACCACGCGCCCGTTATGCCGGTTATACCGGCATAACGGGGATAGCGGGTGCTCACGTCGTGGTTTCTGCGTCCAGCTGGGCGGCGATGCGCTCGACGGGGGAGAGGGTGTATCCCCAGCCTGCGAGGGTGTTGAGGTACGCGGCGGTTCGCGCATCTGGGGCGCGCCAGCTGTTGGTGCTGGTGCTGTCCTCGATGCCGCCGAGGACGACGGCGAGTGAGACGAATGCGGCTCGGGCCGGGTGCTTGTCGAGGTAGGTGGCGATTGCACTCGACTCGTAGTCGCTTTTCAATCCCAGCAGGGTAGTTGCGAGGCTGTTGCCTCGGCTCATGGCCTGGGAGACGCTGTAGCGCTGGCTGGTGAGGCCCGTGGCGATCACCCTGGCGGCGTCCTTGGGGAGCGCCTTTCGGGCGATCAGGCTTGCGAGCCACTCGCGGCGTACTGACTCGGCGGCGTTCCATTCCTTGTTGTTAGCGATCAGGACCTTACGTGCGGCTTTCTGTTCGTCGGTCATGGGGCCCGTGTTCGCCGTGCCGGTGTTCTCGTACCCGGCGCGGATTGTGAGGCCGATATCGGCGGGGTTCGCGACGTAGTAGGTGAGGCGAACGCTGGCCGTGTCCTCGTTGTATCCCCGGTACGCCTGGACGCGGACGGCGATGCCTTCCTTGCCCTGGATGGATTCGGGGTCGACTGGCTCGCCTTCTGCCGTGCGCAGGTAGTCGAGTCGGTGGCCGGGGCCGTCGTACCCGTTCGGGTCAAGGATTGTGTGTCCCTTGGCTTCCTCGACTTCGGTTGCGGCGGTGCGGAGGGCGGTGGCTTCGCGCTCGTCGCGGGCTCGCTGGACGGCGACGGGGAAGTATCCGGGATCTTCGGCGGCGGTTTTGCTGAGTTCGTCTACGAGGTCGGTGTCGTCCGCGAATTCGAGGAGGGCAGCTGCCTGGTCCAGCGTGAGTGCAACTTCCTGCACGAGGCGCGTTCCGGTGTCGCTGTTGGCGACGGCCAGGCCGCTCGCGATGCGCTTCTTGTCGGTGCCGAGGCGCTTAGCGATGTTGGCGACGCTCAGGCCTTCCATTTCCAGCTGATGCCACGCGCCGATCCGGTCGGAGTCGGTGAGTTCCGCGCGGTGCTCGTTCTCGATCAGCTGGTCGACGATGCGAGCGGCGGTGCTGTCGTCGTCTGCGGTGACGATGAGCACCGGAATGCTGGTCAGGCCGACTTCACGGGCGGCGGTGGTGCGACGCTGACCGGCGCGGACGGTCACCGTTCCGGTGCTGTCGCGGTGGGCGATCACGGGTTGTTGCACGCCGTGCAGGCGGATGCTCGCGATGAAGTCGGGGGTGAGCGCGGCGCTGGTGCGCACGTTCGTCTCAATGACGAGCGTGGTGGGGTCGATGTACTCAAGCGTGCCCTGGGTGGTGGTCATGGTGTTCCCTATCTCTCTCAGCGTTTCTTTGCCGGAAGGCACGTAGTGCCTGTCAGGGAGCGGCAGTGGAGCAGCAACCCGGAGGGCGGCGGGGGAGAGAGTTTCGGCGCGAAATCAGCGAGCTTGCGAGCGCGTGCCGAAAGTCTCGGCGGAGACGGCCCGCGCAGCGGGCTTGTGCGGAACAGAGCGACCGTAGACTGCCGCAGGCTTCCGGCAAAGAAACGCCGCCCCGCAGGGGTGGCGGGGCAGAGTCGGCCGTTTGCGGCCGTCAAATCAGTTTCGTTGGTCGCGACGAGCTCGCACGAGCTGCGGCATTGGGCGTGTACTCCGCTTGGTATCCCTCGCAGAGAGAGTGTTAGAGCTGAGAATGTCTGGTCAGGGGCACCGTACTTTGGTGACGCGGGCGCCGGTGGCGCTCTCGCTGGGGTCGCGTTGCTCGTGGTGCGGTCGCGTTGGTCTTGGGGTGCGTGGGCGATTGGGCTGCCGCACCCGCTTCGCGGTCTTGCCCTCGAGGGGATCGGGTTGGGTTGTGCTGTCCATGGCCGTTGCGCAGTCATCACCGATCGAGGCGGGGATGACGAAGTGGCGGCGGTGGTCAGGACGATGCCGTATTGGCGGGTGGGTCCCGCTGTCCATCCTGTGGGCGAGTGAGCCCGGGCGAAGCTCGGTCGTCCACAGGTGGTCAGGGGGTGCCCGTCTTTGGTGTCGGACGCTCGATGCGTGCGACACCAAAATTGGGCCGGACTACGGGGTGGGGGAGGTCTGGAAGATCACGCGCGCGCGTTTCTCAGCGCGCTCGAATGCCTTGCGCAGCGGGCCGGTGGCAACCGTGTCAACGGGGGCGGTCGAGGGCGGTTGGATCTCGCCGTTTGCGACCCGCACGTAGGTTCGTGCGACTCGATAGTCAGCGCGGCCGTCGGGTCGGCGTGGGTGGCCTCCGTGGCGGTTCAGCTGTGCGTCGGGAATGAGGGCGAACTGGGTGGGGTGGTGGCGCCGGCGCTTCTGCGTGCGTCGGCTCGTCATCCAGGTTTGCTCTGCTTGCCACCAAGCCCAGAGCTCGCGCTCGAGGTGGTATCGGGCTCTGCGGGCGTCGAGTCGTCCGGTGACGCCGAGGGAGGCAGCGGCGGCGTCTCGTCGTTCGGGTTCCGTGGCGATCCAACCCCTCGCAGTGTCTCGCACCAGGCCGTACCGGGTGAGGGAATGCAGGGGCAGTGAGAGGGAGTCTGCGTTGTCAGTGGTGAGGGCGGCGAGCGCAGCGATAGGGGTAGGAGTGGAGGTCAGGCGCGCGTAGATGTTGCCGGCGGAGATCCCGAGGCTGCGGCCGTAGGTAAAGACGTCGTGGCGGGCCGCGGTGGCGCGAGTTGTGAGCTCGTCGAGCAGCAGTCGGCGGAGAGCAGCTCCGGCGGTGGTGAGGGCGCCGGGGCGCGGGTCCGCTTGTGACCGGGCTAGCCCCGGGTCCCTGTGGAGAACGCGCTGAGGGTCGATGGTCCAGCGAGCTCCGTGAGGTCCGTCAGCCAGGCTTTCGCGGGCGATCCACCCATCCGCAGCGAGACGGTGCAGGCTTGTGCGGGCCGTCTCGCGGCCGATGCCGGCGAGCAGTGCGAGGCGGCGTATATCGGCCTCGAGGACCGTGTTGACGGCTTGGAGAGCGAGGATGCTGAGGGCGTCGAGGACGCGTCGGTCTGCCGGGCCACCGCCGCGGCTCCACCGGCCTGCGGCAGCGTCAGCACGTTCTTGGACGGCTCTGACGTGCGCGGCGACGTCGGCGGCGCGCGCGTCGAAGGTTGGGTCGCTGCCGCGTCGGCGGTCGCTGTTGGCGACGTAGCGCACCGCTTTGTCCCATTGCCGGCGGAGGATCGCGGCGGCAGCTGCGGAGCTGCGTGGGGCGCGGGTAGTGCCGTCGCGGCGGCTGCGTAGGTGCTCGAGGCCGGCGTGCCGGTCGACGAGGGCTGCGACGTCGGCATGGCGCCAGCGCGCACCGGCAGCGCCTATGAGCACGCGCCAGAGAGTCGACGACGCGTCGCCGTGGGCGGCATCCTCGTTGAGTGCGGCTGCACTGGCGGGTGGGAGCGGTCGTCGCGGGCCGGGGAGGTACAGGCGTTGGTGAGCGTCCACGGGGATTTCGTGGGGGGCGTTCGGGCGCGCGTCGGATTCCGGGGTGATGTGCGCGGCCAGGCGGTCGATGACGGCGCGGATCTGCTGCGCGGTGCCGCGTGGTGAGGACAGCGCTGAGGTGTTGCCGCTGAGTATGCGGGAGGTGCCGCCGGCGCGGTGTGGGGCACCGGGTGGGCGCACACATCCTGTGACGGGATTGGTGAGGGGTGCGAGGTCGAGGGTTGGACACAGGTGTCGGAGAAGGCGTGCCAGCGTCGCGATCGTGTCTGCGTCGACACTCTCGCGCAGTGCGGTCCAGACGTGCCGGCCACCGGTGGGGCCGGATGCGCAGATGACGGTTTCGAGGCCTGCGTCAGTGAGGGTGGCGGCGATTGTGAGCGCGTCGCGCTCGGCGTTGGCAGCGGCGTCAGGCGTCTTGGCGTCGAGGTCGAACGCGAGGAGCCGGTAGCGGTGGTCGGCGCCGGCGAGGTAGACGGCCCAGGGACGTTGTGGGGCGTCGTCGTTGACGCGGCGGTCGCCGCCTGGTCGGTACTCGTTGAGTACCGATCCGTAGGCGTCGACCGCGGCCACACGCACGGTGGGCCTCGGGCTGATCGCCTCAGTGAGTTCCCAGAACTCGCTGAGGGTGCCGAGACTTCCGTTATTGGAGTCGGCTGTTATGATCGTCTCGCAATCTGTTACAGGTTCGAAAAAGCGCGGCTCCGGGTGCCAACCCGGTTCCGTTCTCCGCTTGATCTGAGATCGTCGCCAAACTCAGTCAGATCAGGCCTCATCTTCGAAAACCCCCGCCCTGCCAAAGGCGGGGGTTTCGCATTTGTCTATGCTGCGTTCGTGGCTGGCTCCTCGGGGAAGTTGAGCTGCGTGTGGGTGGTTTTTGGGCGCGGGGCGTACTCGGGCATGCCGAGCGCGTCGGCTGCTAATGCCGTCATGTACTCGCCGTAGCTGAGGCCGATCGCGTCGGCCTTCTGCTTGATAACCTCCGCGAGGGGCGCGAGAGGTTTCGCCATGATCGGCACCCGGTGTCCCTTGCTTGGTCGTCCCATGGCAGAAAGCATGGCGGATATCCGTTACGGAAAACGTTTGGACACGCCGTGGTCGTGAACTGCACGCACGCGCGGTCATGCGGCGTCCGCGATTACGAGGAACACGCCCGGCTGGCCGCCGGGCCGGGCGCGGATTGCTTGGCCGATCGCCGTGACGATCTGTCCGCGCTGGCACGCTGCTATGAGCTCGTCATAGGTGACGTCGATGCCAAGTGCTGCACTGGCGTCCGCGGCTGTCTCGTCGATGCGCGGGTTGGCGAGGGCCCAGGCGATGCGGGGGAGACGTGTGGGGCGGAACTGGATCTGCCGAGCGGCTGCAAGGCGCAGCTGTGGCGGCGTCCAGACGCCGGCGGCGACGCGGGGGCGCTCGAGGGTCATGGTCATGCCTGCCCCTCGCGATGTTGCGTGAGCGCGCTGAGCGCGCGGGAGCGGTAGTCGAGGTGCGCGTCAATGAGCCAGGCGGCGATGCACCCAGGGTGGGCGCCTGCGGGTTTGCCGGTCATCGGGAGGGGCGTGTGTGTGCGCGCCAGGCGCGCGAGACGCTCGATGAAGGGGTTGTCGTACTCGAAGAGGCCGCTGGTGTCGCCGCTGCTGTCGATGACATGGACTGGCGCGAGGATGCCGTTCTCTCGGAAGACGGTTCCTGCGGCGCGCTGGAACGCGGCGAGGTAGTCGCGTTGGTCGTCCTGTGCGAGCTGTGCGATGTGAAGGGCGAGCATGGCGAGCTCGTCGACGTCAGCGGCGCGCGCGGTCGCTGCTTGTTCGTGCAGTTGCTCGCGTTGGGTGCGGGCTTGCTCGATGAGTCCGAAGGCGCGGAAAACGGCAGTGACGTCCATGGCGAGCACGATTGGTTCGGTGCGGTGTCGCAGCGCCGTCCAGCTGCTCTCCGTGCGGGAGCGCAGCGCGTTCATGGTCGGGGATCTCCGAGCCCGGTGGCGACTGCGGCAGTTGCTTCGAGCCATGCGGCGCGGGTCGCTGGGCGGAGGTTCTCGACGATGATCTGCCCGTCGACGAGCGCTGGGTCGAAGGGGATCTCGACGACAACGCGAGCGAGATCCTCGTAGCCGTGCACGATTGCTGCAATGTCTTTGGCGGAAGCTCGGGGATCGGACTTGCTGACGATCACGACCGCCTGGCGCGCCAGGTGTTCGGCGCGCCCGCCCTGGCGCGTGAGCTCCTCAAGAAGTAGCGCGCCAGCTTCGGCATGATCGGCGCGCGTCGACGTCGCGACGACGAGCTGGTCAGTGTGGTGAATCATTCGCCGGTACATCGGGTCGGACTCGTCGTTGCCGGAGTCCATGACGATGAGGCGGTAGAACTTGGACGCGACGCGATGAAGCGCGTCCACGTCGTCGGGAGTGATGCGCTGGTCTTGGGCGAGCGCGATCGGCTTGGAGCGCAGCACGTCGAACTTATCTCGCGTCTGATGGTGCACGAACGCGGTGAGGTCCGACGCTTTGGCGTGGGGGCCGAGGAGCCGTTCGACTTCTGGGAGGAGGTCCAGGAGCGTCTTGTCGTGTGGGCCTTGCTCGGTGCGCCAGCCGAGGGTGCCTCTGGTCTGGTTGTTGTCCCAGGCAAGTACGCCGGCGCCGCCGTAGCGCGCGAACGTAGAGCTGAGATTGATGGCTACAGGGGTCTTGCCCGCGCCTCCCTTGCCGTTCACGACGGCAATGGTGCGGGGGTGGCCGGCCCAATGCTGACTGACGATCGTTTCGTAGGTGCGCTCGGTGCGCTCGCGACTGCTGGGCGAGACACGGATACCGCTGCGTGCGAGGAGTCCGCGTATGCCTTGTGTCGCGGCGCGCTCGGCCCGCTCGGCCTGAAGGAACGAGGTACGTGCCTCGCGCCTCGACAGCACCACCTGGGGGGCTCCTGTCGGCGGTGCGGCGGGTGGGGGCGCGCCGTACGTGCGTGGCGTCGGTGCGGTCACGGGTGACGGTGCCGTGCTGGGCGCGAGGTACTGCGGCGCGGTCGACGGCTGAGGTGAGGCCGGCACCGGCGCAGCGGGTGCCGCGGGGGCCGGCTTCTCGCGAAGCACGGGCGAGGGTGTGGCCGGGCCGGTGCTGATCTGTCGCGTCGTCTTATCGGGGTACACGGCGAGTTCGACGGTGGCGCCCCCGTGGGTCGCGTGGACGGTGACCCCGCGGTTGATCTGCGCGGCAGTGTCGGCGGCCATGTCGATGATCTGGCGTGATGCTGCTGCGGCGTCGGCCGCGTGGATGAGGGTTCGTTGGCCCTCCATCACGTAGATGCCGGTGCCATCGTCGCGAGTCTCGGCGTCGATTCGTGGCCAAGCGGTGGGTTCCACCATGAGCGTGCTCCTGTTCTAGTTGAGCGAGATGCCGAACTGCGCCATGAAGGGCGCGGGGTCGATGAGTTCGCCGTTCTGGACGACGGCGAAGTGGAGGTGGCAGCCGGTGGACTGGCCGGTGTTGCCGACGCGGGCGATCTGCTGTCCGGCGTTCACGGTGTCGCCCTCACGGACGAGAATGCCGCTCTCGTACATGTGCAGGTAGTTCGTGCCGATGCCGCCGCCGTGGTCGAGCTTGATGGTGCCGTTTCCGGCGCTGTCGAAGCCAGCGAAGGTGACTACACCCTTCTGGGCGGCCCAGATCGGTGCGTCGCATCCGGGAGCGAGGTCTACGCCGCGATGGAATGAGGAGCACCCCTCGCAGCTGCGAGGGCCGTATCCGTCAGTGTTGGGGCCGTCAGCGGGCTTGGCCCATCCGTCCTTGCTGACCTGGCCGGGAAGGGTGCCTGCGGCGCTGCATGCCTGTCCGCCGGTGCCGGTCGCCAGTCCGGTCTTGACTCCGCTGAGGGTGTCAACGATGCGGACGGCGGTGTCCCAGTACGACTCGTAGTGGTACGGATCTGCGTTGCCTTGGGTGCGGTGCGCGACAAGAGTTGGGGGAGCGGTCTGCCGTTCGACATCAGGGACGGCGACGAGCATGGCCTTAAAGAAGTTGGTCGCACTGATCGTCGGGTTCATGCGGTCTTCGTAGCTGCCCCATGCACCGTTGCCGCGCTGCTGGAAGAGGCCGCGCGAGTCGGGGCCCACGGCGTCGCCGTAGTCCTTGACCTCCAGGGACGACTCACCAATCGCGGTCATGACGCCGATGGTCTGGTCACGTGCCCCGAGGCCCAGTGCCTTGCCAGCCTGCACGATGTACGCGGCATTGATGAGGCGATCGGGGCCGTACTCGTCGATGGTGACGTTGGGGATGCTCGACGGGTCGATGGTGACGCTGGAGGCGCTACCTGCGGTGGGGTTGCAGGTGTCCATCGTGGAAGAGCTCGTGAGCATGAGCGGGAACAGCAGGCCTACGGCGAGCAGCGGGGCCGCCAGGAGCGCGAGTGTTCCGCCGCGCTTGGTGTCTTGCTCGGCCATGGCTACGCCTCCGGCATGGGGGGCGTGATGCGGGCGACGAGCCATGAGCTCGCGCCATCCTGACGAGTGAGGATGACGGTGTAGATGCCGGCGTTGGTCGGCACGTCAACGTGCACGACGTAGGCGCTGGTGTCGTCGGTGAGTGCAGCCGGCCCCGTAATGGCGTTCGCCGGGATCGCGCTGGGCTGGACGTATTGGTAGTCCTGCCGGGCCTGCTGTGTCATGAGGGCGCTGAGCTCAGTCCACCAGGTCTGCGCGTCGAGCGTCGGGCGCGCGTAGGCGCGCATGGCCTGGTCTGCGGTCGCTTCGGCGCTGGTGCGGGCATCGGCGTCAAGGGTCGCGACGGGCTCCGAGGTGATGACCTCGCCCGTGTCGGAGTCGATCTGACCGTGTGCGTGGCCGTGCTCATGCGCGTGCTGCGCCTCGCTGGTCGCGGGTGCAGCGTCTGTCGCTGGGGTGGCGCAGCCGGCGAGGGCGGCAAGCGCGACCGCGCCCACGAGGGCGCTGCGCAGCATTCGTTCCATGAATTCTCCTGACTGACGGGCCAAGTCAGCGGGGGTTATCCCACCCTCCAGCATGACTTACACTAAATCTAAGTCGTGATACTAAACGTAACACTATCGGGGGGATTGAAGTGACCAACCCATGGCTGAATCTCGGGCCGCAGACGGCTCCGGTCGTCGTTAACGCGACTCCGAAGCCACCGACACCGACCGGACCGACTGCACCGCAGGTCGGCGTGCCGGTGCCGGACGCCGATTCATTGCTCCCTGTGCTGCCGTATCCGGGTTGGGCTCCAGTGCATGTGCTGGGCGCGCATGGCGGTGCCGGTGAATCGTCGTTGGCGAGGCTTCTGCCCGGTGCGCACGCGACCGCGCATCGGTGGCCGGCCGGACAGGCCGCGCCGTCACGGGTTCTGGTCGTTGCCCGCTCCAACACGCAAGGCCTGCGTTCGGCGCAGGCTGCGGCGCAGCAGTGGGCGGCTGGCCTGGTCCCGAACGTGGATCTGCTCGGCCTCGTCGTGATGAGCGACGCGCCAGGCAAGTTGCCGCGACCTCTCCGCGATCAGATGCAGCTCGCGAGCGGTGGATTCGCTCGCAGCTGGCATGTGCCGTGGATCGAATCTTGGCGGATTCCGGGTAGCGACCCGTCCGTCATCCCGCGCGAAGCTCGACGCGTCGTCGACGAGCTCAGCGCACTCATCATCACACCCAACTAGGAAAGGACGGGGCACATGCCTCTCTTGGAAACACTCGCGCACTCACTGGAATACTCGGCGGCAGTTGCGCCGATGATCCCGAACCCGGGGCCGATCCGGCCCCCGGGACTCGGCGGCTTCGACACGATCATTTCGTGGGCGAAGTGGATTGGATACGCCCTCGCCGGGGTCGCGCTCATCATCGTTGCCATTCGCATGTTCTTCAACGCACGTCGCGGTGAAGGCGGGGAACACCTCGGGGCACTCGGCTGGATTCTCGGTGGCGTCATCCTGATCGGTGGCGGCGTCGGACTCGTCACGACCCTCATGGGCGGCTGACCGTGGCGCGGGACAGCATGGGGCGGGCGGAGAGCCCGTACCGGAAGCCAGGGTTCATCGCCTCGGCGGCAGTTGTGGGCGTGATTGCTGTGCTTGGTGTCGTCGTCGTGACGGTCGGCCTGTTGCGACCGGACGCCGCGCCGACTGAGACGACGCCGAGCGCCAGCGCCAGCGTGACGGCAACGGTGGAACCGACGCCGGTCGCGGAACCGGTGTCGGATGCGTCGATGTGCGGTCTGCCGCGGGTGGAGATGGAAGGCCGGCTCGATGCTGCTCCCGCGGCTCTCTGGGAGGCGACGGGTTCGTTTACCTACCCGATTTCCACCGAATCCGGGCCAGGCGTGACACTGCCCTCGGGCGTACGAGCGTGCTTCGAGCGCACACCCGCGGGGGCAGTGTTCGCTGCCTCCGCTGGCGTGGCACAGCTGGGCGACCCAGGGAGGCGGCAAGCGTTCGTCGACGCGTCCGTGGTCGGCCCGCTGCGCGCAGAGCTTCAGGAGGCAGCTCTGACGGCAACGCCGGATGACGGGGCGATGCGGATGAGTGTCAGCGGCTACAAACTGCTGTCGTACGACGGCGTGACAGCGCGGGTCGACGTCGGCATGACGGGCGTAGGGATGGGCCAGACGGTCTATCTCTCCAGCATTGTTCCGCTCGAATGGGCGGACGGTGACTGGAAGCTCGCCTACGAGCGACAGGACGCTCAAACGCCAGCCTTGCTGCCCAACCTCGCCGGCTACGTCATGTGGGGGGTGTAGCTCGTGGCGTGCGACTGGTTCGATCCGAAGTGCATCGCGGCCGAAGGCGCGAAGGCCGTCCTCGATGGGGTGATCGAGGACTGGGCGCGAGCGATCGCGGAAGGCGTCGGGAAAGTCGTCGGCTCCGTTGGCACCATGTGGGTGGACATACCGACCCCCGACCTGGCTGGCGGTGACGCGCCGGCCGCGGTCGATGAGTCCGTGGTGGTCGGCTCGTCCGTGCTCACGTTGCTCAGCTACATCACCTGGATCTCGTTCGGCATCGCGGCTCTCGCGCTCATCATCCTCGCGGTCATGATGACCATGCAGATGCGGCGCGGTGATGGTGCGCGATCGGTAGGCCGGCTTGGCGTCGTGCTCGGTGCGGTCATCCTCATCGGCGCTGCCGGGGGGCTCGTGTCCGGCCTCGTCCCCAACAGCCCGGTCGGCGTTGGGGGCGCTGCTGGCTTCCTCCAGGGGCACCTCTGGTGGATCATGCTCGCGGTGGCCGTAGGAGCAACCATCGTGGGTGCGGCACGTATGGCGTGGGAGATGCGCGCGAAACCGGGCCAGGACATCCTCACGGGCATCATCCGGCTCGTCGTCGTTTCCAGCGCCGGCATCGCGTTCGTGTCACTGCTCATCTCGATCGCGGACACGTTCTCCGTGTGGATTCTCGACGCGTCACTGGATTGCTCGATGGACGACGGGGCCTGCTTCGGAACGAACGTGAGCGCCCTGCTCATTCTGACGGGTTCGACCGGCAGCGCTCTCGGGCCGCTGCTGGTCATCGTCATTGGCCTCGTGGCGATGTTCGCTTCCATGACGCAGATCGTGCTCATGCTGGCCCGCTCTGGTGCGCTGGTGATCTTCGCTGGCCTGCTGCCCGTGGCGTCAGCCTCGGCAATGGCTGGCCCGAGTGGGCTGGCGTGGTTCAACAAGATCGTGACGTGGCTGATCGCCTTTGTGCTCTACAAGCCTGCCGCGGCGATCGTGTATGCGGTCGCCTTCCAGCTAGCGGGCGCGGACGTGTTCTCTGGTGAAGGCAAAGAGATCCTGTCCGTGATGACCGGCGTGATGATGCTGGCGCTGGCGATCGTCGCGCTGCCAGCCATGATGCGCCTGGTGACGCCGCTGGTGTCCGCCGCATCGGGTAGCGGTGGTGGCGCCGGCGGTGCCGCCCTGGCCGCGGGCGCAGCCGCAGCCCTCCCCAGCGGTGCGGCGCAGCTCGGCCGCCTGTTCCAAGGCGGTGGTGGAGACAAGGGCTCCACACCCTCGACCCCTCAGGGTTCGAGCTCGTCGCCCGCTTCGTCGCAGACCGGCTCGTCTGGCCTCGATGGCGGGCAGGGAGCCGGCGGAAAGAACGGCTCCACGGGCGGGCCCGGTTCGGGCGCGCCGTCCGGGCAGGCGCAGATGACGCCTCCCGGGCCTGGGGTCGCATCCGGTGCCGCGTCCGGTGGCGCAGCAAGTGGAGGTGCCGGTGCCGCGGCTGGTGGTGCGGGTGCAGCGGCGAGCGGTGCTGGTGCAGGAGCTGCTGCCGGTGGCGGCGTCGCGGCGGGCGCCGCGGCGGGCGCCGCCGGTGGTCCCGTCGGTGCGGCGGCAGGGGCCGCGATCGGCGTCGGCAAGCAAATCGGTGGCGCGGCCGCAGGGGCCGCGAAGAGCGTGGGCGACCACATGACAGGAGAAGGACCCAGTGGCAGCAATTGAGACACCGAACGTCGTTCGGACATATGGCAACTGGAGGCAGCCCGTGTCGGCTGGCCTCCTCGGACTCGGCAAGGTTGGGACAGCAATCCTCCTCGGAGGGTTGCTGTTCGGCACACTGCTGATGATGACCGCCGGCATTCTCGCCGCGTTCATCTTCGCCGTGGTTCTGATCATGTTCCTGGCGTTCCTCCTTGTGAAGGACTCGGACGGGAAGTCGGCGCTGGCGCGCAGCTCCACTCGTATTGGCTGGTGGGCGACACGGGCTCAGGGCGCGAACGTCTACCGGTCTGGCCCGACGGGACAGACCCCGTGGGGCACGAACCAGTTGCCGGGGCTGGCCGCCGGTATGCGCCTGAGCGAGCACGTCGATTCGTACAACCGGCCCTTTGCGCTGCTCTACACGCCGGCCACGGCTACGTTCAGCGTGGTCATCGGCACGGAACCCTCCGGCGCGGTCCTTGTCGATGGCGAGCAGATCGACGTGTGGGTGGCTGATTGGGGCCACTGGCTCGCGCAGCTGGCGGATGAAGCTGGCGTCGAGTCGGCTTCGGTGACCATCGAGACAGCGCCCGACTCTGGCGAGCGTCTGCGCCGCGAGGTGCAAGCGAACATCGACCCCACGGCGCCAGCTTTCGCGCGGGCGACGCTCGCGCAGGCCGTCGAGGGGTATCCAGCCGGCTCGAGCGTGGTTCGCGCGTACGTTGCCATCACGTTCCGGGCGGCAGCTCGCCCGGGTGGTCGGCGGCGCAAGCCGGACGAGATGGCGCGCGAGCTCGCCTCGCGCCTGCCGGGCCTGACGCAGACATTGCAAGCGACGGGTGCTGGGGCTGCGCACCCGGTGACCGCACAGCAGTTGTGTGAGCTCGTGCGGGTCGCGTATGACCCGATTGTTGCACCGCTCATCGACAACGCGCGTCTCTCGGGCGATTCGCTCGTTAGCAGCTGGGCGGACGCCGGCCCCTCGGCCGCGCAGGCGTCGTGGTCGAGCTATCGGCATGATTCGGGGCACTCCGTCACCTGGTCGATGACTCGCGCTCCGCACGGGCATGTGCAGTCGGGGGTGCTCGCGCGCTTGCTCGCACCGCGGGCGGATATTGCCCGCAAGCGCGTCACGCTGCTCTACCGTCCGATTCCTGCGGGCCGTGCGGCCGGGATGGTCGAGGCGGATCTCTCAGCGGCACAGTTCCGGTCGTCGGCGTCGGCCAAGCCCTCGGCGAGGGACACCCTTGCCGTCTCGTCGGCGGCGCAAACCGCGCGGGAAGAGGCGAGTGGGGCCGGCCTTGTGAACTTCGGGATGCTCGTGACAGCCACCATGTTCGATCCGGCGGAGGAAGCCGACGTCTCGGCCGCGATCGACAATCTGAGCGCGGGCGCTCGCCTGCGCCTGCGCCGCGTGTATGGCTCACAGGATTCGGCGTTCGCGGCCGCTCTGCCGCTCGGCTTGGTCCTTCCGAAACACATCAAGATTCCGTCCGAACTGAGGAGCAACCTATGACTCGGGAGACTCGCGCGCAGGAGCGGCATGTGCGCCGTCGTGTGGAGAAGGAAGCAGCGCTGGCGAAGCGGCGGCAACGCCAGCTGGAGCGCGTCATTGCGAGGGAGGCACGGGTGGAGCGCCCCGGTCCTCGTGGGTGGATGGGGCGTGCTCGGGGTCAAGCCGTGTACGTGCAGGAAGCTGCCGAGTGGCGTGCCACGACGGTCCAGGTGTGCGGTCTGTGGCCGTTTGCGGTCGGGGCGGGCACGCCCATGATCGGCGTGCCCCTCGGGCGGCATCTCATGAATGGTTCGACGGTCTGCTGTGATCCCATCTCGTGGTTCCAGCGGGCGAAGCTCATCAGCAACCCGTCGATGTTCGTGCTCGGGAAGCCGGGCCTCGGCAAGTCGACGGTCGTTCGGCGCATGGCAACGGGTCTTGCCGGTTACGGCGTCATTCCCGTGGTTCTGGGTGACCTCAAGCCCGACTACGTGGACTTGATTCGGGCCCTCGGCGGGCAGGTCATCACCCTCGGCCGTGGCCGGGGGTACTTGAACGTGCTCGACCCAGGCGAAGCGACAGAGGCGGCGATGCGCCTGCGCGAGGCCGGGTTCGAGAAGGAAGCCGGACAAGTCATCGCGGACGCGCACAGCCGGCGGCACACGATGGTGTCGGCACTGCTGACGATCAGCCGATCGGCTCCGCCCACGGACCGTGAAGAAACGATCCTGGATCGGGCGTTGAAGTACCTCGACGCGCACCACGTCGGAGTTCCGGTGCTCGCGGATCTCCTCGAGGTTATCCAGCAAGGCCCCGCCGAGCTGCGTGAGGTTGCGCTGGATCGTGGCGACGAGACGCGGTACAAGGCCATCACGGAGGATCTGGAAGCCTCCCTCATCGGCCTCGTGGGTGGTGGCCGTCTCGGGGAGATGTTCTCGAAGCAGACCACGAATCCAATGGTGCGCGACCGGGCCGTGGTCTACGACGTGTCCTCCCTCGATGACTCTGACACCGACTTGCAGGCGGCCGCGCTGCTCGCTTGCTGGTCGGCGGGGTTTGGGACCGTCAACGTCGCGACGGCGCTGGCGGATGCGGGATTGGAGCCACGCCGGCACTACTTCGTGGTGCTCGACGAGCTGTGGCGGGCGCTGCGCGCGGGCCGCGGCATGGTCGATCGCGTCGACGCACTGACGCGCCTGAACCGGCAGCGCGGCGTCGGCATGGCGATGGTGTCGCACACGATGAGCGACCTCGAAGCGCTCGCCAGCGAAGAGGACCGCATGAAGGCCAAGGGCTTCGTGGAGCGCTCCGGCATGGTCGTGTGTGGAGGTCTGCCCTCGGCCGAGATGCCGTTGCTCACGAGTGCGGTGCCGTTCTCGAGCGCAGAACAACAGCTCATGGTGGGGTGGCAGGACCCGCCCGAGTGGGACCCGGCATCGGGTCGCGAAATCGCGCCTCCCGGCCGAGGAAAGTTCCTCATCAAGGTTGGAGGCCGGCCAGGCATTCCAGTGAATGTGGAGCTGACGGCGGTGGAGCGCGAGTGGGTCACCGAAGGCACGACCCTGCGCGTCAACAACACGAACACGCTGTGGGAGGAACAGTCCCGCGTGGGGCTGCTTGACCGGGCAGAGGGGGCAGCAGTATGAGCGTCAACAACCGCCGCAAAGACCAGCCAGGACAGTCGCTCGGCGTCCTGTGGGTGGCGCTGTCAGCTGGCGCCCTGATCGCGCTGCTCTGGGGCTCCGTGTCCCTGGGGCATCGCATCGAGGGCACCTCGGCGGGGGTGCCCTCCGACCCGTTCGAACTCATCATCGGGCTCTTCACTGGGCGGGTTGAGTGGCCGTCGACGGCGACGTGGCTCGTGGTGCTGTTCGTGGTGGCCCTCGGGCTCCTGGTGGGCGCATATGCGCTCACAGCGCGCTCGGGGCGTAAGCACCGAACACGGGTCGACGGCGCCGCGCGCTACCTGGGGACGGGCCGCGACATCGAGGCACTGGGAGAGAAGGCCGCGAAGGCCACCGCCCAGCGCCTCGGCGTGGTCGACGCAACAGGCGTGCCGATCGGCAACCACCTGTTGACGGCCAAGCCGCTGTTCGGTTCGTGGGAGGACATGCACATCGACATTTGGGGGCCACGAACGGGCAAGACCACCTCTCGGGCCGTACCTGCGATTCTGGCGGCCCCAGGGGCGTGCCTGGTGACCTCGAACAAGCGCGACATTGTGGATGCCACCCGCGGCGTTCGAGCGCCGCTGGGGCCGGTGTGGGTGTTCGATCCCCAGGGCATCGCGAATGAGCCGACAAACTGGTACTGGGACCCGCTCAGCTACGTCACGGATGAAGTGCGAGCGGCGAAGCTCGCAGAGCATTTCGCCTCCGGGAGTCGCGAGCCCGGCGCGAAGGGTGACGCATACTTCGACCCGGCGGGCCAAGACTTGCTTGCCGGTCTGCTCCTCGCGGCCGCGCTCGACGGACGCCCGATCACCGACGTCTACGCGTGGCTGACCCGGCCCACGGAAGCCGCACCAGTCGGCATCCTCGAGGACCACGGGTTCACGCTGATGGCCGACCAAGTTGCCGGCGTCGTGAACGCGCCCGACAAACAGCGTGGGGGCATCTACGGCACCGCGCAGCAGATGGCGAACTGCCTCACAAACCGGACGATCGTGAAGTGGATCACGCGGGAGCCGAACGAGACGCGCGCGGCGTTCGACCCTCAGGTGTTCGTGCGCGGCATGGGGACGCTCTACAGCCTCTCGAAAGAGGGCAAGGGCACCGCCGGTCCGCTCGTGACTGCACTGACGGTGGCCGTGGTCGAGGCTGCCGAAGAGCTCGCCACACGGTCTGCGGGCGGTCGCCTCGCGCGGCCATTGCTTGGCGTGCTGGACGAAGCCGCGAACGTGTGCCGCTGGCGAACACTTCCAGATCTCTACAGCCACTACGGAAGCCGCGGGATCATCCTCATGACGATTCTGCAGTCCTGGTCGCAGGGCGTCGACGTGTGGGGTGAGTCGGGGATGACCAAGCTCTGGTCGGCTGCGAATGTCGCGGTGTATGGGGGCGGCGTGAAGGAGGACAAGTTCTTGGAGACGCTCTCGCGCCTGGTGGGCGATCATGACCGGGTGCGTACGACCGTCTCGACGAGCGCCGGCACCCGGTCGGTGTCACAGAGCGTGCAGCGCGAACGGACGCTCGACATTGAGCAGCTCTCGGCCATGCCGAAGGGGCGGGCGATCGTTCTTTCGTCAGGATCTCGGGCCACGTTGATTCGCACCATGCCGTGGATGCGCGGCAGCCAGGCGGAGGCGGTGCGGGAATCGATCATGACCTACGACCCCCAGGGCAGTCGCACCATCGAGGACGGAGCCAGGGAGCTCACGGAGAACGAAGAAGCGCTGTCGTCGGCTGCGGCTTGGGAGCGTCAGCGCGGGCCGGGTGAGTGACGATGAGCGGCTTCAAGAATTGGGATGACTCCGAGGAGGTGGAGGGAGTTGGCCGCGTTAACGAGGCGGGTGAAATCCTCGAGGAGGACGCGGAGACGCCGGCACCGCAGCTGGTCTACGGGAACGTCAGCGAGTTCTTCCGCGAGTTCCTGCGTCATGCATACAAACGCGTGCTGACGGGGCGGCAGGAGCCGTTCTGGGACCCGGAATGGTGGCGTCACGACGAGGCCGTGATGCGTCTCGAATCGCTCTGGCGCTCGTGGGAGCATCTGCGCACGGACGGCGCTACAGGTACATCGGTGTGGTGGCGCGATCATGCTGACCACCACATGCCGAAGCTCATGGCCGGGGATGGTCCGTTCGGCGCGAGCGACGTCAAGACGTCGCGGGGCGAGCCCTTGCCGCACACCGAACCACCGGAAGGTCTGTTCATCGACGAGCGCCAGCGGGAGGCAGCGCATGATTAAGAACGTCTTGTTCGTTTGGCCGGACCCCCTGCCGTCGGGCTCGACTGGGTTACCCAGACCCGACGACGCGTCGTTACTTGCGCTTGCGGCGCTCGGGTACGGCGTCATGGCGATCGCATGTTGGGTCGTGTGGCGAATCGATCGTCGCCGGCGTCCGGTCGGGAATGCCTCGCCTTGGTGGCTACCGAGCTTCGCCTTCGGGATCTTGTCTGGTGTCATGGGTCTGATGTGGTGGGTGTTCTCGCCGTAGGGCAATTCGCGCATCCAGGACGCGAGGAAGGCCGCACCTATTGGTGCGGCCTTCCTCGCGTGAACCTGGTCTAGCGAGCGCGTTGCTGCTGGAGCCCCGGAGTCGTGCTGGTGCGACCCTTGCGGGCCTTCGCGGCACGCTTCGTGGCGACGGCCTCGGTCGCGGGCGCACCCTGGCTCACATCGGCGCGCATGCGCGTTGCGATGACGTCGTGGTCGATGGCTTTGCCTTCAAGCTTGGCGGCGTCGCGCGCTCGGCGTTCGGCGCTGTCGTAGCTGACGCCGGAGTCCTCGCGGGCGTCCGCGGCGCGGTCCCGCAGCTCGACGCCCTCGCCGTGCGCTTGTTCGCGCTCCGCGGGGTCAGGCTCGTGCACAGCGACTTCTTCTGCGCGTTCGGCTTCACGGTCGAGCCGGTCGGCTTCCGCCAGTGTGGCCGTGGCCTCGCCACGCTCCTGCTGCTCACGCTGCCGCTCGAGGTCCGCGTCACGTTGCAGGCGTTCGGCTTCCCATCGGGCAACTTGTTCCTGCACGCGCGCCGGGTCGCCACCGGCGGCATCGACGTCGATGCCGTAGCGGTCGGAAAGCTCCGCGCGGATGCGACGTTCAGCGAACGCCGCCTCGGGTTCGTGCTCGCGCCACGCTTGCGCAGTCGCCAGGGTGCGTCCGACCTGCTCGGGGCTTGCCTTGTCCCACCAATCGGGGCGATGAACAGGGCGCAGATCCGCGACCGCCACGGAGCGCTCCGCGTCGAATCGGGTAGCGAGTTCGCGTGCTTCGGTTCGGCGCTCCGCCTCGCGCTCGCGCACCTTGCGCTCGATCTCCCGCCCCAACGACTCGGCAAAGCGAGTGCCGGCCATGACGGCCGTGCGCATCATCCCGTTCAGGCTGTCTTCGATGCCGTCGTTCTCTTCCATGGTGGTCCCCTTATCGTTCGATGCCGCGGTCGTGTTTGGGCGCGAGCGGGCGCGCGGTCGCTCGCTCGGGAAGTTGCGTCGGGAGTGGTGAGCTCGTGCCCGGGCGGGCACCGCGGGTCGCGTTGAGCCGGTCAAGCGTTGCCTGCATCTCGGGGTCGAGCGCCGGTGCGGGAGCTGCGGGCGCGTGGACGTGCGCCTGAGCCTTCTCGAACGCTGCGAGGCGCTCGTGCACCTGGTGCAGGTTGGTGCTGTGTGCGTCACGAATCGCGGTCGCTTGGCGGAGGTCGCCGGCTGCCTGTGCCGCGTCGAAAATCGTGCGAACGAGGTTGCCGAGCTGGCGGGCGACGGCCATCTGCGCGGCAACGCCCCGGCCTCCCTGCGCGGCCGCGGCGAGGAGCATTGCAGTACCCGTAAACGAGGACAGCATGCCCGTGGGTTTGGGCTTGATCGGAGCGCGCCAGGTCTGTGCCGAGCGTGCGAGCACGTCGGACGCGTGGGCGAGGTCGCCAGGCTGATCCTCTGTCGCCTTCGACCACGCGGCGAGCGCGCCGGCAGTGTGGCGAGCAACACGCGCCCACGTCTCGCGGTCGTCGAGCGGCACGGAGCCGAGCTGCTGCCGCACGGAGCGCAGCTGCTCGCTGAGAGCGCCGAGCATCTCGGGGTCGTGCTCGTCGTTCTCGCGGCCGACTGCAACGACTCTGCGGCCTCGGTACGCGGCGTTCCATTCCGCTGCTGCCTCGGTCGCGCCGGTCGGGGTGTCCGGCCATTCAGCGCGCAGCCTCGGGAGCGTCAAGTCGCGGCCGAGATGACCGCCGCCGTACCAAATCGGACGCTCGCCTACCTCGGGCCTGCGGGCCACGCTGTAGCCGACAACAACGTCTTGGGTGCCCTCCGCAAAGCGGGGGCGCAGGAGGAGGCCACTGCGGCGCGCACGGCGGACGAACTCGGCTTCGTCCTGCGACGCAGCGGCGCACGCGCGGACCGTGCGTGCGAGCTCGTAGCGAGGCTGATCGGTGCGTACCTCCGCGCGAATCTTCTGCTGTCGCTCAAGCGCCGGCAGCTGCGCCCAAGCGGGCACGTTCGCGGGGTCCGCCTGGTGCGCGAGCTCGTGCCGGCGCTGGGCTCGAGCGCGTGACTGCGCCTCCATCTCGGCGGGGTCGTAGCCGCGCGTGGAGCGTTCGGCGTTCACCGACTCCAGCGTTTCCAGTCCGTACTTGACCTCCAATGCACGAGCGGCTTGCTGGGCGCGGTGGAAGTCGTTGTGGACGCTCGCCTTGGTGCCGTCCTCGCGGACGAGGTTCACGACAAGGTGAATGTGGTCGTTGCCGTTCTGGCTGACGCCGTGACGCACCGCCGCCCATCGTGTCGGCTCCTTCGGGCTGGCGGGATCGTCGAAGTCCATGAGCACCATGAAGTCACGAGCGATCTCGCCCCACTTCTCGTCGGTGAGCATGCCTTCCTCGGCACGGAGCGACAGAGAGCAATGCCAGACGTGACCGCCGGGAACGTCGGCGTCGAACGTGCGCTGCGGGAGGTCCAAGTGGCGCGCGATCTGGAGGCCGGAATCGCGGCCCAACTCGGTATCCGAGTACCAAGCCATGATCGCCGCATCCCCGGCAACGACATGCGGCTCTGTGTGCTCGTTGCGCTTGCCGTCACCGACGAGATACGTCATCAGGCCAGCCATGCGGTCGCCCCTGACGACGTTCGGCATCATGAGCGCAACCCGTTCGCCTCGATGACGCCCTGGACGTGCTCGGCAGCCGTGCGCACCTCGGCCATCGTCGATGCGAGCGCGGCCCTCAGCTCCACCGGCAACATGCCCTCCGCGTTCGTCACGCGAGCGATCTGGTTGAGGTTGTTCGCGGCACCCGCGAGCGTGCGGTGCAGGCGGAAAAGCTCAGTGAGTTGCTTGCGCCGCTCCGTCATCGTCTCGCCCGGCACATCAGCCATGGCAGCCTCCGCCAGGAGACGCGGAATCCCGACCCCGGCGCGCAACGCTCGCTGGTACAGCTCGGCCTCCTCTTCGGCCGACACCCACACCTCGTGCTTCTTCGCACGCCCGCCCGGAACGTTGGCGCGGCGTCGACGAACACGGCCCGGTCGAGCGTTCGCCTCGTCCGTCACAACACCACCTCCAGGCCCAGCGCAGCGACCCCGCACCCTGCGGGGACCACACCTCCAGTGTGACCTATTCCTGGGCGGAAGGCCAGGAATCAAGCCACTTACCATGGGTAAGTGTATAGCTTGCTCCGTCCGGGACTCCATCACGGGCCGCGCCGACCAACGGGAGGGCGCGGCAGCGGCTCCGCCGCCCCGTGCCTTCCCACTGCGCCGCCGCAGTGGTTTGGAGTAAATGACAGGGCTTAGACTTAATGCATGACAAAGACAGTGAGTGTAGAGGAGGCCGTTGCTCGCGCGGAGCGTGCGCAACGGGTTCGCTTGGAGGCTGTTCGCGGCCTCGCGGAGTCGCGGCAGATGGTGGAGGAGGTGCGCGCCGACGCGGAGCGGCGGCGCGCCGAGCTGGAGGCTGAACTGGCTTCGCTGATCCGTGACGCGGAGGCCGACGACGTGCGCAGTTTCAATGCAGCTATTACGGCAGGGTGGACCCCGGCTGAGCTGCGCCGGATCGGTTTGGAGGAGCCCCAGAAAGCGCAGCGCGTCCGCAAGCGCGCCAAGGCGACAGCGCGGCGCGCAGCACCGCAACCGGGGCCCGCGGTCGACGACTCGGCGGCTGCGGTGGAGTCGAGCGACCAGGGGATGAACGGCCATGAGTGAACTCGAAGAGGGCTATCTTGAAGAGTCGATGCAGGACGCGATGGTCTACGGCCAGCAGCGATGCGATGAGCTCTCGCGAGGCGACTACCGGGTGGCGATGGCTGATCGGCTGAGCGCGGTCCGATCGCTGACCGACACGGCGAAGGCCGTGGCGACAGGACCGCTCCTGAATGAGGGCGAGCTGCGCTCTCGAATGAGCGCGGCGATGCTGGCGGCGAGCACCTGGGAAGGATTGGACGCTGGCGTTGATCGGGCCGTCGACGTGATCGACGGTGGACTGCGCGACCGGTACTCCGGTCAGCTCGATCCCTCGCGGACGGCACCCACGATCGAGAGCGTCCGCGGCACCATGGAAGGCAACCACGAGGTCTACACGGCAGCGTACTTCGACGCGCGCGAGAGGCTTGCTTCGGCAGAGCGGCAGATGCAGGCTGCGTTCGCGGGCGTCGCCGTTGACACCTCGCGTGATGCCACCGCTCCCGCGCTCGAGCGGGAGGGTGAAGCGCCGCCGCTGGGGAGCGTCACTGAGGCACGAGCGGCCATCGAGGCACTGCCGTCACTGAGGGGCGAGCTCGTGTTCGGGGACGCCGCTCTTGTTGAGGGCCCGACTGGTCCGAGCATGCAGGTGCATGTGCTCCCTGACCTGCCATTTGAGCCTGATGTGCCGGCGACGGGAGTGACATTCAGTGTTGACGCATCGGACGCGGAGCGCGGATCAATCAAGACCCTCGTTCCGCGAGATGACGGGTCCCTTCACCACGTCTTTGGCGACGTTCCGAGCCGCCTCAACATCAGCGACGCCGATACGAAACGCATGGTCGACCTCCTGCAACCAGCGCTCGCGTCGGAGTTCGCGCAGCGAACCGCGACGAACGCGGGGCACGGCGCGGACCGAGCAGCGTCCATGACCGAGCCAGCGAACGCCCGCGGCGGGGTAGAGGGTCCAGCCAGAGACGAAACGCTTGATCGCATCACTCGGCTCCGGCAGGCGAACTTCGCTCACGGCAGCGGCTCGGCTCCGGCCGCGCAGGTGCCTCCCACGGAAGCCGCCGGCCTGCGGCACGGGCTCTCAACGCACGCGCCCTCGGTCGAGCGGTAGCCATCATGAAAGACCAAGATCCGTCCGCCGCGATCAATACTTGGGATCGCCCCGTTATCGACGCGCTCGACGCGATCGAGCAGCTGCCCGAGTTTGCGCCCGAGGAAGTCGAGTGGGGGACGTTCCAGTTCATGGGGACCTCACACGGCCCGCAGATGCAACGGGCATTCATCTATGCCTACCCAGGCGCGGTTGACGAGAACGAGAGGGAGCTGTCCCCGATGGTCGCCATCTCTGTGGACGTCGATGGGTCCAGGAACGGCGCCCTCGACGTCCGGGATTTCGCGCGCGATGGACTGCGCGCGGAGACGCCGCAGGCGACGCTCGCGGAAGCGCTTTTCGTCAGCGAGGGCAGCGCAGCTCTCGCCCTCGAGAAGCTCCATGCTGGGCTTGCGGACTCGCTGCGCGAGTACAACGCCGCGCACCCGATCACGTCGGGTCCTGACGTGGACCTGGAACGCATCACGAGACTGCGCGCTGCCAACTATTCGAGTGTGCAGCCCGCGCTCGCCGGAACCGCGCAAGCGGGCGCACCCTCGCCCATCGAACGCACTCAGACGGCGGCCAGTAGGGAACAGCTGGGGCGCTAGACCTCGCACCCACGGGAAAGACAAATCTCCCCCTGATGAATGTTCACCAGGGGGAGATTTGCGCGTGCAGGGGGGTGGATCGTCGCTTAGTCGCGCTCTGGCCCCGAGCGCCCCTTGGTTGGCGGTGTGCGCCTGGGTGCCGTCGTCGGTCGCGGCGGCGTCGGCGGTTTCATGCGCCCACCCGCCGGCTTCTTCACGTCGCGCAGCGCGCGGGGCACCTCGTCCTCCATGTCGCGCGCTTGGTTGACTTCAAGGGTCGGCGTTGCGGCTGCCTTCTTTGCCTCTTCCGGGGAGGTGAAGTACACGCGGTAGTGCGTGACCGCCTGGCATTCCTCCGCCAGCCGGCGGGCGCTCTCACGGGGCATGGACGAGCGCCCCGGGCCGGCGTATACCTCGCGCGCATAGGTGCTGGGGACCCAGCGACCACCCAGCACATCCTTGCCTGCGACTGCCTCGGTGTACCGCTCTTCCCACCGCTGGCGGATGCGCGCCTCTGACACCTCGTACGGCACCTCGACGTCGACGACGCGCACGCCGTAGCCGGCAGCCTCCAACTGCTCTCCGAGCGCGACGGCCTTGGCGGGATCGGCCAGCACAGTGTCGATCACGAGATTACGGCCGCGTTCCATCTCATCGTCGCGCAGCTGTGTCGCCAGATAGCTCGACTCCTCGTGCACGAGCGCCGCGAACTCCAGCGGGTAAAACACCTCACCGCGCGCTTCGAGCTCGCGGATCTCCTTGGGCTTGATCCACTCCTCGAAGCTGCCATCCTCGACGGCAGCTTCAAGCAGCTTCTCCTTGAACTTGTCAGCGTCGACGACGAGAAACTGTTCCTCAGCATCGCCCAGGATCTCCTTGCGAATGGAGCCCTTTCCGGCTCCAGGCGGACCAGCCATCACGAGTGCTAGCCGATTGAACTCCACCTTCGGCGCTTCCGCCAAGAGCTCGGCCGTGATGCGCTCGTGCAGCGCTTCCCTCGCCGGCGTCGGCATATCCCCGCGCCACCACTGCGGGTTGCGTTTCGTTGAGTGCGGGGAATCTCGGTGGAGCACTTCGCGTGAAAGCTCACGCACGAGCTCCATATGACGTGCGACGTCTGGATCGCTCACGCGGCAGCGGAGCCGTGCAGGCGCTCAAAGACAGCCGCGTAGATCTCGGCGTCGATGAGACCTCGCCGCTTCGCGCTCACAACCTCGCTCCACGTGCCAGCAGGGTTCACCGTCAGACCGTCAACGTCGTCGGGCGCATCCATGTCGGCGTACGGGAACCGCGCGAGCTCGTCGACGAGCTGCTCCTGCTCGAGCTCGCCGGCCGCGTAGCGCAGGCAGATCTCCATTGGGGTGGCGCCAGAGAAGCCATCCAGCGGGTCAGCCACCTTCTCGGCGGTGCGGTAGAGACCACTCAACGTGGGCTGAGCGATATGCGTCCAGTCAGCGATCTCTCGCTGCGTCCTGTCCATCTGTCGGACGCGGTTGAGCGTCCGGCGTATGTCCAGGTCAAGCACTTCGCGCTCCGCGCGCAGCTGGTTCAGCTTCGCGACTGCCGGAGGCATGTTCGTGATGGTCATGAGGACTCCTCACCTCGCGGCGAGCACTGAGACTGCCCGCCTCATAGGCAATCCTATCAAAGAGTGATAGGGAAAGCTATCAGCGATCAGTTGGGCGATTGTCGGTGGCGCGAGAGACACTCGAACACATGTCCACAATCATCAACGACCCGATCACCGTCGAGATGGCGAACGACGAACCGCGGGTGTTCTGGTGGCAGCGCTTCCCGTACCTGATCACCGCCCAACCACTGCTCTTCTACAGACGGAAACCAGCCTGGTGGCACGGCACCGGGTCAATGAGACGCCTCGACGACGCCTTCTGGCGCGTCAGCGCAGCACGCGACGGAACCGGTGAGGAGCCCCAGCTGTATGACCTCAAATTCGACGGCGAACAGTGGTCACTCGTCCACATCTTCTGACTCGATAGGGCTTACACTTAATGTAAGTCCATACATTCAGTGAAAGGGGTGGGCTGTGGCATTCATCACACTCACGGAGGTCTACGCGGGGCGTACAGAGCTCATCAACGCGGATCACATTGCGCACTTCACGGCGCGGCCAGCGACGGCGGTTGAAAGCAACAACCCCGCAGCCCCGCAACCCGTCCTGCTCGTCATCGCGGCTCGGTCGGATCAGCCCATCGAACGCGGATATGTTCCCGTGCACGCCGACGGGTCCCTCGACCCCACGGAGACAGACCAGCAGACCGTCCTGCGCAACCTGCAGCAGTACATCGTTCGGACGGCACAACGCGAGCATGCGACCCCCAGGTCACCGGCGCGCGACGCCGTGCGCAGCCACAGTCACGAAGCCGCCAAGAAGGCAGCTGCAGGATCACCGGATGGACTGCGCGCCGCCGAGAGAGCGGTGACCCTGTGATGGGCCAGGGCGAGCACCTGGAGGTCGGGGACTTCTTGCATCGAGTGACGCCGATCGTTCGTCGCGTCGCACCTACACACCTGAACCCGCGCGCCCCCGAACTCGTCGACGAATGGTGCGACGGCGTGGACACACTCTCGATCACCGGGCAGGCTTCCTCAGCATTCCAACTCCTGTCAGAGGACGTCATTGGCATCCTCGCGGCGGCCAGCTCAGCCCAGGCTCGCCCAGAGTTTCTCTTCGCAGCGCTCGACGTCTCCACGGCCCTGGGTGCGCTCTATGGGGTTTCCGTCCGGCCTGCATCCGTTGCCGTGCAGCGCTGGACCCCGGGCAGCGGACTCGGAGGGTAGTAGACATGAACATTCCGACGACAGACGAGCAGCGAAGACTGGATGCCCTGCACGCCGTCGGCTTCGAGGATTTCTCGCTGGCAGAGCTGCGTTACGAGGACATGGTTGAGCAGGACAGGGCAGCACTTCGCGCCGCCGCACACAGTGATTCATGGAGGCGTGCACAGCAGCCAGCTCGCCACCGAAAGCCACCCCATCAAGCCAAAGGAAACCAACAATGACCGCAATTACAGAATGGGCAGGCCCCTACAAGAGTGAGGACGTTCGTGGCCACGACGGTCGCCACTCCCCACGGAAACACAATGTCACCGTGACTCTCGCGAGCGGTCACGAGCACCTCTTCTGGGATGCCCGAATTGAGGAGAACGGGAAGTTCGAGCAGCACACGCCGCTGGCAGTGGTTCATCCCAGTGGTGCTCTGGAGATCCTTACCCAGTCGTACGCGACCCACCCCAAGCTCCCAGGAACTCCCGCGGAGATCGGAGAGGTGTCCATCATCACCTTCGCGCCACAGTCATGGCTCTCCGTGACAGGCCCGAATGTCGCCGCGCACGGAACAGATCCAATGACGCCAGTCTCGGGCTGGTGGGCAGCGTTCGAGTACGAGCAGCGCGGCCGCGACGCGAGCGACCTGGACTACGCCCCCGTCATCGGATGGCAGCGAACATTCAGTGACGGCGCTGCAGGCGTGACCGCGTGGGTATTCAATGCGAAGAGCCAGAAGATCGAGCGCCTCGACCGACTGGACTACGGACGCGTGGGGTATAAGTCACACACCTTCACGATGACCCGCCCCGCCGGCACCAACGACTGGGGCCTCTGACTCTTCACCCGAGTAACGGGCTACGCGAGAGAGCATCTCCCTATTGGGAGGTGCTCTCTTTGCGCGTGGGTGGACGTGACACCCTTCCGGGAATGTCGGTGGTAACTGCAACAATCAGCTACCCATCCACACCGAACCAAGGAGACGGCCATGGCTTTCTTTCCGCTGACCAACGTTGACACGAACCAGACCGAGATTCTGAATACCGAACACATCGTGCGAATCTCGGCAATCACGAATGACCATTCCGGCAAGGACTCCCCCCGCGTCAGGATCGAAGTGCAGTTCTCGGACGGTGGCCCCAGTGTTGGCTACGTACCGACCAACGGCAGGGGTGGTGACGACCGGACCACTACTGACCCCACGAAGGCGCTGGATGCTCTGCGTGGTTTCATCCTGACCTTCGAGCGACTGCCACGTCGGGTGTAATCCTCGCCCGCGGAGCGCTCGACGATCCCGACTCCCGCCCCGACTACATCCCGGTCAGGGCGGGAGGATGCAGGCCGGCCGCGACCTCCGAGAGTTGCGCAGCCTCGACGTCGCCTGCTCGGGCGAGAGCTCGACGTACCGATGCCTCCCCCACGCTGAGGACGTTGGCAATCTGGCGCAGACTCATACCGCCTTCAGTTCGCATCCTCAACGCTTCGCGGGTCTTGTCATCAGTCATCACTGTCGGGCGCCCGCCGACCCTGCCTTGCTCTCGAGCGTGTGCAATTCCGCGCTTCGTGTTCTCTCGGATAGACGAGACGCGCAGCTGCGCCAGCACGGCCATGATGCCGAGCATGGCCTCGCCCATGGCTGTTGAGGGGTCTATGTCCAAGAAGGACTCAGTGAGGCTCTTAAGGCGGACACCACGCGCA
The DNA here is from genome assembly GCF_002931575.1 of Pseudoclavibacter sp. RFBA6. NCBI lineage: Bacteria > Bacillati > Actinomycetota > Actinomycetes > Micrococcales > Microbacteriaceae > Pseudoclavibacter > Pseudoclavibacter sp. RFBA6. The sequence goes on along the minus strand of NZ_PSUA01000002.1, from coordinate 5,099 downwards.
GCGAGGGCTCGTATCTGCTCGATCGCCATTTGCTCGGTGCCGGCGATGCGGTCGAGCGCTCTGATCGTGAGCGTGTCGCCCTCACGCACGTAGTCGAGGCATGCATGCCACTCGGGTCGGTTGGCGCTGCGACTGGACTGGCCATGGTCGACGAACACTCGAGCACAGCCCGCGGCTTCAAGTTCCGCGATCTGGGCGTCGACGCTCTGATCCCTGGTCGAGACTCGCGCGTATCCGATCATGCTGCTCATGAGGTGAGGTTATCCGCGCGCGCCGCAATGGGTGCGATTGAACTTACGGCGCGTTTGCGTTTCGGCGCGGAGTTCCGACGCAACGAGGGGCGGCATGTCGGCGTCGTCGACGACCTCGGAGGCTGCCGCGTCGGAAACGATCGATTTCGGCGCGGTCGCCCCGTTACGACTCAGTGCCCCTCTGCATCCACCCACGCCTCCAGGTCGGAAGCAGCAATAACCCATCCCCCGCGAGGCAGGATGCCGGCGGGGAGTTCGCTCGCCCTCAACGCCTCTTCAAGGCGTGCTCGGGTGATCCCGTAGCGTGCGGCGTAGGCCGAGGCTCGTTCGATGTTGAGCAGGTCAGTTTCGGGCATGGGTCCTCATTCTGTTAGTCGGGGCACGAGAGTAGCGGTGAGCTCACGAACCTCGCCTGGTCAACGCTCAGGTTCCGAACCGCCTGCGAGCCCCATGCGCACTCGGAGGTGATGTACGACGGCGAGATGCTGCCTGGCCTCGGTTTCGTTCCAGCGGTCGTCGATGAGGGATTGGCACTGACTCTCGTAGGCATCCAGAGCTCCTGAGAGCACCGTGAGCTCCGCCTCGTCATTGAGGTCGATGACAAGGGCATCGTGGTTCTGTGCAGCGATCAACCGGCGGGCGCTCGCGAGCTGCTGCCCTGCGAGCTCGAGCAGCTCGGCCACGTCCTTGTCTTGCCGGCGCTCCGTGCTGACGACGAACGATCCGCGGCCGTGTTCGACCCACACCATGCCCTCATCGCGCAGTCGTGTCACCGCAGCGCGAACGTGACGGGTACTTGTCCCGGGGACGGCCTGCTGGGTTTCAGAAATGGACGGCAGGCGCCGACCGATGGCTACACGGCCGGATGTGATGTGAGCCTTGAGCCACGCATACGCTTCGTCTACTTCGGACATGCGACCACTCTAACACTGGCGGCAGTGACGTAACACACGAATGAGTCATCGTCGAAAATCTCAGCAAACGAGAACGAGTGGACGATTGCACCGGACTATTTTCGAACGACTGTCCACCCCGGCAGATTTCTCCGGGATGCGCAAAAGTGATCCAATATGTCGCAATCGGGGGATTTCCGCAGATCCACGGGCCCCCCAGGCGTATCGTCCATGGATGAGTTGCCTGACACACAACAGAAGCGACCTTCTAGAGCATCTGTAGCGGTAAAAGGCCACTTATAGGTGCGGTAGTGTGCGTTCATGATTGACGCTCAGCTACACGGGGCCCCCTCCGTTCAACCAGAATCACTCGCGCCGTCGTCGCACTACCTTGAGCTCGTTGTGCCGGCCCCTGACCTTGACCGGTGGCCCCGGTATCAAGGAGGGCACTTCTTGCACATGCTTGCCGTCGGACCTAAGAACGTGGGTGACATTGCCCGCCACCTGTGCCTGGGCCCGGCAGCCGCACAGGAGATGCTCGACGAGCACGTAGCGTTCGGCCTCGTAATCGAGGAGGCCGGCTTGTATTCACTGAACATCCACGCGGTGCTGAATCTGCTCACGTCCATGTGGCCCAAGCTCCGGTGGCAGGAAGAACTCTTAGCTCGCGGGGAATGGGACTGCCGCACTTGTCTCGTGGCCGGCGACCGCTAGGTGCCGCGATGAAGTGGGGCGGTGACGGATTTTCGGGAATCGGTATGCTTGCGCGCAACGATCAACCGGGAGATTCATGGCTAAGTCTGGCGCGCACCGCGAGCATGTTGTGTCCGTGCGACTCGACGACGCCGAACGCCGCGCATGGGAGTCAGAGTCTCGCCAGGACGGATACGGGCAGATCGCTCGTTGGGCGCGTGAACTCGTGAACCGCCAGATCGAGGCACGCAAGGACAATCCGCCCGCCGACCCGCGGCAGCTGGAACCTCAACTACTCAAGCCCCTGCGCGAGCACACGAAGGCACTCAACCGCATCGGCCGCCTTCTGGCCGAGCTTGTCGCATCCGGTCAGGTCCTCACCGAAGCGGACCTCCGGCGCATCGAACGGGCTGTGTTGGCAGCTGAGGGCGGCGAGACAGCGGACTAGTCGCCAGTCATAGACAACGAGGGTGGGGCAGGAATTGGATTCCTGCCCCACCCTCGTTGTCTAGCGCATCTACTCCTGCGTATTGCGCGCCGTGGTCGTCTTGTCGAGGTGGACTCGCAGTAGCTCGTCGAAGCTTTCGCCCAGCGTGTCATGCACGTACTCGAGCATCGCCTCACCGGCCGAATCGATATTGAGCGTGTAGCGCCGAATGTTGTCCTCGGCCTTCAGCACGGGGTCCATCCACCCCATGGCGACAAGTTCCTTCACGTGTCGCAGCGTCGGGTGGTAGTCGACCTCGATCGACGCAGCAATCTCGGGCACCGTGACCGGCTCGGCTTGACGCACGAGGAACCTCACGATCTTGCTGCGGATGGGCTGCATCAGCAGGCCGCGCTGTGCCATAGCACCCGCCACCTCTGGCTCGGGATAGTCGGATACATACGAAGGCACGCCCCCATTGTGACCCCTTTCTATCGGAACGTGCGGTCCGGCTCGCGTGGTGCCGAGACGACCAAACCTGGACTTGCACTAAATGTTAGTAGTGAGATTTACTGTAACAGTACAGCTTTAATCGAAGCCTGTGCGGTACGTACACGTCCACACGGCGCGCCTCAGTCGTGCCGGGAGGGAACCATGGAAACCACTACTAAGGCTCCAACGAAGCGCCAGCGCGCTCGACGGGCAACACTCGGAGCGTTGGCGTTCGCCGTGCTCGCGGGATCGGTCATCAGCGGTGGCGTTGGTGCCAACGCTGCCGTCTCGACTCCTGCTGGCTCAGCGACGTCCACTCTCGACGGCACCCTCATTCAGGGTGGGAAGCCGAACGCCGGCACGACAACGCTTTTCGCGTTCGCCGCTGCCGGCGAGCAGCTGCACGCAGAGTTCGAGGCGCACCACTTTGCCGAGAACCCGGCAACTCAGGGTGGCCGCGTCGTCATCAAGGACCCGGCCGGTGCCGTGGTCTATGACTCCGGCGAGGTCACTGCCCCATCCGCCACCCTCGGTGGCACCTTCACGTCCACCGTCTCCGGCAACTGGTCCATCGACATCATCGACCTCAAGACGCAGCCAGCCGACGACTACGTGGCCGCGAACATGGAGTGGTCGGTAGCCGTGCTCGGCGCTGATGGTCAGTCCAAGCCGGGCCGCGTGTGGTCGGAGTCCCTCGCGATCCGTTCATCCGGTGTCGCAGATCACGTTGTCTACGCGATCAACTCGGCGGGCGCCAAGTACAAGATCGACCTGAACGGCTACGACGGCGTGGACTCCACGCTCGTCATGAACAACATCGGCAACGCGAAGAAGGGCGAAGGCGTCAGCGTCTTCAAGTCCGTGCCGCAGCAGCACAGCCCGGAGCTCGACGGTGCGGGTGCGGACTACTGGACGCCCGCAACGGCCGGCGAGGTCGAAGGCCTGGACTCCTTCCGACTGTTCCTCGACGAGCCGGCAGCGGATCTCCCCGCCTCGGTCGAGAACTGGGGCGATGGTCGGAGCAGCGACACATGGGTCAACCCAGCTCTTCAGGAACTGAGCCTTAAGATCACCGGCTTCACGCGCGATGCGGAAACCGCGAACGCGGGCACCATCACCGGCGAGATGACCGGTGGCTCCGGCGTTGTCTCGGTCAACATCGACGCTGACGGCAACGGGTCCTATTCCGATGCTGTCGATCGTCACGAGAAGGTCCAGGTCCTCGAGGAGGGCCCGTTCTCGCTCAAGTGGGACGGCCTCGACGCGGCTGGTAATCCGGTCAACATCGAGGTCCCGGTCAACATCGAGGTCGCGACCGAGCAGGCGAACCCCCTGCACTTCATCCGCAACGACACGGAGACGAGCATCGGCGGCCTGTCGATCACGACGCTGAACGGCCCCTCAGCTGGCGATTCGTCCCTCTACTGGGACGACACGATGTTCGAGGGTGCGACGAGCGCTGAGCGTTGGTCGACCACGCCCGAGCTCAAGAGCAACGGCACGGCCTCCAACGGTGGCGTGCACGGCTGGGACGCCGGTGGCGATTCGCCCAACCAGAACAACGGCCGCACCGGCTCGTGGGGCGACATGCGCATCATGGACGACTGGGCCTTCCAGAAGGTCGAGGCACGCGACGCGCTCACCGTGCCGCTCATCCCGGCAGCCATCGAGGTCACCAAGTACGTCAACGGTGAGGACGCAAACGACCCCGACACCGCCGCCGAAGTGAAGGACGGCGAAAAGCTCGAGTTCACGGCGACGATCGTGAACAAGGGTGGCACCACGCTTGACCTCGCGCTCCAGGATGACGTGCTGCCGGAGGGTGCATTCACCTGCGAAACGATGGTGCTTGCTCCGTTCGCGTCGACCGAGTGCAAGGCCACGGGCGACGTGCTCAAGCCGGGCGAGTGGCACAAGAACACGCTGACCGTCATCGGTACGCCTCCGAACGGTGGAACGCCGGTCAAGGATGAGGACCCGGCGAACGCCTACAACCCGGGCATCAACATCGTGAAGTTCATCAACGACAAGGACGCGAACACGGTGGCAGATGCCGTCGAGCTCAAGCCCGACGAGGACGGCAACGTGAAGGGCGTCGTCACCAACCCCCTCAAGGTTCCGGTGACGATCAAGGTCACGGACGACGTGATCGCCGCAGACAAGATCACTTGCGAGACGTACGAGCTCGCACCAGGTGCTTCGACGAACTGCACCGCGATCCTGCCCGCGCTGGGTGCTGGCGTCCAGCACGTCAACACCATGACCGTCGAGGCAACCACGCCGAAGGGCACAAAGGTCACCGACAACGACCCAGCCCACGCGTTCACGGCCCCGGCTCCGACC
>NZ_PSUA01000006.1:0-55656 GCF_002931575.1 Pseudoclavibacter sp. RFBA6 | reverse complement strand
GCCACGCCCACCCCGCGCGCCACGCCCCCAACCCTCGCGCTCCATCGCTGCCCGGCGAGTCGCCCTACAGCCAGGCAGCCAGAGGGTCGATCGGCTTGCAGCGATCGCACCCGCCGGGTTCGACCTTCGTGCCAGCGCAGCGGCGTCCCGCTTGCGTGAAGGATGCGCCAAGACAGCCTCGCAAGAGCCCGCCGACCGGCATCCATCCCACGAGCTGGCCACCCGCCAGTTGGTCGTGCTACGAGCAGGCCGCGGCGCGAGTTGGCCACCCGCCAGTTGGTCGTGCCACGAGCCGGCCACGGCGACCATCCACGCCTCCCACCGAGGCTGACTTCGACCCCGGCCCCGGATCTCCGCGACTCGTCACCGAGCCTGCGTCGCTGCCAGCCAAATGGCCCCTCTGCCGACACCAAAAGGGCCACTTGACTGGCAGCGACTGGCGATGTTCTCCGCAAAAGGGCCACTTGACTGGCAGCGACTGGCGATGTTCTCCGCAAAAGGGCCACTTGACTGGCAGCGATCTGGGGCAGAGCGGGACGGCCAGAGCGCGTCACCGCAGCCGCCCACGCCTGGCCACGAGCACCCCTGCACCTCAGACGCGCATTCGACCCCGATCCGATCGAGTCGGCGCGGAGGCACGGTCCAAACTTGCATGGTGGATGCGCCAGCACCGCCCCGCAAAGACCCGCCGCCCCGTACTCATCCCGCGAGTTGGCCACGCCAGGCCGTCAGCGGCGCCGAGCCAGACGCCGCGACTTTCCACGCCCGCGGAACCCACACGCCTCCACGCCTCCACGCCCACATGCCCGCCATCCCGCGCCCGCGCCCGCATCCTGCGCCCAAAGAACAACGCTGCCTGCGTTCCAACCGCGGCGATCTCTCGCGGGGTTGGAAACGCAGACAGCGCTTTCGTGGGTGACGCGGGGCGTCTAGCTCTCGACGATGTCGATCTCGTGCAGCTCGGAGGCGCCGATCGCGTCGCGGAGGCGCGCGAGCAGCTCGTCGCTCGCTGGCTCGTCGATCGTGAGCACGGAGAGGGCCTGGCCGCCCTCTTCGTCGCGGGCGATCTGCATGCCGGCGATGTTGACGCCCGCCTCGCCGAGCGCGGCCCCGTAGAGTGCGACGACACCGGGGCGGTCGCTGTAGACCATGACGAGGTGGTGCGCGGCGAGCGGCACCTCGATGCTGTAGCCGTTGATGCCGACGAGCTTCTCGATCTGCTTCACGCCAGTGAGCGTGCCGGAGACGGAGACCGTCTTGCCGTCGCTGAGCGTGGCGCGCAGCGTGAGCACGTTGCGGTACTCGTCGCTGTCCTCGTCGACGTTCATACGCACGTCGAGGCCGCGCTCCTCCGCGAGGAGCGGCGCGTTCACGTAGGAGACCTGCTCGGTGACGATGTTCGTGAAGAACCCCTTGAGCGCAGCGAGGCGCAGCGCCTTCACCTCGTAGCGGGCGAGCTCGCCGTGCACCTCGATGTCGAGGGCGACGGGAGAGGCGCCGATGAGGCCCTGCAGGAACTGGCCGAGCTTCTCCATGAGCGGGATGCCGGGGCGCACGTACTCGTCGATGATGCCGCCGGCGACGTTGACCGCGTCCGGCACGAGCTCGCCGGCGAGGGCGAGGCGTACGGAGCGGGCGACGGAGACGCCGGCCTTCTCCTGCGCCTCGTCGGTGGATGCGCCGAGGTGCGGCGTGAGCTGCAGGTTGGGCTGGTCGAGGAGGTCGCGGTTCGATGGCGGCTCGGTGACGAACACGTCGAGGGCCGCGCCGGCGATCTTGCCGGACTCGAGGGCGTCGCGGAGCGCGTTCTCGTCGATGATGCCGCCGCGCGAGCAGTTGACGATGCGCAGCTCGGGCTTGGCGAGCGCGAACTCGGCTTCGCCGATGAGACCGGTGGTCTCGGGCGTGCGCGGGATGTGGATGGTGATGAAGTCGGACTGCGCCATGAGCTCTTCGAGGCTGAGGAGCTGCACGCCCAGCTGCGAGGCGCGGGCGGGCGTCACGTAGGGGTCGTAGGCGACGAGGTTCACGCCGAAGCCCTTGAGGCGGTCGACGACGAGCGTGCCGATGCGGCCGAGGCCGACGATGCCGATGGTCTTCTCGAACAGCTCGACGCCCGTGTACTTCGAGCGCTTCCAGTCGCCGGCCTTCATCGACGCGTTGGCGTTCGGGATGTGGCGGGCGAGCGAGATGATGTGGCCGACGGCGAGCTCGGCTGCCGAGGTGATGTTCGAGGTGGGCGCGTTGACGACCATGACGCCCGCCTTCGTGGCGGCGGGCGTGTCGACGTTGTCGAGGCCGACGCCGGCGCGGGCGATGATCTTCAGGTTGGGGGCCGCGGCGATCGCCTCGGCGTCCACCTGGGTCGCGCTGCGCACGAGGATCGCGTTGGCCTCGGCGAGGGCTTCGAGGAGCGCGGGACGATCGGTGCCGTCGACCTGGCGGACTTCGAAGTCGGGACCGAGCGCATCCACGGTTGCGGGGGAAAGCTGCTCGGCAAGCAGAACGACGGGCTTTGACACGTGAAGAATCCTCCAGTGGAGACAGGGAGTCTGCGGGCGCAGGCCGAGGCGATCCTATCGCGAGGCGCGCTTTCGGCCCCGCGCCGTCGTAACACTGAGCGCTCGAGCACGAAGAAGGGCCGGCCACGAGCGGATGCTCGGGCCGGCCCGACGCAGTTCATGACTGCGGACGGAAGTGGCGCTTAGCGCGCGACCTGTCCGTCGACGTAGTCGCTGTCGGTCTGCTTCCAGGCGAAGAGCTTGCGCAGCTCCTGGCCGGTCTTCTCGATGGGGTGCGACTCGCCCTTCTTGCGGAACTCGGCGAACTCGACGCCGCCGTTGTCCTGGTCGTCGATGAAGCGCTTCGCGAACGCGCCAGACTGGATGTCGGCGAGCACGGCCTGCATGTTGGCCTTGACGCTCGGGTCGATGACGCGGGGGCCGGAGACGTAGTCGCCGAACTCGGCCGTGTCGGAGACCGACCAGCGCTGCTTGGCGATGCCGCCCTCCCAGATGAGGTCGACGATGAGCTTGAGCTCGTGGAGCACCTCGAAGTAGGCGATCTCGGGCTGGTAGCCAGCCTCGGTGAGCGTCTCGAAGCCGTACTGGATGAGCTGCGACGTACCGCCGCAGAGCACAGCCTGCTCGCCGAAGAGGTCGGTCTCGGTCTCTTCCGTGAAGGTCGTCTTGATGACGCCGGCACGCGTGCCGCCGATGGCGGCAGCGTAGGAGAGGGCGGTGGCCCAGGCGGTGCCTGATGCGTCGTTCTCGACGGCGATGATGTCCGGGATGCCGCGGCCTGCGACGAATTCGCGGCGCACCGTGTGGCCGGGGGCCTTCGGGGCGACGAGGATGACGTCGACGCCTTCGGGAGCGTCGATGTAGCCGAAGCGGATGTTGAAGCCGTGCGCGAAGGCGAGGGTCTTGCCTGCGGTGAGCTTGTCCTTGACGCTGTCCGTGTAGATCGAGCGCTGGTGCTGGTCCGGCGCGAGGATCATGATGACGTCGGCCCACTCGGCCGCGTCGGCGACGTTCAGGACCTCGAAGCCGTCTTCCTGCGCCTTGGGGGCGGACTTCGAACCGTCCTTGAGGCCGATCTTGACCTCGACACCGGAGTCGCGGAGGTTCTGCGCGTGGGCGTGGCCCTGCGAGCCGTAGCCGACGATGGCTACCTTCTTGCCCTGGATGATGCTCAGGTCGGCGTCGGTGTCGTAGAGGATTTCAGCCACGTGTGTGCTCCTTGATTGTTGGCGTTTGGCTTGTGGGTTCTTCAGTGCCGGTCGGCACAGGTCGGGTGCGCGCTGGCCGGTGGCTCAGCGCGAGACCCGCTCGGTCATGGACTTGGATCCGCGCCCCACGGCGACGAGGCCGGACTGGACGATCTCGCGGATCCCGTACGGCTCGAGGACGCGCAGGAAGGCCTGCACCTTCCCGGTGTCGCCCGTGGTCTCGATGACCAGCGCGTCCGTTGCCACGTCGACGACGCGGGCCCGGAAGAGGTTGACGGCTTCGATGACCTGCGAGCGGGTCGCGGAGTCGACCTTGACCTTGACGAGCAGGTGCTCGCGCTGGACGGACGCGTCGTATTCGAGCTCGACGATCTTGATGACGTTGATGAGCTTGTTGAGCTGCTTCGTCACCTGCTCGAGCGGGAACTCCTCGACATCGACGACGACCGTGATGCGGGAGAGCCCGTCGACCTCGCTCGCGCCGACGGCAAGCGATTCGATGTTGAAGCCTCGGCGGGCGAACAGCCCGGCGACGCGTGTCAGCAGGCCTGGCTTGTCCTCCACGAGGAGGGAAAGGACGTGCTTCGACATGGTCTACTCCCCCTCGAAGGTCGGGCTGTGTTCTTTGGCGTACTGGACGAAGCTGTTCGAGACGCCCTGCGGCACCATCGGCCACACCATGGCGTCCGCGCTCACGACGAAGTCGATGACGACGCTGCGGTCGTTGGTCTCGAGCGCGAGCTTGATGGCGGCGTCGATCTCCTCTTCCTTCGTGACGCGGATGCCGAGCGCCCCGTAGGCGTCGGCGAGCTTCACGAAGTCGGGGATGCGGACCGTCTCGTGCCCCGTGTTCAGGTCGGTGTTCGAGTGGCGGCCGTCGTAGAAGAGGGTCTGCCACTGCCGCACCATGCCGAGCGACGAGTTGTTGATGATGGCGACCTTGATGGGGATGTCGTTGATGGCGCAGGTCGCGAGTTCCTGGTTCGTCATCTGGAAGCACCCGTCGCCGTCGATGGCCCACACCGTGCGGTGCGGCTCGGCGACCTTGGCGCCCATGGCTGCCGGGATGGCGTACCCCATGGTGCCGGCGCCGCCGGAGTTGAGCCACGCGTTGGGGCGTTCGTACTTGACGAACTGCGCTGCCCACATCTGGTGCTGCCCGACGCCTGCCGCGTAGATGGCTTCCGGCCCTGTGAGCTCGCTGATGCGCTGGATGATGCGCTGCGGTGAGAGGAGTCCGTCGCTCGGGTCGGTGTACCCGAGCGGGAACTCGGCCTTGAGGCCGTCGAGGTAGGTCCACCATTCGGCCAGGCGCTCCGTGTCGGCGGGCGCGTGGTCGGTGACGGCGGCGAGGAGGTCGATGGCGACCTCGCGTGCGTCGCCGACGATCGGCACGTCTGCGGTGCGGATCTTGGAGATCTCGGCGGGGTCGATGTCGACGTGGATGACCTTCGCGTTCGGCGCGAAGAGCGCCGCCTTGCCGGTCACGCGGTCGTCGAAGCGGGCGCCGATGGTGATGAGCAGGTCGGCTTCCTGCAGCGAGAGCACTGCGGGCACCGTGCCGTGCATGCCGGGCATGCCGAGCATCTGCGGGTGCGAGTCGGGGAACGCGCCGCGGGCCATGAGGGTCGTGACGGCGGGAGCCCCGGTCTTCTCGACGAGTCGCTGCACCTCCGCGGACGCGCCGGAGCGGACGATGCCTCCACCGAGGTAGAAGACGGGCTTCTTGGCCTGCGCGATGAGCTGCGCCGCGGCGAGGATCTGCTTGCCGTGGGCCTTGAGCACCGGGCGGTAGCCGGGCAGGTCGAGCTTCACGGGCCAGACGTACGGCGCCTTCTTCTGCTGCGCGTCCTTCGTGATGTCGACGAGCACGGGCCCCGGACGACCGGTCGAGGCGATGTGGTACGCGGCGGCGATGGCCGCCGGGATCTCCTCCGGCGTGCGCACGAGGATGCTGTGCTTCGTCACCGGCATGGTGATGCCGATGATGTCGGCTTCCTGGAAGGCGTCCGTGCCCATGAGGTGCGAGAACACCTGGCCGGTGATGGCGAGCAGCGGCACCGAGTCCATGTAGGCGTCGGCGATGGCGGTCACGAGGTTCGTGGCGCCGGGCCCGCTCGTCGCGATGCACACGCCGGTCTTGCCGCTCGCCGAGGCGTAGCCTTCGGCGGCGTGGCCCGCGCCCTGCTCGTGGCGGACGAGGATGTGGCGCAGCTTCGTGCTGTCGAGCAGCGGGTCGTACACCTCGATGATGGCGCCACCCGGCAGTCCGAAGACGTCCGTGACCCCGAGGTTCTCGAGCGTGCGGACGACAGCCTGGGCTCCGGTCAGCATCTCGGGCTCGTGCCCAGCGGAGGGTGATGACGCCGCGGCGATGCGGGCGGCAGTTTCCTGCGTCATGAGATCCGTTCTTCTTCGTGCTCGATGACTCGAGCGCAGTCGATGAGGCGCAGCCCGTGATCAGAGTCGAGACTCTGGGGGCTAGCCCGTGGTCGCGCCCTCGGACGCGCTGCGGACGAGCTTCGAGTATTTCGCAAGCACGCCGCGCGTGAACTTCGGAGGGAGGGGTTCCCAGCCTTCTCGGCGGGAGGCGAGCTCAGCGTCGTCGACGAGTAGGTCGATCGAGCGAGCCGCGATGTCGACCCGAATCAGATCTCCACTGCGGACGAAAGCGATAGGACCTTGGTCGACCGCTTCCGGTGCAATGTGGCCGATGCACAGGCCGGTTGTGCCGCCTGAGAATCGTCCGTCCGTCAAGAGTAGTACATCCTTGCCGAGCCCGGCGCCCTTGATGGCCGCCGTGATGGCGAGCATCTCGCGCATGCCGGGTCCGCCCTTGGGGCCTTCGTAGCGGATGACGATGACGTCGCCCGCTTCGATCTCCCCGTTGGTGAGGGCATCCATCGCGCCACGCTCGCGCTCGAACACGCGGGCCGGCCCCTCGAAGACGTCTGCGTCGAAGCCGGCCGTCTTCACGACGGCACCCTCGGGTGCCAGCGAGCCGTGCAGGACCGTGATGCCGCCCGTCGCGTGGATGGGGTTGTCGATCGTGTGCACGACGTCGCCGTCGACCGGGTCCGGGTTGAGGTCGCGGAGGTTCTCGGCGAGCGTCTTGCCCGTGACGGTGAGCGCGTCGCCGTGCATGAGGCCCTCGTCGAGGAGCGCCTTCATGACGACGGGGATGCCGCCGTGGCGGTCGACGTCGTTCATGACGTACTTGCCGAACGGCTTCATGTCGGCGATGTGCGGAACCTTGTCGCCGATGCGGTTGAAGTCGTGCAGGGTGACGTCGACCTGCGCCTCGCGGGCGATCGCGAGGAGGTGGAGCACGACGTTGGTCGAGCCGCCGAGCGCCATCGCGAGCGCGATGGCGTTCTCGAACGCCTCCTTCGTGAGGATGTCGCCAGTCGTGATGCCCTGGCGCAGCAGGTTGACGACGGCCTCGCCCGAGCGGTGCGCGAACGCGTCGCGGCGCCGGTCTGCCGCAGCCGGAGCGGCCGATCCAGGCAGGCTGAGGCCAAGCGCCTCGGCGACGGACGCCATCGTGTTCGCCGTGTACATGCCGCCGCAGGCGCCCTCGCCCGGGGCGAACGCGCACTCGATGCGCTTCAGGTCGGCCTCGGACATCTTGCCGGCCTTGCACGCGCCGACTGCCTCGAAGGAGTCGATGATCGTGATGTCCTTCTCGGTGCCGTCCGAGAGCTTGACCCAGCCGGGTGCGATGGACCCCGCGTAGAGGAACACGCTGGAGAGGTTCAGGCGGGCGGAGGCCATGAGCATGCCGGGGATCGACTTGTCGCATCCCGCGAGCAGCACGGTGCCGTCGAGGCGCTCCGCCATGACCACCGTCTCGACGGAGTCGGCGATGACCTCACGCGAGACGAGGGAGAAGTGCATGCCCTCGTGGCCCATGGAGATGCCGTCGGAGACCGAGACGGTGCCGAACTGCAGCGGGTAGCCGCCACCCGAGTGGACGCCTTCCTTGGCGCCCTGGGCGAGGCGGTCGAGGGAGAGGTTGCACGGCGTGATCTCGTTCCACGAGGACGCGATGCCGATCTGCGGCTTGTCCCAGTCTTCGTCGCCCATGCCGACCGCGCGGAGCATGCCCCGCGAGGTGGTGGCTTCGATGCCGTCGGTGACGACCCGACTGCGTGGCTTGATGTCGACTTCTGGCTCAGGCATGCCCGCCATTCTACGCCGCGGAGAAGGTCGACCTGCGCCGAGGGGAGCGCCTACTTCTCGCCGTGCCCGAGACCCTCGTGCTCGGGCGCCGGTTCCTTCTCCGGTTCCCCGGTCCGCACGGCCTGCGCGCGCGTCAGCTCGTCGTCGGTTCGGCGCTGGGCGCGCTCGACTGCCGCTGAGAGCTCGTCGACATACAGCGACACGTTGTCGAACTGCCGACTGCGGTAGCCGGCTCGAGCGAGCATCGTCGCGCCAGCCGGGGTCGTGAGCATCTGGAAGAACATGATCGGGATGAGGAACAGGATCGTGGGCAGGTGCGTCTGCTGCACGGCCAGGCCGATGAGCAGGAACATGAGGCCCGCGATCTGCGGCTTCGTCTGCGCGTGCATCCGCATGAGCACGTCGGAGAAGCGCATGAGGCCGACACCGGCGGCGAGGGACAGGATGGCTCCCAGCCCGAGGCACACGAGGGAGACGACGTCGAGCGCATCCAGCGGGCCGTTCTCCACGAGGAGGCCGCCGGACGCGAACAGCAGGTCAGAAGCGCTCACTGGCGTTCGCCTCCTGTCGGGTGACGTGCCTGGCCACGGCGACCGATGCGATGAACGCCGTCATCGCGAGCGCCAGCACGAGCGGGATCGTGTCGGTGTGTCCGCGGATGATCATGTCGGCGACGAGCACGCAGATGAGGATCGTGAGGAGCGCATCGGACGCGACCATGCGGTCGACGATGGACGGGCCGCGGATGATGCGGATCACCGCGAGGAGCGCCGCGACCGCGAACATCGTCCCGAAGATCCAGACGAGGACGTCGATGACCATCATGCGCGGCCCTCCTTCGCTGCTGAAGCGCCCGCGGATGAGCCCTTGACGACGACGGGCGTGTCATGCGCGAACTGCTTGTCGCGGATCGCCTCGTGCTTCTTCTGCGCCGGCGACTGGCCGATGGAACCGAGGCCACGACGCACGCGGTCGCGGTTGACCCGCCAGAGGTCATCGCGGGTTCCGAGCGCGAGCGCGAGCCCCTCCTCCACGTCGAGCGCCAGAGCCTTGACCGATTCGACGGACTCGTCGGTCGAGGCGTCCAGCACGTGCAGGTAGAGCACGGAGTGCATCCGGTCGACTTCGACGACCATGGAGCCTGGGATGAGCATGTTGACCTCGGCCGTCAGCGTGAGGATGAAGTCGCTGCGCGTGCGCAGCTGCACCGAGACCACGGAGCCGAGCGGCGGCTTCGCTGGCCGGAACGCCAGCCACGCGACGATGAACGACGCGCTGACGAGGCGGTACATGAACTTCACGAAGAAGACGAGCGTCCACCACAGGTTGATGCGACCGGAGAGGTCGACGGCGGGCAGGTAGAAGACCTCGACGATGATGACCGAGAAGATGATCCCGGTGACGACGCTGATGACGTCGACGTGGCCCCACAGCACGAGCCAGAACGCGACGAGCGCGAGCAGCAGCGGCAGCTGGACGAGGATGGCGTGGCGCCTGGGCTTGCGGGCGCTGCCGTCGTTCACCTTCATGGCTTGAGCACCTCCCCGTTGGAGACCGAGCTGATGTACTCGGCCGGGAACAGATCGAACGCGGCCGTCTCGGACCACTCGTAGATGGGCCCGGCGAAGATCGTGATGGCGACGCTCACGGCGACCATGGTGGTCGTCGCGATGGTCATGAGCCGCGACGACGACTTCGTCTCGGTGACGACCGCCGACTCGGGAGTGTCGGAGATGCGCTCCGTCATCGGCGAGGAGAAGTCGACGACCTGCTCCTGCGTCCGCCAGAAGCCGAGGTTCCAGACGCGGATCAGCGCGTACAGGGTGAGGAGGCTCGTGACGGCGCCGGCTCCGATGAGGACGTAGCTGAGCACGCTGCCCTGGGCGGCGCCCGCCGTGAAGAGGCCGAGCTTCCCGATGAAGCCCGAGAACGGCGGGATGCCGCCGAGGTTGAGCATCGGGATGAAGAACAGCACGGCCACGAACGGCGCGCGCTTGAGCATCCCGCCCAGGTGGGTCAGCGACGAGGAGCCCGCGATGCGTTCGATGAGCCCCGTCACGAGGAACAGGGCGGTCTGCACGATGATGTGGTGGACGATGTAGAACACCGTTGCGGCGTACCCGAGCTCGGTGCCGAGAGCGACGCCGAAGATCATGTAGCCGATGTGGCTGACGAGGGTGAACGACAGCATTCGTCGGATGCCGGCCTGGGCCACCGCGCCGAGGATGCCGACGATCATCGTGAGGAGGGCGATGACCATGAGCAGCACGGAGATGTCGTTGTCCCAGAACAGCAGCGTCTCCGTCCGCAGGATCGCGTACACGCCGACCTTGGTCAGCAGGCCCGCGAACACCGCCGTGACCGGCGCTGGTGCTGAAGGGTACGAGTCCGGCAGCCAGAAGGACAAGGGGAACAGCGCGGCCTTGATCGCAAAGGCGATGAGGAGCGGCATGTGCAGCATGAGCTGCACGTCCTGCGGAAGCTCGGCCATGCGAACCGCGATCTCCGCGAAGTTCACCGTGCCGACGGCACCGTAGATGAGCGCGATCGACCCGAGGAAGATGAAGGAGGAGACCAGGCTCACGACGATGTACGTGACACCAGCCTTGATCCGCTCCGTGGTTCCGCCGAGCGTGATGAGCACGAAGCTCGACACGAGCAGGATCTCGAAGCCCACGTACATGTTGAAGAGGTCACCGGCGATGAAGGCGTTGTAGACGCCCGCGGAGAGCACGAGGTAGGTCGGGTAGAAGATCGAGACCGGCGTCTCGTCGTCGCCGTCCGCCGCGCCCTGGCCGATCGAGAAGGCCATCACCGCGAGCAGCACGATGCTCGTGACGACGACGAGCATCGCCGACAGCTGGTCGACGACGAGCGAGATGCCGAACGGCGCGAGCCAGCCGCCACCCTGGACGACCAGCGCCTCGCCTGACGTGGTGACCGCGACGAGCAATCCGATGCTGACGCCGAGCGCCAGCACGAGCGTCGCCTGGGCGATGAAGATCTGGAGGCGCGCCGCTCGGGCGGCGGTCAGCGCCAGGGCCGCGCCGATGAGGGGCACGAGCACGATGAGGGGAACGAGCCAGGTCATGAGCGGTCCCCCTCTCCTGCGGTGTCGTCGTTGCGGTCTTCGTGGTCGTCGGCCCCGGAGTCGAGCCCGACTTCGCCGGGCCGCGCGTCCTGCTCGCCGTCCGAGTCCTGCTCCCCTGCCCGGAACTCCTCGAGCTCCTCGTGGCGGTTCATGGGCTCCGTCGCCTTTCGCGAGACCTCCGCGAACGACTCCTTGCCCGGGTCTGCGGTTGCCCCTTCAGCCATGGCGATGCGCGCCGTCGAGACGGCGGTCTCCGCGTACTGGCCGAACTCGGTGTCGCCCGATTCGTCCTCGTCGAACTCCTCGTCGTCCTGCGAGAGGTCGGCGGTGCGCATCGCGATGTCTTCTTCGTCGTCGCTCACGGTATCCGCCTGCGCGAGTCGCCAGGAGCGGTAGATGAGGGCGAGCATGAACGCGGTCACGCCGAAGGTGATGACGATGGCGGTGAGGATGAACGCCTGCGGGAGCGGGTCGGAGTAGTCCTCCGGCGCGATGTCTGCGTCGTAGATGGGGGCGAACCCGAAGCTGCCCGACATGAAGAAGATGAGGATGTTCGTGGCGTTGCCGACGAGCAGGATGCCGAGGAGCATGCGCGTGAGGCTGCGCTCGAGGAGCAGGTAGACGCCGCACGCGTAGAGCACGGCCATGCCGACGAGCAGCACGAGGGACAGAGTCACGAGCGGGTCACCTCCTCGGATTCGACGGGTTCGATGTCGGTCTGATCTGCTTCGACCTCTTCGTTGACTCGGGCGAGCGCCCCGGTGTTGTATCCCGTCTCGCCGCCGGCCGAAGCCGCATCCTGCAGGCCGTCGTGCTCAGCTGCCGAGTCGGAGTCGGGGGACGCGTCCTGTTCGATCTGCAGGTCGATCTCCGAACCGAGTGAGCGCAGGATGTCGATGACCAGCGCGATGACGATGAGGTACACACCGATGTCGAACACGGTGGAGGTCACGAAGACGAACTGGCCGATGCCAGGGATCTCCTGATCTATCCAGGAGGAGGTGAACGGTGCCTGGCCGAAGAAGATCGGTACGAGCGCCGTGAGCGTCGCGAGCAGGAAGCCGATGCCGAGCAGTCGACCCGCATCCACCTTCACCGCCTCGTCGAGCTCGGCCCTGCCCCCGGCCAGGTAGCGCGCGACGAGCGCGAGGCTCGCGACGGCACCGCCAGCGAACCCACCGCCCGGGGTGTTGTGGCCGGTGAAGAGCAGGAACAGCGACGCGATGAGCAGCGCGTGGAACACGAGCCGGACGACGACCTCGAGGATGATCGAGCGGTTGCTCGGGGCGAGCGACTTGCCTGCGATGAGCCAGACCTTGCGGCGCTCCCCCTGCAGCTTGTCGGCCCGGCCGAGCTTCTGCCCGGCCGCGCTCACGGCGGCGAGGTCGATGGGTTCGGTGACGGGTCGGGATGCGCGCAGGAAGCGGGGGCCTCTGGCCGCGTCGACCCTGGAGCGTCCGCGGTTGTTGAGGTAGACGAGGCTCGCGACGCCGGTCGCGGCTGCGATCAGCACGGAGAGCTCGCCCATGGTGTCCCAGCCGCGGATGTCGACGAGCGTGACGTTCACGATGTTGGAGCCGTGCCCGCCCTTGAACGCGAACTCGGGGAACTGCAGGGAGTCCGTCGGAGCCTGGCGCGACGCGAGCGAGATCCACGCGACGACGGCCATGACGATGCCGACGGCACCGCCGATGAGCCAGCGCAACCACGACGCAGGGTTCTTGAGGGCCTTGCCGTGGCGGGCGGGAAGCCTGCGCAGCACGAGCACGAACACGACGAGCGTGATGGTCTCGATGAGCGCCTGCGTCATGGCGAGGTCGGGAGCCCCGGAGAGCGCGAAGAGGGCGGCCATGCCGTATCCCGTGACGCCCACGAGGATCACGCCCTGGAAGCGCTTCTCCGAGGTGGTCACGAAGAACGCCGCGAGGATCATGATCAGGATGATCGCGATCTCCTGCCAGCGGATCTCGGTCTCGAAGGCCGGGACGGGGGTGTCCATGGTCACGAGCGTGAAGACGGACGCCACGACGAACATGATGAAGATCGATGCGAGGTAGAAGGGCAGGGAGCCGCGCTGGGTCGTTGCCGTCGTGCGCGCCGCGATGACGTCCACGACTCGCATCGTGGTCCAGTAGCCGCGGGACGACTCGATGAGCGGAGGCACCTTCGCCTGTGCGCGGGCAACCCCGTCGCGCCAGACGAACAGCAGGCCACCGACGATGAACGTGCCGATCGTGATGAAGAGCGCCGGCTCGAACCCGTGCCAGAGCGCCAGGTGGTACGGCTTGACTCCGGGAAGCTCCGGCAGCGTGTCCGCGTACATCGAGAGCACCGGGTCGACGAGACCGGACGCGAAGCCCAGGCCGAGCGAAGCGGCGACGAGGATGAGCGGGGAGAACATGAAGTCGAGGTGCTCGGGCACGTAGCGCACCCGCTCGACGTCCGGCTTCGACGCGAAGGCCCCGAAGAGGAACCGGGCCGAGTAGGCGACCGTGAACGCGGTGCCGATGATGACGCCGATGAGCGCGATCCACCCCCACACGCTCCCGGCCTCGCCCGCTTCGAGGAGCGCCGTGAGGATCGCTTCCTTGGCGACGAACGTGAACATCGGGGGCACGCCGGCCATAGCCGCGATCGCCAGCGCCGTCATCCAGAACAGGACGGGCGCCGCCTTCGCGAGCCCGGACAGCTTGCGGATGTCTCGGGTTCCCGTGCGGTGGTCGATCATGCCGACGATGAGGAAGAGCGCGGCCTTGAAGCAGGCGTGCGCGATGACCATGGCCAGGCCCGCGAGCGCCGCATCCCGCGTGCCGAAGGCGACGACGATCGTCATGAAGCCGAGCTGGCTGACAGTGCCGTAGGCGAGGATCAGCTTCAGGTCGTGCTGGCGCAGCGAGCGCCACCCGCCGATGAGCATCGTCGCGATGCCGATCGTGACGAGCACCTCTCGCCACCCTGGCATCTCGGCGAAGCCGGGCGCGAGGCGGGCGATGAGGTAGATGCCGGCCTTCACCATGGCCGCGGCGTGCAGGTACGCGCTCACCGGTGTCGGAGCGGCCATCGCCGCAGGCAGCCAGAAGTGGAACGGAGCGAGTGCCGACTTCGTGACGGCGCCCGAGAGCACGAGCATCACGGCGGTGATCGTGAACCCGTCGAACTCGGGCGGGTTGGCGATGATCTCGGAGAGCAGCGTCGTGCCGGTCGAGGCGTGCAGCATGACGAGGCCGACGAGCATGGCCAGGCCGCCGAGCGTCGTGACGAGCAGCGCCTGCATGGCGGCACCGCGGCTCGCGCGCTTCGACGAGTAGTGGCCGATGAGGAGGAACGAGAGCACGCTCGTCGCCTCCCAGAAGATGAAGAGGAGGTAGATGTCGTCGGCGAGGACCAAGCCGAACATGACGCCCGCGAACGCCAGCAGCACCGCGGCGAAGCGCCCGAGGTCGGGCTCGTCTGGCTTGAAGTAGCGGCCGCAGTAGACGAGCACGAGCGCGCCGATGCCGGTGACGATGAGCGTCATGATCCACGCCAGCACGTCCATGCGCATGGCGATGGCGACATCGATCTGCGGGATCCAGGGGACGCTCTCGACGAGCACCTCGCCGCTCAGGATGCGCGGGCCGAGCAGCGCAGTCCAGACGAAGGCGGCGGCGGGGATGGCGGCGGCGGCGAGGAACGTCACGTTCCGGAGCCACCTGTGGAGCACTGGGATGAGGATGCTCGCGCCGAGGAAGATAGCCAGGAACGCGATCATTCGGCCTCCTGGAGCTCATGCAGCGGTGTGGACAAGTAGATTTTACCTGGCAGTTGTCTGCGTGTGTGCCGAATGCCCCGCTCGATAGCGTGAGTGCATGCATGATTCTCCGCGTGGACCCCGGCCGACGGCGACGGGAGCGCGTGCGCTGGCACCCGATGCAGCCCGCGGGTTCGCTCTGCTGTTCATCGCCATCGCGAATCTCACCGTGTACCTGTACGGCCGGGAGCAGGGCATCCTGTTCCGTCCGGTGGACGCTGGACTCGGCGACCGGGTCGCGGATGTCCTCGGCGCGCTGTTCATCGACAACCGGAGTTTCCCGCTGTTCTCGCTGCTGTTCGCCTACGGCTTGCACCAGCTCGTGACGCGCGAGGAGGCGCTCGGCACGGCATGGCCGGTCGTCAGGCGGCTGCTCGTGCGACGCAACGTGTGGCTCTTCGTCTTCGGGGCACTGCACGGGCTGCTCCTCTTCATGGGCGACATCATGCACACCTACGCGCTCGCCGGATTCGTGCTCATCCTGGTGATGCGATCGCCGAACTGGGTGCTCTGGCTGGTCTTCGGCATCACGGCTCCGCTCGCCGTGGCCTTCGGGAGCGGGGACGGCGCGGCGGCGTCCGGGCTCGCCGCGGTGGGTGGCTCGGCCGACCCGATGATGCCCTCCGCCGTGAGCGCGACCCTGCTCGACGCTCAGCTCGCGCGAGCCGGCGAGTTCCTCCCGATCCTGGCGTTCGCACCGTTCAGCGTCCTCGGCGTCCTTCCGCCCATGATGCTCGGCCTGCTCCTGGCCCGCAGCCAGCTGCTCGAGCGCCCGTGGCAGCACGCTCGTGCGGTCCGCAGCATCGCGATCGGCGGCGTCGCGGCCGCCATCGTCGGGGGCCTCCCGTTCGCCCTCGGCCTCGCGCTCGGGTTCGAGCCGGGCCCCGTCTGGTTCCTCGCAGGCTCGCTGCACGCAGCCACCGGCATCCTGGCCGGCGCCGGCTACGCCGCGCTCTTCGCACTCATCGTCGCCGGCACTCAGCGCTCAGGGGCCCGTCCTGGCCCGGTGCTCGGAGCCCTCACCGCCCTCGGACGGCGCTCCATGTCCGGGTACCTCGCACAGTCCGTCATCTTCCTCGCGATCATGCCGGCCTGGTCGATCGGGCTCGGCGCGACCGTTGGCACCGGCGGCGCGTTCCTCATCGGCACCGGCACCTGGCTCGCCACGCTCCTCGGCGCCGTCCTCCTCGAGCGGATAGGTAAGCCGGGTCCCGCTGAGTGGGCGATCCGGAGGCTCAGCTACGGGCGACCGACCGCCAGAGCGGTCGTACGATAAGCCGCATGCAGACCACGAGGCTCTACCGCGACGGACACCGGGTCGGCGGCGAGCACTCGCTGACGAACCTCGTCGAGCACCGCGCATCCGAGGACTGCACGGTCTGGGTCGACCTCACGCTCGACGAAGAAGACGCCCTGGACGAGCTGGCCTCGCTCCTCGAGCTGCACCAGCTCGCCGTCGAAGACGCGAGATCCCACCTCGAGCGGCCCCGTCTCGCGCGCTTCGACTCCCACCTGCTGCTCACGCTGTCGAGCTCCCACTGCGACGAGCAGGGCGACGTCACGATCTCGCGGCTGACCGCCATCATCCTGCCGGGCATCCTCATCACGGTGCACGAAGCCGGCTTCCCCATCGAATCCGTCGCGAAGCGCCTCGACGACAACGAGGAACTCTCCGCGTACCGGGTCCCGTGGCTCGTCTGGGCGCTCCTCGACGTCGTCGTCGACAGCCACACCGACTCCGTCGAGCGGCTCGACGAGGTCATCGAGGCCCTCAGCGACGGGCTCTTCAGCGAGCGGCCGGACACCAGCGAGGTGCAGCGACGCGCGTTCACCCTCCGGCGGAGCGTCTCGAAGCTCCGCCACGCGACGCTCCCGCTCAAAGAGGTGATCACGCTCCTCATCCACCAGGGAGAGGAGAAGGTGGCGCCAGAGCTGCACCCGTACTTCGCCGATGTCGGCGACCACGCGGCGCTCGCCGCGGACTGGTCCGAGACGCTCGCGGAGCACATCTCCACGGCCATCGAGACGAGCATCGCCCTGCAGGGCAACAAGATGAACGAGATCATGAAGAAGGTCACGGGCTGGGCCGCGATCATCGCCGTGCCCACGGCCATCACCGGATTCTTCGGCATGAACGTCGACTTCCCCGGCCACAACGAGGTCGAGGGCCTCATCGCCTCGGTGTCCCTCGTCATCGGCTCGTCGGTCGTGCTCTACATCGTCTTCAAGAGACGCGACTGGCTGTAGCGCGCCGGCTGCGCACTCCCCGCCTGACCTCGCCCGCCTGGCTCCTCCCCCGCCCCGGCGGAAACCACCGACAGCCCTGTGGGGGTGTGCATCCGGTTCTCGCGAAACGGATGCACACCCCACAGGGCTGAGCGGCTGAGCGGCTGAGCGGCTGAGGCTACGCGGTGACGCGCTCCTCGTCGATGACCTGCTGGCTCTTGGCGTCCCGCGAGTGGTCGGTCGAGCCGTGCACGTCCTCGTTCATGGTCGCCTCATCGAACGGGGCGCCCCCGCTGAGGACGAGGTCGACGCGCTGCTTGTCGATCTCCTTCGTCCACGTTCCGACGAGCACCGTCGCGACCGCGTTCCCCGTGAAGTTCGTGAGCGCACGAGCCTCGGACATGAAGCGGTCGATGCCGACGATCACGCCGACGCCGTCGACCAGGTCGGGGCGGTGGGCCTGCAGGCCTCCGGCGAGCGTCGCGAGGCCGGCACCGGTGACACCGGCGGCGCCCTTCGAGGCGATCATCATGAAGATCAGCAGCGACACCTGCTCGCCGATGGACAGCGGCGTGCCCATTGCGCTGGCGATGAAGAGCGACGCCATCGTCAGGTAGATGGCGGTGCCGTCGAGGTTGAACGAGTAGCCGGTCGGGATCGTGATGCCGGCCACCGACTTCGAGACGCCGACGTGCTCCATCTTCGCGATGAGGCGGGGCAGCGCGACCTCGCTCGACGAGGTCGACACGATGAGCAGGTACTCACGGCCGAGGAACTTCATGAGCTTGAAGATGTTCACGCGTGCGACGAGCCACAGCAGCGCGCCGAGCACCACGACGATGAAGAGCGCGCACGTGATGTAGAAGGCGATCATGAGCGTGCCGAGCGCGATGACCGCGTCGATGCCCGTGGCTCCGACGACCGCGGCGATCGCACCGAACGCGCCGACCGGGGCGACCCACATGATCATGCCCAGCACGCGGAAGACGAGCGCCTGGATCTGCGCGATCGCGTCGATGATGGGCGCCGCCTTCGTGCCCATCTTCTGCAGGCCGAAGCCGAGCAGCAGGGCCACGAAGAGCACCTGCAGGATGCTGCCGTCGGTGAGCGACGAGAACAGCGACGTCGGGATGATGCCGAGCAGGAAGTCGGCCGTGCCCTCGCTCTTCGACGCATCCGCCTCGTAGGAGGCGCTCGCGATGTTGAGCCCCTCACCCGGGTGGATGAAGTTGCCGACGACCATGCCGATGGCGAGGGCGAAGGTCGACATCGTGATGAAGTAGAGGAGCGCGAGCCCGCCGACCTTGCCGACCGTCGCGGCCTTCGCGATGGAGCCGACGCCGAGCACGATCGTGCAGAAGATGATGGGGGCGATCATCATCTTGATGAGCGCCACGAACGCCTCGCCGACGGGCTTGAGGGCCTTCCCGAACTCCGGGAGGACCAGGCCGACGGTGATGCCGGCGAGCACCGCGATGATGACGGCGATGTAGAGCCAGTGAGTCTTGTCGATCCCGCGCTTGCGCGGGGCCTTGGTGTCCTGAGATGTGAGCGCCATTGCTGTGTTCTCCCCTTTGAGATCCGACGCGAGCTGCGTCGAGAGCGATGGATCGAGCATCCGCTCACCGACAGCGCCGCCGCGACTTGCGTTCATACTGTTCTCACCGCGCCCGCAGCGGCGAGATCCGACGCGGCCCGCCCATCGACGCCGAGGAGGAACCGTGCGATTCGCAAGCTGGAGCGTCGCGACGCGCCTCTTCGTGCTGCAGTTCGTCGCGATCCTCGCGCTCACCGGACTCGGCGTCGTCATCGTGTGGGCGGATGCGCGGCGCGAGGCGGAGGATGACGCGGCGCTGCGCAGCCTGGCGGTCGCCGAGACGATCGCCCACGACCCGTTCGTCGTCGAGCAGCTGGAGACCGCAGACCCGAGCAGCACGCTGCAGCCGTACGCGATCATCATCTCCGATTCCACGGACGTCGACTTCATCACGATCATGGACACGGACCGCGTGCGCATCACGCACCGCAACCCCGAGGAGATCGGGCGCCTGTTCCAGGGCAACATCGACACCGCGCTCGGCGGCTCGACCTTCACGGAGACCTACACGGGCACGCTGGGCCCCTCGGTGCGAGCCGTCGCCCCGATCTGGGACGACGGCGAGGTGGTCGCCCTCGTGTCGGCCGGCGTCACCGTGTCGAACGCGCACGTCGCGACGGGGTCGCGCATCGCGCTGATCCTCTGGTCGGCCCTCGGCGCGCTCCTCATCGGCGGCGCCGGAGCCTGGGCGCTCAGCCGCTACCTGCGGCGCGTGACCGACAACCGGGGCCCCGAGGACCTGGCCCGCATGTTCGCCTACTACGAGGGTGTGCTCCGATCGATCGACGAGGGGCTCGTGCTCGTCGACCCGAAGGGCAGGATCGTGCTCGCCAACGTGATCGCCGGCGAGTACCTCGGCCTGCCGCCGTTCGACCCGAGGGCCGCCCCGATTCCGGTCAAGGACCTGGCCGCTCCCGAGATCCTGCGAGAGGTCATGCTCCGCGGCGATGCGGTCGTCGACGAGATCGTCGTCACCGAACGGCACGTGCTCGTCGTGAACAGCGAAGCCGTCGTGACGCGCGGGCCAGGTCAGGATGCACCGCGCTCCGCTGGCACGGTCGTCACGCTGCGCGACCACTCCCGCATCGAGGAGCTCAGCGGCGAGCTCGAGACCTCGCAGACCCTTGCGGCGGCGCTGCGCTCGCAGGCCCACGAGTTCGCGAACCGCCTGCACACCATCATCGCCCTGATCGAACTCGGGCGCCCAGAGGAGGCGATGCGGCTCGCGAGCTCGACGCTCGACGTCAGCCAGGAGCTCGCCGACCGGCTCGTGCGGGCCATCGAGGACCCGGTGCTCGTGGCCCTGCTCCTCGGCAAGTCCGCGCAGGCGGACGAGATGGATGTGCGCTTCGAGCTGCACCTGCCCGAGCGGGTTCCCGCGAGCGCAACAGCTCGGGACCTCATCACCATCGTCGGCAACCTCATCGACAACGCGCTCGACGCGGCACGCACGACGCCGGCGCCAGCGGTGCGGGTGCTCGTCGAGGAGCTCGACGGGGAGGTGCTCATCGAGGTGAGCGACAGCGGAGACGGGCCCGACCCGGAGTTCCTCGGCCGCATCTTCGACTTCGGCGTCTCCGGCAAGCCCGGCAAGGGGCGCGGGGTCGGGCTCGCGCTGGTGCGGCAGGCCGTGCGCCGGTCGGGCGGCAGCATCGAGGTCGACGGGTCGGCGTTCACGGTGTGCCTGCCGCTGCGCGCGTCGGACGCTGAGCATGCCGGGGCTGCGCGCGACGGGGAGGCCTCGGATGGACGGTGAGGAGGCGACGCAGGCGACTCCACTGAACGTGCTCATCGTGGACGATGAGCCGCTGACGGCGCAGGCGCACGCCTCTTACGTGGACCGCCTGCCCGGGTTCCGCACCGTCGCCGTCGCGGGCACTGCGTCCGCCGCGCTCCTCGCGGTCCGCGCATCCGCCCACGGCGACACCGAGCGCATCGACGTCGTCCTCCTCGACATCAACATGCCGGACGCGACGGGCATCGACGTCGCGAGGCGCCTCCGGGCGGAAGGGCACGACGTCGACATCATCGCCGTGACGGCCGTGCGCGAGGCGGCCACCGTCAAGCAGGCGGTGTCGCTCGGCATCGCCCACTACCTGCTGAAGCCGTTCACGTTCCAGACGTTCGCGGAGAAGCTCGAGGCGCTGCGCGAATACCGGGCCGGGCTCTTCGATCACGTCGTCTCCAGCCAGGACGAGGTCGATCAGACCCTCGCGTCCCTCCGCCAGTCGACACCGCAGGCGAGCCTCCCCAAGGGGCTGACGAGCGAGACCCTTGCGAGCGTGATCTCAGCGCTGCGCTCCCTGGAGGCCGGGACCGGCATCTCCGCGAAGGAGCTGTCCGAGCAGCTGGCGCTCTCCCGTGTCACCGCGCGCCGCTACCTCGAGCACCTCGTCGACACCTCCGCCGCCGATCGCACCCCCAGGTACGGCACCCCGGGTCGCCCCGAGCTCGAGTACCGTCTCGCCTGAGGCGCTCCGGCTGTCGTCACCTTTCGGACAGACGGGGGGAGTAATCTCCGGAAAATGATCACCGTCGGCATGAGCACCTCCTGCACGTTCCCCAAGTCTGTCGAGACGTCGTTCCAGATAGCCAGGGACGCGGGCTTCGACGGCATGGAGATCATGATCTCGACCGATCAGACGTCGCGGAGCGTGGATGCGCTGATGCGCCTCATCGACAAGTACCAGCTGCCGGTGCTCGCCGTCCACGCCCCCGTGCTGCTGTTCACGCAGTTCGTGTGGGGCCGCGACCAGCGCACGAAGCTGCAGCGCTCCGCTGAGCTCGCGCGCGACATCGGCGCCTCCACCGTCGTCGTCCACCCGCCATTCCGGTGGCAGTCCGGGTACGCGGAGAACTTCCTCGAGATCGTCCGCGAGATCAACGCGGACACCGGCACTGAGATCGCCGTCGAGAACATGTTCCCGTGGAAGGTGTCAGGGCGGGCCCTGCAGGCCTACAAGCCCGGCATCGACCCCGTCGACATGGACTGCGACGCCATCACCCTCGACTTCTCGCATGCCGCGCTCTCGGGACGCGACTCCCTGCAGATGGCGAAGGCGGCCGGCGACCGGCTGCGGCACATCCACCTCTGCGATGGCCAGGCGCCCGACGTGAACGACAAGCTCTTCGACGAGCACCTCGCGCCAGGCGAGGGAGGGCAGCCTGTCGCCGAGACGCTGCAGTACCTCGCCTCGATCGGCTGGTCGGGTCACGTCGTCGCCGAGGTGAACACGCGCAAGGCGAAGAACGAGGCCGACCGGCTGCGCATGCTCCGCGAGACCGTCGCCTTCGCCCACGATCACCTGCAGCTCGGCCGCTCCGTCCCCGACGCCGTCTAGCGCCCACTCGCCCCGCCCGTCTCGGGATGGGTTCCACGCTTCCGGATGGGTTGCAAGCCATCCCGAAGCGTGGAACCCATCCCGAGACACCGTGACCACCCGTCGGACGGCGATCGCCCCACTCACCCACCACGCCCGACTCGGGCTGGCAACCTCACTTCGTGGCGGGAAGCTTCCCACAACGAAGCTGGTTCCCCATCCCGAGACGCGGGGTCACGCCGCGACGAGCTCGCGGCGCCCCGAGGAGAGGCCCGCGACGAGCGACGGCTTCGAGCGTCGACGGCGCCCGATGACGAGGCTCGCCGCCGCGAACGAGACCGCGGCGATGACGAGCATGCCGAGCGCCGCCGCGACGACTGCGGAGGCGCTGCCTCCCGAGTAGGCGAGCTGCAGCCCGGCGGCGAGGTGCGTTCCGGGGAGCAGCCCGGAGAGCATCTCGACGAACGGCGACTTCAGCTCGAGCGGCACGAGCCCCCGCATGGCGAGCACCTGGATGCTCAGGAGGCCGACCGATGCGACAGCTGCCGCCCGACGCCCCCAGAGCGTCGTGAAGAGCAGGTGCACGCCGATGAGGGCGACCGCGCAGAGCGCGCCGAGCCCGAGCGTCGCGAAGGCGGCGGCGACGGGCACGCCGACGAACCCGTGAGCGATGACGATGATGGCGAAGAGCACTGCCGCGAGCGGCAGGAGCATGCGCCTCGCGGCGTCGAGCAGGATGCGCCCGTTCGACGCCATCGACGCGTAGGCCTCGGTCGGCACGAGACGGCGCATGAGCGTCGTCGCGAGGGCGGCGAGCCAGAGTGCGAGCGGAAGGATGAGCGCGGTGAGGATCTCGCCGAAGCTCACCTCGTGCTGCATGGTCTGGTTCGTCTGGACCGGGTTGGCGACGACCTCCGCGAGCGCATCCGGATCGCCGACGGCGTTCTCGGCCTGCGTCGCGCCGTCGCTCAGTCCGGTCGACAGCTGGTTCGCCCCGGAGGTGAGCTCGCCGACGCCCTCCTGGATGGGGGCGACCCCGTCGACGAGCAGCTGCTGCCCGTCGCGGAGCTGCCCGAGGCCCGTGGCCAGCGCGCTGGCGCCCGTCTCGAGCTCGGTTCCGCCGGTGACGAGCTGGGATGCGCCGCTCTCGAGTTCGTCGCCTGCGGTCGCGAGGTCGGAGGCGCCCGTCGTGAGGTTGCTCGAGCCTGCCGAGAGCTGCGTCGCGCCCGTGTTGAGCTGGTCGATGCCGTCCGCCAGGGTGACGAGGCCGGTGCCGAGGGTTTTCAGGTCGGATGCTCCGTCGGTCACGGCGGTGAGCTCGCTCGTAGCGCCGTCGAGGGTCTCGACGAGGCCGTCGACGCCGCCGGTCGTGCCGACGAGGCCTGCGATCTGGGTCTCGCATTGGCTCTTCAACGTCGGGTCGGCGAGGGCCGCGCACCAGGCGACGAGGCCGTCGGTGGAGTCGTTGAGGGCGACGAGTGCGGGCCGGATCTGCTCCTGGTAGGTGGCTGTGCCCTGCGTGACGGCGGTCGAGTATCCCTCGAGCTGTGTGCCCGCGTCCGTGAGCTGCTGCCCGCCGGTGCGGAGTCCGGGTGTCTGCGCTGCGAGCTGGCCGATGCCCGCCGCGAGCTGGTCTGCGCCGCTCGTGTACTGCGTGATGCCCGCGGAGAGCTGGTCGACGCCACCGGTGTACTGGGTGATGCCGCTCGAGAGCTGGCCGACGCCGGAGACGTAGGTGGTCACGCCGGTCGAGAGCTCGCTGGCGCCGTCCGCGCTCTGCACGAGTCCGGTCGAGAGCTCGCTCTGCCCGTCGGCGAACTGGGCGAGGCCGGTGCCGAGCTGCGTGCCCCCGTCGGCGAGCTGGGATGCGCCATCCGCGGCGTCGCGAAGGGAGGTCGCGGTCTGGCCGATGCCGTCGAAGAGCTGCACGGCGACCATCTCGGTGACCTGCGTGCCGAACTGGGCGGTGAGCGCATCCGCGAGCCCGTTGGCGATGGCGGGCGAGAGGTAGTCGTGCGACTGGTCGGTGGTGACGTCGATCGTGGCGGGGGTCGCGCCCTCGTCGGCGATGCCCGTGATGCGGGCGGAGAAGTCCTCTGGGATGGTGACGACGACGTACGCCGAGCCGTCTTCGAGTGCCGCCGCCGCGGTCTCGGCGTTGGCGAGCTGCCAGTCGAAGCCGGTCGCCGTGTCGGGATCGGTGAGCGCGCTGACGACGAGCCGGCCCGCGATGACGGTCGTCTGGGTGCCGTCCGGCGCGGTCTGGGTCTGGAGTTCGTCGTTGTTCACGATCATGGCGGGGATCGCGGAGGTGCGGGCCTCTGCCCCGGCGAGGCCGGCGAAGTAGGCGCCGGCGACGATGAGGGGCACGAGGATCGCGACGAGCAGGTTGCGCAGGCGCCGACGGCGCAGTGCTCCGCGGTCGGCGGTGACGGCGTGGAGGACGGCGGCGCTCATGCGAGTGCTCCCTTGTGCGTGCTGGTTGCGGCGTGCGTGGATGGCGATGCGTCGGCGGATGCGCTCGGCGCGGCGTCGAGGCGGATGCGTCCGGCGGGACGTCGCACCGCGCCGACGATGGCGGCGGGGTCGAGTCCGCTGGGGAGTCCGAGCACGATGGTCGTGTCGGGCGGGGCGAGCGTGCTCACTTCCGCGAGGAGGGTGGAGGCGAGGCGCGTTGCCACCTCGGGTTCGGCTCCCGGCCCGAGATCGACGATCAGGACCTCGGGGTTTTCCGTGAGCGCGATGCGCGCCAGGGCGACGCCTCTCGATGCGGGCCGAAGCTCGCCGAGGTTCGTGTCGGCCTGCACGCGTGGCGAACCGTCGCGCAGTCTGGCCGCGGCTGCTGAGACCTCGGCGACACCCTGGTCGACGAGTGCAGCTGGCACCGGTCCCCCGGCGGCTCCGCGTCCGAGGCGCAGCCGCTCTTCGAGGAGGGCACCCACGGTGAGCTCCGCCGATCTGGCGTCGAGCGTCGAGGCGTCCACGACGGCCACGCGTCGCATGAGGGCGCTCTCGTCACCTGGCGTGAGGTGCCCGTGCGCGTGGGCGTGCCCGGCGACGGGCTCGATGCGTCCCGCGAGGGTGGCCGCGAGGAGCCGCCGCTCGGCGAGCTGTCCTTCCACGAGCAGCACGCCGCCGCGCTCGATGCCGCCCGTCACGGGGCGCGTTGCTGTCGTCTCGGTTCCGGCCACGAGCTCGCCCATGGCGATGCCGTCGGGCTGTCCGCGCATCCACTCGACGTTCTGGCGGTAGTGGCGAAGGTGCTCGCCTTCGACGTCGAGGTCGGGGAGGATGCGGTCGAGCCAGGCTGGGAGGGCCCAGGCGCGCTTGCCGAGCATCGCCATGATGGCGGGCACGAGCGTCATGCGCACGAGGAAGGCGTCGAAGAAGATGCCCGCGGCGAGCCCGAGGGCGATGGCCTTGATGACGCCGGCTCCCTCAGGCACGAAGGCGGCGAAGACGAAGAACATGATGAGGGCGGCCGCGGTGACGACGCGGGCGCCGTTCGCGAAGCCCGTCTCGACAGCGTTCCTGGCGTCGCCGCTGCGCACGTACGCCTCGCGCATGCCGGAGACGAGGAAGACCTCGTAGTCCATGGCCAGTCCGAAGATGATGGCCATGAGCAGGATGGGCATGAAGCTGATGATGGGGCCGGGCACGACGTGCAGGGCGTCGGCGAACCACCCCCACTGGAAGATCGCGACGACGACGCCGAAGGCGGCGAACACGCTCAGCAGGAAGCTCAGCGCGGCTTTGAGCGGGACGAGGATCGAGCGGAACACCATCATGAGCAGGAAGAAGCTGAGCCCGACGACCACTGCGGCGAACGGGAGGAGCGCCTGGTTGAGGCGGTCGGAGATGTCGAGCGCGATGGCGGTCGCTCCGGTCACGGAGGTCGGCATGCCGGTCTCGAGCTCGAGCTCGTCGCCGAGGTCGCGGATCTCGCCGACGACGCGGAGCGTCTCGTCGTCGTCGGGCCCCGTCGATGGCACCACCTGGATGATGGCGGAGTCCACGGTCGTGTTTGGCAGCGGGTCTCCGACCGTGTCCACTCCGTCGACCTCGGCGATGCGGTCGGCGATGAGCTGCAGGTCGTCGAGGAGGGTCTCGTTGTCGCCCTGGGTGATGTCGACCATCACGATGAGTGGCCCGTTGGCGCCTGGCCCGAAGTGCTCGGCGACGAGGTCGTAGCCGATGTGCGCGACGCTGTCCTCCGGTTCGGACGCACCGGAGGGGAGCGCGAGCTTGAGGTCGAGCGCCGGGATCGCGAGCGTGCCGAGGATGGCGATGACCGCGAGCGCGAACGGGAGCGGTGCCCTCATGACGAGCCGCACCCACCTGCGTCCCACCGTGGGCTTCGGGTTCGCGCCCGTCTCGCGACGGTACGCGCGCGACGTGGGCTTGGGGCGCATCCGCTCACCCGCGAAGCCGAGCAGCGCGGGGACGAGCGTGATGACGGCCGCCATGGCGGTGAAGACGGCGGCGGCGGCGGCGATGCCCATGACGCTGAGGAACGGGATGCCGACGATCACGAGGCCGAGCAGCGCGATCATGACGGTCACTCCGGCGAAGACGACGGCGTTGCCTGCCGTGCCGACGGCGGTCGCCGTCGATTCCTCGGCGTCCATGCCGTTCGCGAGCTGCGTTCGGTGGCGCGAGACGACGAAGAGTGCGTAGTCGATGCCGACGGCGAGGCCGATCATGACCGCGAGCAGCGGGGTGGCGCTGGAGACGACCACGAACTTCGCGGCGAAGAGGATGCCGCCCATCGTCACGCCGACCCCGACGATGGCGGATGCGAGCGGGAGCCCGGCGGCGAGCACCGATCCGAACGCCACGAGGAGCACGATCGCCGCGAACACGACGCCGACGATCTCGGTGGGCGTGAGCCCGTACTCGAGGTTCTGGAAGATCTGCCCATCGAACCCGACTTGGAGGCCCGAGTCCTGGAGCGAAGTGCCGGCCTCGGTGACGTCGGCGATGAGCTCGTCGCTGATGTCTTCGCTGGTCCCGTCGAACTGCACGCGGATGATGCCGGCCTCGGCGTCGTCCGATACGGCGTCGCTTGCATACTCCGAGAAGGGAGAGAGGGCCTGGCTGACGCCGTCCAGCTCTCCGATGCGCTCGGACGCGGCGTCGATGGCGCTCCGGTACGGCTCGTCTTCGATGGAGTCGCCGGCGGGGGTCACGACGACGACGCTGGCGCTGGCGCCGGCCGCTTCCGGGAACACCTCGCCGAGGCGATCGAGCGCCGCCTGCGACTGCGTGCCCGGAATCGCGAACGATTCTTTGAGTGCCCCGCCCGCGGCGACGCCGACGCCGAGGGCGAGGGCGAGCAGCAGGAGCCAGGCGGAGAGCACGCGCCATGGGTGACGGTAGGAGCCGCGGGAGATGCGGAAGAGGAGGAGAGCCATGAGTCCGTTGCCTGTCGACTAGCGGCGCGTGGCCGAGATGAAGGTGAGCGCGTCGACGAGCTCGTCGCGTGTGGGGTCCTGCATGCGCGCTTCGCCTGGGATGTTCTCGTTCGCGAGGCAGTAGGTGACGCCCGCGAGGCCGATGGCGATGCGCAGCGCACGGTCCGAGTCGTCCTCGGACAACGCGGCGACGAGCCGCTCGATCATGGGGTCGACTCGGGTGGCGATGAACTCGCCAGCACCGGTGCTGCGGTGGTTCACGAACATGTGCACGGCGAGGCGGTGCTGGAGGAGGAAGTCGACGAAGGGGCCGACGAGGCGCCTGTCCTCGGTGCCGATGTCGAGGTGCTGCAGGGAGTCGACGAGCTCTTCGAACGCGCCGAGCGCCTCGAGCACGGCCTGCTCGAAGAGGCCCTGCTTCGAGCCGAAGTGGTAGAGCAGGTTGGCCTTCGTGTACCCGGCCTTGCTTGCGATCTCCTGCAGCGAGGCGCCCTCGTAGCCGTGCGCGGCGAATTCGACGAGAGCGGCCTGCTTGAGCAGGTCGGTCGGATGCTGGCGGGGCGCCGATCGAGGATGCTCGGCCTGCTTGAGTTCGGGATTCGGCTGCGGTTGCTCGGTCACGCACGCAGTCTATTGACCGAACGGTCAGAGTTCAACCGATCGGTCAGGAGGTCGGATCGAGCGTCTCCTGACAACGGACGGCCAGACGACACCGCTACCCTGACGACGTCAATCAGAACACTGGCGGCATCACAACGACGCAGCCCCGGCACAAGGGAGCGGAACCCATGCGCAAA
Organism: Pseudoclavibacter sp. RFBA6; assembly: GCF_002931575.1. NCBI lineage: Bacteria > Bacillati > Actinomycetota > Actinomycetes > Micrococcales > Microbacteriaceae > Pseudoclavibacter > Pseudoclavibacter sp. RFBA6. Next base: position 27,509 of record NZ_PSUA01000006.1, on the reverse strand, counting down.
TTCCTCACCAACGGCGCGATCCTGTCCTCGGTCTTCGGCATCGTGGGTGTCGTCCGACAGACCTCGATGGAGACCAAGCGCTGGCGAGCAGTGCTCGTCTGGCTCGCCTGGGGCATCTCGACGGCCCTCGCCATCAGCGCCGTCATGGACGACGCGAACCAGAAGAAGCTAGAGCTCGACTAACAATCCGAGCGTCGTGCGGCGTGTCTGTCGACACGCCGCACGAACGCCGTGAGACTAGTGCTGTCTCATTCCGTGGCAGACGATCTGCCCCGGTTCCGAGCTCACAATCCAGGCGCAGAAAGGGGACTCCGTGTTCGGTTGGTTCCGCAAGCGGCGACACCCCGAGGGTGAAGCCACGTCGAGCGCAGATTCGACGCAGCCCACCCCCCAGCAGGCGGCCATGACGCCACCGGCGCTCCCCCAGCATCAGCTGGGCGCCATCCCTGCCCCGATCCCCGCCGCATCCGCACCGTCGGCACGCCCGGCCATGCCCCTGGGTGGCCACCCCAACTTCTCCGGCCTCGAGCGCCCGGGCAGCGAGCTGGAGCCACCGCGCCTGCTCGAGCCCAGCGCCATCATGAGCGACGAGGCCCGCGAGGAGCTCACGCTCCTCCTCGACGACATGTTCGGAGCCGAAGGGCGCTACCGCCTCGAGTGGCGGCCAGACCGCGAGCCGGGCGACGACGCCATGTTCTCCGAGATCATGGTCGCCGACCTCGTGCGCCGCATCCAGAACACGCTCGGAACCGTGGCAGCGCTGGAAGCAGGCGACGAAGCGCCGGTGCGCCTCGCTCCTGCGAGCGAAGCGGAACGGCAGAAGGCCATCGAGTCGTTCCTCAAGCCTGAGGAGTCGCTCGAGGACCTCGTCGAGACGGTCACCCCTCGCCCCGCCGACCTCGCAGCGCGAGCATCCCTCGCCGAAGAGCGCAAGATCGCCTGAGCCTCACGCGTACAGCGTTGAACAGCGCGCAACGAAGAACCCCGGTCCGAACACGGACCGGGGTTCTTCGTTGCGCGCTGCGTACGCCTAGATGGCGAAGTACGGGAGGAGCCCCGCGAAGACGACCGCGACGACGACCAGGTACCAGACGATGATGATCGTCACGAGGAAGGGAGCGAGCTTCTCCCCCACTCGCCTCGCACCGGCACCCAGGTGCCCGTGCACGAGGTTGAAGATCGTGCCCGTCGCGACGAGGGGAATCGTCGCCGCCCAGATGATCATGCACCAGAGGCAGAGGCGTGCGAGCTCGAATGCGCTGTACCACTGCAGGTAGCTGACGAGCGCCGCCGCGCCCACGAGACCGACCTGGAAGGCCACCCAGAACCAGCGACGGTAGCTCGCGCCAGCGAAGATGCCTGCCCCGATCGCGACCGTCACGGCGAACGTCACGAGGCCGATGATGATGTTCGGGAAGCCGAGGATCGCGCCGGCCGAGGACTGCATGGCCGGACCGCACGTGACGAAGATGCTCAGATCGCAGACCAGCGCCTCGTTCGGCGCCTGCAGCTTGTGGATGTACTCGACGGTGAGGAAGAAGCTCGCGAGCAGCCCCACCCCGCCGAAGACGACCAGCGCCCAGGCGACGTTCCTCGGCGTGCGCACGAGCCAGGGCAGGCGCGATGCGCCGCCCTGCTCGTCCGCGATGGCCTCTGTCATCTCAGGGGAGCTCGCCATGGTCCGCCTCCGCTACTCGGCGTTCGCGGTGCCCGCGAGCGCCATGAGCGCTTCGACGTCCGGAGGCGTCTGCTGGAGTTCTCCGTCGACGAAGATGCTCGGGGTTCCGGAGACACCCGCCTCGCGCGAAGCGGCGGTGTTGGCGGCGGCCCAGCCCGAGAACTCGCCGTTGGTGGCCGCGGCGAGGGCCTCCTCGCTCGTCACACCGAGCTGGCTCAGCGCCGACGAGTAGTCGGCGGGGCCCCAGCTGGTCTGCGTCTGGCCGGGGATCCCGAACAGCCCGTCGTGGACCTCGAAGAACGCGGACGGCTGGTAGGCGACGGTCGAGGCGATCGCCGCCGCGGCCTCGGCACCGTACGGGGCCACGATGTTGATCGCGTGGTAGGTCACCTGGACGTCACCTGCGGCGACGAGATCGTTGTAGACCGCCCCGGTCTGCTCGTGGTAGTCCACGCAGTGGGGGCAGGAGTAGTCGTAGTAGTAGTCGATCTTGACGGGGGCATCCGCTGCACCGACGACGATCGCCGAGTTGTCGACGACCTCGATGGGCTGCTCGACACTCGAACCGTCGAGCCGCTGCACCGCGACCGCGCCATCAGCCGTCAGCTCGATCTTCTTGCCGAACCAGGTCGAACCGAAGACGGCGAGCAGCACGATCGCGCCGAGCACGACGACGGCACCGACGATGATGCCCACCTGCGTGAGCACACGACCGCGCCTGGCGCGCGCCTCCTCCTGCTTGCGGATGGCGTTCGCCTCCTCGCGAAGCTTCTGAATGTGTTCGCGGTTCTTGTCTGCCATTGCGGCTCTCCTCGGGTTCGACGACCGGCGTCATTGTACGTGAGATCATTTTGTGACCTTCACATACATACTTGCGGCCACAACTATTACATTGTGCACCCCCGCACATCCGACCACCCCCAGGGAGCAGCCACCGTGAGTTCCATGTTCCGCTCGCTCGCCGAACGGAACTACCGCATCTGGTTCGCCGGGTCCCTGACCTCCAACGTGGGCACGTGGATGCAGCGCACGGCGCAGGCCTGGATCGTGCTCACCGAGCTCACCGACAACGACGCCACCGCGCTCGGCGTCGTCATGGCGCTGCAGTTCGGCCCGCAGCTGCTGCTGGCCCCGTACGCCGGTGTCATCGCCGACCGCTTCTCGAAGCGCAAGGTGCTCATCTGGACCCAGTCGGTCATGGCCGTGCTGGCCCTCGCACTCGGTGCCATCGTGACGGCAGGTGTCGCGGAGCTCTGGCACGTCTACGTCTTCGCGCTGCTGCTCGGCTGCGCGGCCTCCCTCGACGCTCCAGCACGCCAGGCGTTCGTCTCGGAGGTGGTGGGCCTCAAGCTGCTCTCGAACGCTGTCGCCCTCAACTCCGCGTCGTTCAACGGCGCTCGGATGGTGGGGCCGGCCGTCGCTGGAGTCCTCACGGTGCTCATCGGCGCGGGCCCGGTGATCCTCGTCAACGCCCTCACGTACCTCGCGACCATCGCGGCCCTCCTGGCCATGCGCACCTCGGAGCTGCTCCCCGCTCCCCCGTCGAAACGCGGCCGCGGGCAGATCCGCGAGGGCATCCGCTACGTCGCGAGGCGCCCCGACATCGTCGCGGTCCTGGTGCTGGTCTTCCTCCTCGGCACCTTCGGGCTGAACTTCCCCATCTACACGGCGACCATGACGACCATGGAGTTCGGAGGCGGCGCGGACAGCTTCGGCCTGCTCTCCTCCATCCTCGCCATCGGCTCGCTCGGTGGCGCACTGCTGGCCGCGAAGCGCGAACGAGCCCGGTTCCGCGTCCTGCTGTCGTCGAGCGTGTTCTTCGCGCTCAGCTGCCTGGCGGCCGCCCTCGCTCCGACGTTCTGGCTGTTCGCCGTGGCCCTCATCCCCATCGGCTTCACGTCGCTCAGCGCGATCACCACAGCGAACGCACTCGTCCAGGGAAGCGTCGAGCCATCCATGCGCGGGCGGGTTCTCTCGCTCTACATGGCGATCTTCCTCGGCGGAACTCCCGTCGGCGCCCCGGTCATGGGGTGGATCGTCGAGCTGTTCGGGCCGCGCGCCGCACTCCTCGTCGGCGGCGCATCCGGTGCCATCGGGGCGATGCTCGCTGCCTGGATCCTGCACCGGGCTGGAGCGTTCAGGTGGCGCGACCGCCCCTGGCGCAACCTCGACGACCCTCGAGCCGACGACCCCCTGTAGGCGTCCACGCTGCGCACGCGCATTCGCTCAGCACGTTCGACGGGCGGTGCCGCGGGCCTTCAGACGCCTCGGGCGACGCACCAACGGCCTCGGATGGGTTCCGCGCTTCGGGATGGATTGTTTCCCATCCGGAAGCACGGAACCCATCCCGAGAGGCCGGGGCTCGCAACCGAGCGCCAGGTCTGCTCAGTGCGCGCCGAGGACGCGCTTGAGGTGCGCGTTGTCGAACACGCCTTCCGGGTCCAGCCGCTCGCGCGCCGTGTGGAAGTCGCCGAAGCGCGTGATGACGTGCTTGAACTCCTCCGCGCGCACCGTGTGGAAGCTGCCCCAATGCGGCAGGCCCCCGAGACTCAGGAAGAGGTCCTCGGCAGCGGTGAAGATCGCGCGAGCGTCGAGGGTCGACGGCACGCGCACGGTGATGTTCCCGACAGCCCTGCCGTAGGCGTTCGACAGGAACGCGTCGTCGGCGGCAGTCGTCGAGATGCGGACGGCGTACGGGAGGTTGAGGTGCGCCCGCTCGAGGGTCTCGTCGAGCGCCCGCAGCACCTCAGGGGTCTCGGCGAGGGGGAACGAGTACTCGAGCGACGCGAAGCGCACCGGGGCGGGCTCCGCGAGTGCTCGCATGGGCCCCAGCGTCGACTCGCCGACCGGATGCACCCGGTTCGCGAGCTTGTTCACCGCGGGGGTCAGCAACGGCAGCGACTTCGACAAGCCGATGGCGAGCATCTCGCCGAGCGCACCGAAGGACGCGGACCGGCGCGACGGCGTCGGCTCGTCGGCGATCTCGCCTGATTCGCGGAACCCCTGCGTCACGAACACCTCATCGGTGTGCGGCCGCCAGCTCGCGGAGAAGTGGTCAGCGCCTGAGGCGAGCACTGCGAACTCGTCGACGAGTTCGCTCATGCGCATCTGCTCGTCCGACGTGCGGATGCGGTAGCCGGGCACGATGCGGAACACGAGCTCGGTGAAGATGCCCAGCGCTCCGAGGCTGAGCTTCACCGAGGGCCACAGCTCGAGGTCCTGGTGGGCGCTCACCGTGACGAGCTCGCCGGTCCCGGAGACGAGCGTCGCCGAGACGAGCTGCGATGACAGGCTCGCGAAACGAGCACCAGTGCCGTGGCTGCCCGTGGCGATCGCGCCTCCGAGGGTCACGGCAGGGTTGTTCGGGATGTTCTCCAGCTGCCATCCGTAGGTCTCGAGCAGGGCCCCGGCCTCGGCGATCGTGGTGCCGGCTCCGAACGACGCCTCATGGCTGTCGAGGTCGATCCAGTTCATGCCGCGCAGGCCTCGGGCGTCGAGGAGGATGTCGGGAGCCGCGGCCAGCGCATTCGAGGTGTGGCTCGCGCCGACCGCACGCACGTGCCTGCCCATGCGGTAGGCCTCGGCGACGACCTGCTGGACCTCGAGCGCAGTCCTGGGAGCGACGATGCTCGACGGGTTCGCGCGTGCGGTCCGCGGCCAGTTCGCCCAAAGTTCCCCGGGTGCAATCGTCACGGAATCCGCCTCCTCGTCGTCGGCGCGTTGCGCGCCTAGCCAGTGCATGCCCATTGTGCCAGCACCGCGCCTCCGAGAACGGCAGACCGGTGCCCTCCCAGCCCGAAGAGAGCCTCCCCCGAGGATGCAAGAAGGCCCGGTAGCTGGCGAGAGCTACCGGGCCTATCTCGTACACCCCCTCGGACTTGAACCGAGAACCCATTGATTAAGAGTCAATTGCTCTGCCAATTGAGCTAGAGGTGCGCGTCGTTCCGTTTCCGTGGCGACCAAGAGAGAATAGCACTGTTTTGAAGCCGAAGTCCAATCGGCCACGACATGCCACGATTGGGGCCATGACGACCTCCACTCCGACCCGCCTCGAGCCGGGCGCAGATGCTCCGGACTTCACCCTCACAGATCAGGACGGCCACGCCGTCTCCCTCTCCGAATATCGCGGCAAGCGCGTCATCCTCTACACGTACCCGGAGGCGTTCACCCCCGGATGCACGGCCGAGGCGTGCGACTTCCGCGAGAGCGACGCTCCCCTGCGCGCCGCCGGGTACACGATCCTCGGCATCTCGTCGGACGACCCGGAGAAGCTGGCCGAGTTCCGCGAAGCCGAGCACCTCGACTTCACGTTGCTGAGCGACGCCGACCACGCCGTGCAGACCGCGTACGGCGCATACGGAGAGCGCAACAAGTACGGGCGGATCGCCGTCGGCCCCATCCGCTCGACCTTCGTGATCGATGAGCACGGCAAGATCGCCGAGGCTCTCTACAACGTCCGCGCCGCGGGCCACGTCGCCCGGATCCTGAAGCTGCTCGGGCTCTAGCCCCTCGCCTCCGCCTCGTCATCGTCGCGGCGCAGTGCACGGCCCGTCGCCGGATGCACGGCTGCGACGATGCCGAGCAGGCTGATGGCGACGAGCACCCAGCCGACCCAGACCGCCAGGTCGCCCTGGAGGAACACCCAGGCGACTGCCAGCTGCATGATCTGCCACGTGATGGCGGCCCCGCGCACCCAGGCCCGCAGACGGAGCGTCGACACGGCAACGAGTGCGAGCAGCACGGTCCCCAGCAGCGCGAGCCCAGCAAGCGCAAGGGATGAGGCGAGGAACTCCGCCTCCTGCGCGGCGGTCTCCGCGACGAGGAACGCGGTCACGGCGGCGAGGATCGCGGCCTCAACGCCGAGCAGTCCGGCAAGCAGAACGACGGTGACCGGGCGCCCGGTCGTACCTCGGCTCACGAATTACCCCTTGCCTGGAAAATGACGCTGTGGCAAAATCTTTCTCTAGGTAGAGATACCCGGAGGAATGCAAAATCGAGGCCAAGTCTATAGGCCAGTCACCGCATCCCGGGTTCACGAACTTCGCTCCCAGCGGAGCGTTTTTGTGCGCGAGGCGCACTCGATAAGGAGCACCACTGATGGATTGGCGCGATACTGCCGCCTGCTTGGACGCAGACCCCGAGCTCTTCTTCCCGGTCGGGAACACCGGCCCCGCTGTCGACCAGATCGACGCAGCGAAGGCCGTTTGCGCTTCCTGCAAGGTGACCGAGGTGTGCCTCCAGTACGCACTCGACACCGGTCAGGATTCCGGCGTCTGGGGCGGCCTCTCCGAAGACGAGCGACGTGCACTCAAGCGTCGCGCAGCACGGGCGCGACGCGCATCCTGAGCAGCAGACAACCCGCGACCTGACCGCGGATCGCCCGACGGGCGGCGTTCACGCGCCGCCCGTCTCGCGTTTCCAGCGGCTGGGGATGAGCAGCTTCACCTGCGTTCCCTCACCCGGCTCGGAGTGCCATTCGATGGAGCCGCCGAGCTCGCCCTCCACCAGGGTGCGGACGATCTGCGTGCCGAGACCGGCGCCGATGCGTCCGGCGACGAATCCGGAGCCCGTATCCGCCACCGTGACGGACAGCCCACCCGGCGTCTGCTCGGCCGTCACGGTGACCTCGCCTTCCTGCCCCGCGAGCCCGTGCTCGACGGAGTTCGTGACGAGTTCGGTGAGCGCAAGGGCCAGCGGAGTCGCGTACTCGCTGGGCAGGGTCCCGAATCGACCGCTGACGACCGGTCGGACGACCGTGTTGGAGGAAGCGGATACCTCGGTGATGAGCTTCATGACGCGGAGGAACACCTCGTCGAAGTCGACGGTCTGGGAGAAGCCACCGGAGAGCGTGTCGTGCACGACCGCGATCGAGGAGACCCGACGCATGGCCTGCGTCAGGGATTCCCTGGCCTCGTCGCTCCGCGAGCGTCGGGCCTGGATGCGCAGGAGCGCTGCGACGGTCTGCAGGTTGTTCTTGACCCGGTGATGGATCTCCCGGATCGTGGCGTCCTTGGTGATGAGCTCCTGCTGCTGGTGCCTGACGTCTGTCGTGTCTCGGCAGAGCACGATGGCGCCTGTGCGCTCTCCGTGCGCCCTCAGCGGCAGTGCGCGCAGGGTCACGGTGATGTCCCGGGCTTCGACGTCGGTCATCCACGGGGCACGCCCCGTGACGACGAGCGGCAGCGCCTCATCGACGGTGACGCGACTCTTGTCGTGCACGAGCGCTGAGGCGACCTCCGAGAGCACTTCCCCCTCGAGCTCTCCCCCGAAGCCGAGTTTGTTCATGGCGCTGAGCGCGTTGGCGCTCGCGAACGTGACGACGCCGTCTCGGTCGAGCCTGATGAGTCCGTCCGATGCCCGCGGCGCGCCGCGGCGGGAGATCTGCGGGGCCTCCGGGTCAGGGAATGCTCCCTCCTCGATCATGGCGAAGATCTCGTCGGCGCAGTCGCGGAACGTCTCCTCCTGGCGGGTGATCGAGCGCGTGCTCCCGAGGTTGGTGTGACGGGTGATGACGGCGATGGGGTGCTGGCTGACTCCTTCGCCCGGCAGGCGGCAGAAGACGGGCGTCACGAGCAGCTGCGTCGGGATCTCGTCAAACCAGTCCGGCTCCGTCGACCGAACGGTGATGCCCTCCTCGTAGGACCTGCGCACGGCCATCGCCCACTGCTCCCGCACGGACTGACCGATGAGGTCACGGTAGAAGAGCGTCGGGGCGCTCGAGGGGCGCCCCTGTGCGACGGCGACGAAGTCGTCGTCCTTCGTGTGGACCCAGAGCACGACATCCGCGCACGAGAGGTCGGTGAGGAGCTGCCAGTCGGCGCTCAGCTGCAGGATCCACGACTGCTCAGCTTCACTGAGGGTTCCGCGGCGCTGGAGTTGCGATGAGAGACTCGACACTCGGTCAGCTTAGGAGTTCTGAGCTTGCAGTTCGCCGCGACCGCGCCAGAATCGACGAAACGCCGACGTTCGCCGCCTGTTCTCGCCCTTCGGCTGCCGGGTCTCGAGCCCGCTGCCGGCTGAGGCCAGCAGCGTGTCCGAAACGTAGGTTCCGATCGCACGGGCGAACGCGGAGCGGGGGCTGGCGTACGAGACCGGCTCACCGGCGAGCAGCGCGCGGTCGCACGCCGACTGGTCGAGTGGGATGAGCGCTTGCGCCTCGAGGCCCGCGAACCTCGAGAGGACGTGCCGGATCTGACCGGCGGCCCCCAGGCCGACCGCGTCTGCTCGCACGCGGTTCACGATGATGTCTGTTGGCGTGTCGCCGACGAGGTCGACGAGGTTCGCGCGGGCACGCAGGAATCTCTGGAGGCCGACCGCCTGCCCGTCCGCGACGGCGAGCACTCGGTCCGCAGCGGTGAGGGTGGTCAGGGTCGCGGCCGAACGACGAGGCGAGAACGCGTCGCTCGCGATCTCGTCGTCGCTCTCGAGACTGAAGCCGACGTCGACGACCACGAGGTCGGCGACCTCGCGGCACTTCTCGAGCACGGTCGCGACCCGATCCCTCGCGAGTTCCGGCCACCGTGCGGGGTTCGCGATGCCGGTGAGCACGAGCAGCCCGCCCCGTCCGAAGGACCGTGGCACCGCGATGCGCTCGATCTCGGCGACCGTGAGCCGTGCCGCGCCTGCCAAGCGGCAGGCGGCCGCGAAGCCCGGCGCCTCGTCGGTGATGCCCAGCATCGCCGCGAGCGAGCCGCCGTAGCTGTCAGCGTCGACGAGCAGCACCCGCTGACCCATCTCGGCGGCCTTGGACGCGACCGCTGCCGCGACGGTGGATGCGCCCGGCGCGCCGTGCGGCCCCCAGACGGCGAGCACCGTGCCCCTGCCGTCTGCGCGTGCCAGTCGAAGGGGCACAGCTGAGCCGCCCCGCTCGTGCCCCCCGAGATGATCGCCGGCGCGACCTGGCGTGCTGGCCGCGCGTCTGCGCTCACCTCGTCCCCCTCGCCTAGCCCCGCCGCCCGTCGGGCGCTCGGGTTCGGCAGGGTCGGGCCGGTCCTCCTCCGAGGGGTGGGAGCTGACGCCCGGGGGCCTCGAGAAGGCCACGGGGCGCTGCGGAATCGGGCCGGTCGGCATGGTGCGGTCGGATTCGGTGGGAGTTCTCGCGAGGAGCACCTCGATCTCGCTCCAGCTGACCGCCGCATCGACGACCTCCGCCGCGGCGAGCGTCTCCGCGTTCCGACGTTCCAAGTCGCTCGAGACCACCACGATGGCGCGTGCCCCGAACCGGGCGCACGCCGCCAGACTGCGCGGAGTCAGCGTCTCGGGCGCCCCCTGCAGCACCACGATCTCGGGTCGCAGCCGTTCGAGGGCCGTCGCAGCGGCGAGCCCACCAGAGACTCGATCGACGATGTCGTGCCCCGCCGCGATGATGCCCTCGAGGAGCCGAGCCTCGATCTCGAATTCGATGGCGAGCAGGATCCTCGACATCTCACTGCCCCCTCTCGCGGAAGACGGGGACGAGGGCCAGCCGAGAGTCGTTGCTGATCGCCGCGAGGAGTGCGGGGATCTCGGCCTTCGGCAGGAGCAGCTCCACCCGGTCCGCCTGACTCGCGGAGAGTGCCCCTTCCCTCGGAAGGATCTTCGCGACGATCGCATTCGACGAGGTCAGGACCGGCGCGCCATAGGTCCCGGGAGCTGACTCCTGGCTCGACCAGAGCTCCACCGCGCTTCCCGCGCCCAGCTCCGTCGGCAGCCCGCCGGAGACTTCCACGACAACCGACGACCTGCTCGAATCAGCGTCTCCGAGTGCCGACTTCGGGAGGAGCTCACCAGCCTGGACCGCCTGGGTCACGAGGAACTCACCCTTCGGCACCGTCTCGGTGCTCACGTACGCCTCGATGCTCGACCCGAGGACGACCTCGACGGCGACGAGCTCGTCGACCGTGATCAGCTGCCCGGGCGCGATCGTCGAAGCGGCGGCGTAGGCGATCTCGGTTCGGTTCCCCGCCACGAGAACGCCGACGACACCGAGCACCGATGCGATGACGAGGAAGACGCCGAGGAAGAGCCTCGGGTCGACCCAGCGTCTCGGCGTGCGAGCCCTGCTCACGCTCATGCCACTCTTCCCTTCTTCGGTCGCCGAGAGGTGGCGACTCCGCCATCGTGGCGCAGCGCGAGGGAACGTGCAGAAGTTATCCACAACATGCGTCGATTCATGATCGCCGCGGGATAATCGAGGGCATGAACGCATCCGTTGACCCCCAGTCAATCGGCCGTTTCCTGACTCTCGCCGAGGTCTCCGAGATCCTCAACGTCACGATGGATGTGGCGACCGGTCTCGTGCAGAGCGGGGAGCTGCCTGCGATCCGTATCGGCGGCGTCGGCGAGTGGCGAGTGGAACGGACGATGCTCGAGCAGTACATCGACGACCAGTACGAGTACCAGCGCCGCGTCGCCGCGCTCCGCCAGGGCGAGTTCGCAGACACCGGCGACCTCGCAGGCACTGGCGACTTCCTCGAAGCGAGCGCCACACAGGATGACACGGCCCCGCGCCTGCGTCCGTTGCTCTGACCTTCCCGTCGCCAGGCCGAGTCCGGTCAGTCGCCGGCGAGGATGACGAGGCGCAGGTCCTCGAGCGGGATGATCCGATACGCGACGACGTCTCGCGCTCGTCTGGCGACGCCGCGCTCATGGACGGCGACATCGACGTGGTCGCGCGCGACCCGGTCGATCGTGCCAACGATCGTGCCGGTGGTCACCACGAACTCGCATTGCCGGCGCCGCCGCCCGAGGTCTCGCAGCGCGAACGCCAGGCCGAGACGCCCGGACAGGTCGCCGGGACCGCTCGCGGCCGGTTCACGCAGACTCGCGATGAGCTGCTCTTCGCTGAGCACCAGGGACGCGATTCCCGCCGTCGGGACGATGCAGACGCGCGCCCGACCTGATTCTGCGAGCAGTTCGGCTGACAGCCAGTCACTGCCGAACGCCACCGGGCGCACGGCGACGATGGAACCGTCCGACAGCTGCAGTGAGATGGGAGCCGAGCTGCTCTCCGCGAGCGCGACGAGCCGCTCGCGCACGGTCAGCCGACCGACGCGGAGTCGCTCCTCGTCGACGGCGCGCCTGGCGGCCTCGTCGTCGAGCGCACCCTGCAGCTCGCCCGCGAGGTCATCGAACAGGTCGTCCCATCGCACGTCGCCAGCGTAGAGTTCACGGCCCGTGCGACCGGAGTTATCCACAGGGGAGTTCAGCCCTCGCGAGCGACGGACGCAACGTGGTTTCATGTCGCCAGGCGGTTCGGGGGGAATCGCCTGAGATCTGACGGGGGCCACATGTCGCCAACGCGCAGCACCAGGGCGCTCCGCGCCATCGATGCGCCACAATCAACGTTTTCCGCGGCGGCGGGTGAACTCATCGACGCCGACCCGCTCTTCGTCCGGGAGCGCACGGCAGCCAGCGAACTGCCCGACCCGGCTCCGCTGGTCTCGAACCTGGCCCGGAGCGTCGTCGAAGTGATCTCGGGGGTCCGCGACATCGAGCAGCTGTCCAGGTGGGTGACCGACGACGTCTACCGTCACCTGCTCATCCGCACACAGCACGCAGCACGAGCGAGGCAGGCGCGTCGGCGTCCAACGCGCCGGCCCAACTTCGTCGAGCTGAGCGTGCGCATCCAGGCGACGACGGAGAACATCGTCGACGCCGTCGTCGTCCTCGACTTCGGTGCGCGGGTCAGGGCCGTGACCGTGCGCCTCGAGGGTCTCGACCGGCGCTGGCGAGCATCCGCCATCCACGTCCTCTGAACTGCTCCGCGAGGCGTTGGCTCTGCTCCCGGGAGCTGGCCCCTACTTCTTGCGGCGTCGCTGCGCGCGGTTGCCAGCGGGCTGACCGCCCGGCTTCGATGTCGCCCCCTTGCCGAACGAGCTGCCTGCCGCGGGGCCGTCGCCGTCAGACTGGGACGCCTGCTCGGCCGCCTGTCGCTTCGCGGGGTTCCCCGAACGGGAGGCAGGCTGACGCGAGCGTGTTGCCTGCTGCGTGTTGGCCACTGGCGCGGCTGGCTCCTCGCCCGCCTCACCCCGCGCCTGGTCGAGCGCGGAGGAGGTGCCCAGGTCCCGCTCGCGGCGCTTCGCCTCGGCCGTCGCACGCTGGTTGAGCTGGCCGCGCTCATTGCGGACCTCGACCTCACCCTGGTCGGTCGCTGCCGAGTAGCTGAGCGCGGTCTGCGCCTTCTCGTCGAGCCCCTTCGCGACGATCTGCACATCCGGCGTCTCGCTGGCCGACGGCGTCTCGTCCTGCTTGACGGTGACCTCGAGGTTGTAGAGGAAGCCGACGGATTCCTCGCGGATGCTGCCGAGCATCTGCTGGAACATCGCGAAGCCCTCGCGCGTGTACTCGACGAGCGGGTCGCGCTGCGCCATGGCGCGGAGGCCGATGCCGTCCTTGAGGTTGTCCATCTCGTAGAGGTGGTCTCGCCACTTCCGGTCGATGACGCTCAACACGACGCGTCGCTCGAGTTCGCGGGTGGCGTCCGCGCCGATCGATGCTTCGCGGCGTTCGTAGGCGTGGCGCGCATCAGAGAGGATCTCCTCCTCGAGGAGCTTTCGCGTGAGCTTGCTGCGTCCACCGGCTTCCTCGAAGAGCTCCTCCTCGGTGATGCCGACCGGGTAGAGCTGCTTGAGGTCCGTCCAGAGGGCCTCGAACTCCCAGTCGTCGCCCGTGCCGTCGCCCGTGTGCTCCTGGATGATGTCGTCGATCGCGTCGGTGAGGAAGTTCTGCACCTTGTCGGCGATGTCATCGCCCTCGAGGATGCGGCGGCGGTCGCTGTAGATCGCCGTGCGCTGCTCGTTCAGCACGTTGTCGTACTTGAGCACGTTCTTGCGGATCTCCGCGTTGCGCGACTCGACCTGCGACTGCGCCGAGCGGATGGCGCGGGAGACGATGCGCGACTCGAGCGCGAGATCGTCCGGCGTGCCGTCACCGGCCATGATCGCCCGGGTCGCACCGGTGTTGAAGAGGCGCATGAGGTCGTCCGTCATGGACAGGTAGAAGCGGCTCTCGCCCGGGTCACCCTGACGTCCGGAGCGTCCACGCAGCTGGTTGTCGATTCGCCGGGACTCGTGGCGCTCGGTGCCGAGCACGTAGAGGCCGCCAGCTTCCGCGACTGCATCGGCCTCGCCCTTGACCTGCTCCTTCATGGCGGAGAAGACCTCGAGCCACTTCTCGTCGTACTCGTCGGCGTTCTCCTGCGGGTCGAGACCGAGGGCGGTCATCTCGGCGACCGCGAGGAACTCGGCGTTGCCGCCGAGCATGATGTCGGTACCACGGCCGGCCATGTTCGTGGCGACCGTGACCGCACCCTTCCGACCAGCCTGAGCGACGATCGCGGCCTCGCGCGCGTGGTTCTTCGCGTTGAGCACCTCGTGCTTGATGCCGCGCTTCGCCAGGAGCTTCGAGAGGTACTCGCTCTTCTCGACGCTGGTCGTGCCGACGAGCACCGGCTGCCCGGTCTCGTGCCGCTCGACGATGTCCTCGACGACCTGGTCGAACTTGACCTTCTCGTTCTTGTAGACGAGGTCGGGGTTGTCCTTGCGCTGCATGGGACGGTTCGTGCGGATGGGCACCACACCGAGCTTGTAGGTGCTCATGAACTCGGCCGCCTCGGTCTCGGCCGTACCGGTCATGCCCGCGAGCTTGTCGTACATCAGGAAGTAGTTCTGCAAGGTGACCGTCGCCATCGTCTGGTTCTCGGCCTTGATCTGCACCCCTTCCTTCGCCTCGATCGCCTGGTGCAGGCCTTCGTTGTATCGGCGGCCCTTGAGGATGCGGCCCGTGTGCTCGTCGACGATGTTGACTTCGCCGTTCTGCACGACGTATTCCTTGTCGCGCTTGAAGAGCGCCTTCGCCTTGATGGCGTTGTTCAGGAACGAGATGAGCGGGGTGTTCGCCGACTCGTACAGGTTGTCGATGCCGAGGGCGTCCTCGACGCGGTCGATGCCGGGCTCCAGGACGCCAATCGTGCGCTTCTTCTCGTCGACCTCGTAGTCGCGCCCTTCCTTGAGCTTGCGCACGATGGAGGCGAACTCCGAGTACCAGCGGTTCGCGTCGCCCTGGGCGGGACCCGAGATGATGAGCGGTGTGCGGGCTTCGTCGATGAGGATGGAGTCGACCTCGTCCACGATCGCGAAGAAGTGCTCGCGCTGGACCATGTCCTCGGAGCGCCAGGCCATGTTGTCGCGGAGGTAGTCGAAGCCGAACTCGTTGTTCGTGCCGTAGGTCACGTCGGCCGCGTACTGCTCGCGGCGCTCAGCGGGCGACTGCCCGGAGACGATGCAGCCCGTGGTCATGCCGAGGGCGCGGAACACGCGGCCCATGAGGTCGGACTGGTAGCTCGCGAGGAAGTCGTTGACCGTGACGACGTGCACGCCCTTGCCGGCGATGGCGTTGAGGTACGCCGGCAGCGTCGCGACGAGGGTCTTGCCCTCACCGGTCTTCATCTCGGCGATGTTGCCGAGGTGCAGGGCGGCGCCACCCATGAGCTGCACGTCGTAGTGCCGAAGACCGAGCACACGACCCGCGGCCTCGCGGACGGCCCCGAACGCCTCCGGCAGAAGCGCGTCGAGCGACTCCCCTGCTTCGTGCCGTTCGCGGAAGGATGCGGTGATGTCACGCAGCTCGTCGTCGCTGTACTCCTTGAAGGCGTCCTCGAGGCGTCCGACCTGCTTGGCGATGCTCTCGAGCTTGCGGAGGGTGCGCCCCTCGCCCATGCGGAGAATCTTCTCGAGAACTGAGGCCAAGGTCTGCTCCTACTGGTTGACGCAAGCGGCGCGAGAGCGCGCTGAGAGGCACAGCCCGTGCTGTGCATATTCGTTGATTCTACGCACCTCGCCCCGACCGATGCTGGATGCATCGACCGGGGCGAGGGTGAGCGGGGTGGGCTCAGGAGACGGGAACCTCGTTCTCGTCGAGCGCGATGACACCGTAGTCCCAGCCGCGCCGGCGGTAGACGACGCTCGGGCGGAGGGACTCGCTCTCGATGAAGAGGAAGAAGTCGTGGCCGAGCAGTTCCATGTGGTCGACGGCTTCGTCGTTGCTGAGCCGCTTCGGGGCGAAGGTCTTCTCCCTGATCACGACGGGCGAGTAGAGCTCGTCCAGCTGTTCTTCTTCTGCCGCGATCTCAGAGGCGGTGCCGCCGTTCTCGACGAGCCTGATCGTGTCCGTGTCAGCGGGAACCACGTCGATCTGCGAGAAGTTGTCTGCTGCCGCCTCCTGGAGGCGGAGGGGGGTGTGCTGTCCGCGATGGATCTTCTTGCGGTCCTTGTTGCGACGGAGACGCTCGACGAGCTTGTCGAGCGCGAGATCGAAGGCTGCGTACTTGTCACCGGCCTCGGCTTCTGCGCGGATCAAGGGGCCAGGGCCGAAGAGCGTGATCTCGACCTTGCCCTTGTCGAGCAGGTTGCCCGCGCGGTCCGTGCGCTTGGTCAGCTTGATTTCCGCCGCCTGCGTCTTGCCATCGAGCAACGAGACCTTGGCGAGCGCTTTCTCCGTGGCGTACTCGCGGAAGCGGTCCGGGATCTCGGTGTTGCGACCGGTGATCGTGATTTCCATGTCACTCTCCTGTCGTTCTGCACGAGGCCGAGGTGTCACTGCCTCGTGATGCTGTGCCGCAATCGTAGACCCCTATTCACCCGGTGTTATCTGCGACTTCGCAGGCATGCCGTACCCTCCGCGCGTGTCGGGTTCGGCTCACGGGCTCTGCGGTGACCTCCGCCTCGTCTCCGCGATCACGGCGCAGCCGATGACCACCGCACCCACGGCTTCCAGCGCGCGAACCGATTCCCTGATCGTCGCGCCGCTCGTGACCACGTCGTCGACCAGGACGACCCGCGCACCGCCGAGCCTGGGGTCCGCGACGTAGGCGCCCCTGAGGTTCGCCGCCCTGCCGTGCCTGGAGAGCCCCGCCTGGTCGCGGACCCGTCGGCTGACGCGGAGCCCGTCGACGCCGCGTGTCCCTGGCACCGCGACCTCCCAGAGCACGGCGAGGTGGGCGTATCCGCGGGCACGGCGAGACCTCGGCGAGGAGGGAGCGAGCACCGGAACCCACGCGGGCAGCGGTCCGGTCGCGGATGCGGGAGCTCGTGCGGACTCCGCCAGTCCGCTCATCGCCCTCCGCAGGAGAAGGCCGAGCGGGCGGGCAGCATCCGTTCTCCCCCGCTCCTTGAGCGCCGCGATGAGCGCCTTGACCGCGCCTTCGTAGTCGGAGGCGGCGAAGACCGGGATGCGGCTGCCGTCGCCCGCGACGACTCGCAGCTCGCACGCCCGGACGCCCGTATCGCGGGCGAGGTGCTCGCCGCACCGCCGGCACAGGGCCCGATCGACGGCTCCGCACGAGGCGCAGGTGACCGGGAGGACCACCGCGAGCGCGTCGAGCGCGTCCGAGCGCATCCGCTCGAGCCACGTGCGCAGGCGCGCGACCAGCATCGACGGCGGCGACATCCTGCAAGCTTGCCTCAGCCTGGCCCGCGGTCGCCGGCGGCGTCTGAGACTGTGGAGAACAGCCTCAGCGCATCCGTCACACCTGCGTCAGGATGAAGTCGACGACAGCGTCAGACTGCTGCCACCTGTTGCCCTTCGGCACGTAGATGTGGTGGTCCTTGTCGAGCACACGCAGCCCGGCCGGGGTGTTGCTTCCCGTGATCTGCTGGCCGTCGAGCACCGCCCCGTTGACGCTGACGGTGCCGCCGACGGTCTGTGTCCGAACCTCGGCGGTCCCCTCGCTGCCGACTGCGAGGACGGCGAGGGATGTCTCGTCCACCCAGGCGAGATCGACCGGCGAGGCTCCACCCGGTTCGAGCACGAGCGGGACGCCGAGCGCGACTGGCCGGTTCGTGCTCGGCTCTCGCTCGATCGCCATGACCGCGACGCGCACCCCGACGGAGCTGTTCTCGAGCACGGCGAGCCTCGCGCCGTCGCGCGACACGGCGATGGCCCGGTACCCGGTGGCTCCGACGTTCTCAGCGGGCTCGAGCCAGCTGTGCTGCCGGTCCTCGACGTCAGTCGCGCGAAGCCCGGGTCCGTCGGTGCTCCCGGTCCAGGTGTACCCCCAGCTGTCCAGGCTCATGGCCAACGGGCCCGGTCGTGCGTCCACGAGCAACGGCTCCGGATCGGAGATGGGTGTCGTGAAGACGCCGTTCGGGGTCACGAAGGATGCGACATCACCGTCGGCGGAGTAGGCGCCCTTCTGCGGGCTGAGCGAGGCGAGCGCGCCCTGCAGAGCCGCCGTCTCAGGCGATGGCGTGACGTTGACGCCGCCGAGGAAGCCGAGCTCACCGCTCTTGTAGACGAGCGGTGTGCTCGTCACCTGGCGGTTCACCACGACCTCGTCCTCCGGAGGAAGCTCCTGGTCGATGGGGACACCCGTGATCGACATGGTGACGCTCGAGATCGCCTCGAAGTCCGCGAAGCTCTCCGTGAGCTGCAGGAGCATCCGCGAGTACTGGTCCGGTGAGGTGGAGGAGAGACTCGAAGAGAAGTCCACGTCGGCGACGTCCCCTTCGACGGTGACCGCGCCCAGCAAGGAGACGCCGGACGGGATGGCGCTGACGACGTTGCCCTCGGCGAGCCAGGGGGCTGGGCCGTTCACGAGAGCGCGCGCGATCCGCGTCAGCGCAGTCTGCTGCGCGTCGAACCAGCGCACGTCCGGCACGAGCCGCGAGAGGGTGTCGTCGTAGAAGTAGAGCGTGTAGCTCTTGAAGAGGCTGCGGAAGTTCTGGCTCAGCAGCACGATGCCTGGTGGGGCCTGGGTGATCCTCCACTCACCGGCGGAATCCTGGGCGAGCGTGAACTCGAGCCGCTCCGTCGTTCCGCTCTTGAGCTCGCTGTAGAGGCCTTCCGAGTCGACGCTCGCCGAGGACTTGTAGCTGGCCTGGATGCTGTCCGGGCCCGCGTCGACCACGTCCGGCACGGACGCCGTGATGAGGATGCGCGCGTTCGGATCCCACTCCTGCCGGTACGAGTCCGCGAGGTACTCCCTCGCGACCTCGTAGTCGTTCTGCGTTCCGGTCCCCGCATCGAGGAAGCCCTCGACGATCTCCTCGCGGCTCATCCCGTCGCGGGGCGCGTCAGGGAAGAAGCTGTAGGACTGGTCGCTCTCCTGCTGCTCGGACTCGCCGGCCAGGACCTGGCCTGAGGTCGGGATGCGGGCGCATCCGACGAGCACGAGCACGGCGAGGACCACGATCGCGGCGGTCGAGCTTCGCGCGGCGCGACGTCGGTGCGCGGATCCTGTCACTTCGGGTCCTCCTGTTCCTGGTCGCGGCTCGGGCCGGCGTCGTCGCTGTTCACGCCATCGTCGGGGTCGCTGCTGGGAAGCGACGGCACGGAGTCGGGAGCCGAGCTCGTCACCACGACCGCCTCGGCGTCGTCCCAGGGTGCTGGCGTCTGCGTCGGCTCGTCCATGGGGGCGATGTCGATGACGTCCATCGAGTTCGTGGGGGCTGAGGAGACGAGCGGCTCCGCGTTCGAGGAGCGCATGCCGACGAGGTCAGGGAGCTCGATCGGCTGCGTGTCGACGTCCTCGTCGGTGAACGCCTCGGAGGACACATCCTCCTCCTCGATCGTGATGGTCGCGGCCCCGGCGTCACCCGGCTCGAGCGGGAGCGGGGACCCCATGATCTTGCCGCCGACGAACCGCGGGAGCGTGAGCCGGAAGTTCGTCCCCTTGCCCGGCTCCGACCACACCTCGAGGCGCCCTTCGTGCAGGCGGACGTCTTCGAGGGAGATCGCGAGCCCGAGCCCCGACCCGCCCATCGTGCGCTTGCGGGAGGGGTCAGCGCGCCAGAACCGGTCGAAGACCCTCGTTCGCTCCGCCTCGGTCATGCCGATGCCGTAGTCGCGCACCGAGAGCGCGACCGCCGACTCGTTGGAGTCGACCGAGACGACGATGGGCTTGGCCTCCCCGTGCTCGATGGCGTTGCCGAGGAGGTTGCGCACGACCCGGTTGATGCGACGTGCATCGAATTCCGACTCGCCGTATCCGCCGGGCGCCTTGAGGACGAGGCGCGTGCCGTGGTCGAGTGCGACCGGGGTCATGGCACCGATGACGTCGTCGGCGACCGTCGCGAGGCTGTTCGATTCGCGCAGGATCTCGACCGCGCCAGCGTCGTACCTCGAGATCTCGAGGAGGTCGGCGAGGAGGATCTCGAACCGCTCGATCTGGTCGTGCAGCAGCTCGACCGAGCGGGCCGTGACGGTGTCGAAGTCATCTCGACGGTCGAAGAGCATCCCACCCGCGAGACGGATGGTCGTGAGCGGCGTACGCAGCTCGTGGGAGACGTCCGAGACGAAGCGCTGCTGCACCTGGGACAGGTTCGCGAGGCGCTCGATCTGGTCCTGCAGGCTGTCCGCCATCTCGTTGAACGACCTCGCCAGCGTGGCGATGTCGTCTTCGCCGGACTCGGGGACACGCTGCTCGAGGTGGCCTGCCGCGAGACGCCGACTCGTCTTCGCCGCCTCGCGAATGGGCTGGATGACGGCACGCATGACGAATCCCGTGATGACGGCGACGAGCAGGACCAGCACGATCATGGCCACGACGAGGGTGCGCTGCACGAAGTCGAGCGTCTGCTGGGTCTCCTCCATCGAGTACACGAAGTACATCTCGTACTGGCCGAGGTTCTGCACGGTCACGGTCGAGCCGATGACGATGCCGGGGACCACGTTGCCGAGCTCGTCGACGAGGGCGATCGACTGATAGTGCGTCTGCGGGGAGGTCGACGCGGCACCGGTCGCGGTCGTGTCCGCGCCTGCGCTGACCGCCTCCTTCAGCTCAGCGGAGACGAGGTCTGCCGACACGGGCCCCTTCGCGAGTGCTCGCAGCTCGTTCGGCTGCTCGCCGGTCCCCGACGCGCTCTGCATGAAGATGACGCCGTAGCTGTTCGCCGCGGAGTCCTGAGCCGCATCCACAGCCACGGTCTGCAGCGTCTCCAGGGCAGCGCTGTCCGTCTCCTCGCCTGACGCGAAGACGGTCTGGGCCGCGGTCACGGCGCGTTCGGTTTCGGAGACCAGCGGCCGAAGCCTCGAGTTGAAGAGGTCGCTCGCGATGGAGTTCGACATGACGAAACCGACCGAGAGCACTGTCGCGGTCGTCAGCGCGACCGAGAGCGCGATCGTGCGGAACGGCAGCGACGTGCGCCAGAGGAACACGAGGTTCCGCCACACGCCGCGGGCGGACCGCCATCGGTAGGGGACGCGGATGCCCTCCGTGTCGACGTCGGAGGATCGAGGGGAGGTGGAGGTCGCGCGCGGTATCACTGCGCTCACGTCAGGAGAATGCGGTGGTGTTCCCAGCGCGGTAGCCCACGCCGCGAACCGTCGCCACGATCTTCGGGTGGTCCGGGTCGTGCTCGACCTTCGCGCGCAGGCGCTGCACGTGCACGTTCACGAGTCGCGTATCCGCCTTGTACTGGTAGCCCCAGACCTGCTCGAGGAGCTCCTCACGGGTGAAGACCTTCTGCGGCTTGGCCGCGAGGGTCAGGAGCAGGTCGAACTCGAGAGGCGTCAGGTTGATCTGCTCGTCGCCTCGCAGGACCTCGTGCGCGTTCACGTTCAGGGTCAGGTCGCCGACGCGGATGATGCTCTGCACCTCCGGCTGGCTGGCGCGAAGTCGCGTCTTGATGCGCGCGACGAGCTCCTTCGGGTTGAAGGGCTTGACGATGTAGTCGTCGGCGCCGGCCTCGAGGCCGCGCACCACGTCGGTCGTGTCGGACTTCGCGGTGAGCATGATGATCGGGGTCCCGGATTCGGCGCGCAGCAGGTGGCAGATCTGGATGCCGTCGAGCCCAGGGAGCATGACGTCGAGCAGCACGAGCTCCGGCTTGACCCGACGGAACTCGCCGAGGGCAGCCGCGCCGTCACCGCAGAACTCCGGTTCGTAGCCCTCAGCCCTGAGCACGATGCCGATCATCTCCGAGAGCGCGAGGTCGTCATCGACCACGAGGATGCGTTCGCCCACAGAACCCTCCCTGTTCCAGAACCCGCACGAGACCGGGCGGTTCCCTCAGCGTAGCGGGCGTAGCCTCCTCAGAGGCTCAACCCAGAGAGCGCGGCGAGCGGTATGCCACGATGGGCGGGTGACGCATGGCCCATACGAGCACGCACCAGAGCCCAACCACGCGTATCCGCCGACACCCGGAGCGCAGTCGCCCGGCGGCTTCGAGCAGGGTGCCCAGTGGCCCGCACCCCAGCCCGTCCCTGGCTCATCGAACTGGCAGTACGGCCCTGCCCCGGAATCCGGGTACGGGCAGCAGCCTGGTGGCCAGTGGATGCCGGCCCCCACGCCCGGCCTGTTCCCGCTGCGTCCACTCGCGTTCGGGGATGCGCTCGCCGCCACCTTCCGACTCTTCCGCACGTCCCCCAAGACGACCCTCGGCAGTGCCGTCATCGTCATGGGCGCGACCACCCTCTTCGCGAGCCTCCTCCCGGTGGTCGTCGGCATGCTCATGTTCACTCGCATCCCGTTCGGCGGGAGCCAGGAGGACATCACGCCGATGCTCGTGTCCTCCATCACGCTCACCTCGCTCGCCGCGATCTTCGGCCTGGCCATCGCCGGTGTCGGCTCGGCGCTCCTGCAGGGCATCCTCGTCCGCGTGGTCGCGCGCGGGGCCATCGGCGAGAAGCTCGGGTTCAAGGAAGCCTGGCGCGCCGGTTGGCGGGGCATCTGGCGCCTCATCGGCTATGCGCTGATCGTCGGCGTCGGCTCGCTCCTCCTCATCGCTGTCGGGTGGCTGCTCATCCCGTTCATCCTGTTCATGGTCCTCTCGGGTTCCGGAGCAGACGAGGCGACGATGGCCGGCTCCATCGGTCTCGGCGTGATCTTCACGCTGCTGCTCGGCGGCGCGACGGTTGTCCTCATGGTGTGGGTGGGCATCAAGATCATGTTCGCTCCGAGTGCCATCGTGCTCGAGGGGCTCGGGCCGATCGCGGCCATCCGGCGCAGCTGGGGCCTCTCCCACGGCAACTTCTGGCGTGTGCTCGGCATCGTCGTCGTCATCCAGGTGATCCTGAACTTCGCGACCGGAGCGGTCTCGACGGTCGCGCAGCTGGCCGTCAGCATGGGCCAGGTCATCCTCACGCCGCTCGGCAGCGGGCAGTCGGTGGAACCGCAAGCAGGCACGATCGTCGCCTTCGCGGTGATCCTGCTGGTGACCTCAGCCCTGCAGGTCCTGCTCGGGGCGATCGTCCTCGTGCTCACCAGCGGGAACGCGACGATCCTGTACTTCGATCTGCGGATGCGGAAGGAAGGGCTCGGCGTGACCCTCCAGCGGTACGCGGAGCAGTCCGCAGCCGGCGCTGAGATCACCGACGCTGACTTCGATGTGCAGCGGGAGCAGCACCTACCGCCCATGACCGCTCCGGGATACGCGCGCTGATGACCCGTGGCCCCTGGGCCGGCTCTGGAGAGCCCCCTCTGGAGATCGACGAGGACCGAGCCCGAGACCTGCTGCAGGGCGAGCTCGCCAAGAGCGAGTACACGCAGGCCTCGCCGACCTGGCTCGACCTGTGGATCGACGACTTCTGGAACTGGGTCAACGACATCCTGCAGCCCATCGACGGAGTTCCCGGCGGACTCTCGCCGATCGCTCTCGTGCTCGGCGCGATCGTCGTCCTCGCCGTCATCGCGTTGCTCGTGGGACGCCCGATCCTCGTTCAGCGAGCGAGACGCGGGGCGGCGCTCTCGCCTGATCTGTTCGACGGCGACGAGCGTTCCGCGCAGGAGCTGCGGGCTTCGGCTGCAGCCGCTGGGGCGCGCGGTGACTTCGAGACTGCCGTGATCGAGCAGTTCAGGGCACTCGCGCGGGCCGTGCATGACCGCACCGTGATCGCGCTGAGCCCCGGCATGACCGCGACAGCTGTCGCTGCGGCGACGACCTCCGCGTTCCCCGGACAGGCGACCGGGCTGCAGCGAGCTGCCCGGTCGTTCAACGCAGCCAGATACCTGGGCCTCGGCGCGTCTGAGGACGACTGGCTGGCGCTGAGAGACGTGGATTCGTCGCTGCAGGCAGCCAAGCCGGTGGCCCTCACCTCGTTCGCGGGTCGCGCCTCATGAGCCACACGCAAGAAGCCACGCCGACGATTCCAGAGCGCTTGAGGCGAGCACGCCCGTGGATCCTCATCGCCACAGGAGCCGTGTTGATCGCAGTGACGAGCGCGCTCATCGCAGGCGGTGTCGCGAGTGCCAACTCCCCGTATCTCGGTGTCGATTCCGCGCGCCCCAACGGGGGCAAGGCCGTGTTCACCGTGCTCGGCGAGCAGGGAGTTCAGACCAGCAGCGCCAAGAGCATCGTTGACGCGCGGGCGCGGCTCCAGGAGGCCGAGGGGGAGACGACACTCGTCGTGCACGACCGCGATGGCATCGCGGTCGATGAGCTGGCAGCTCAGATCGCCGAGCTGGACGCGGACCGGGTTGTCCTGCTCGCGCCGAGCCGCGGCCTCCTCGAAGCATTCGGCGGGGCGATCACGGTCGGTGGAGTCGGAGCCGCGGGTGAGACGGAAGATGTCGTCGAGGCGGGCCCGGAATGCGCTGCACCCCTCTCCGAGCTGGCACCCGAGATCTCGCAGCGCGGAGCTCGGCTCTACCAGCTCGACGACGCTGCCGCCGCGGCCAGCAGCACCTGCTACGCCGAGTCTGGTCGATTCGCCTACGTCGAGACGCCGCTTCCCTCCGGAACGACACTTGCCGCGCTTGGTGCGACGGACAACCTGAGCAACGGCGACGTGCTGAGCTCCGCAAACGCTGCCATGGGGCTCGCGGTCCTCGGACAGACCCAGTCGCTCGTCTGGTACACGCCTGGCATCTCGGACGCGGAGGCCGTCTTCGGCGTCGAGCCCTCACTCGACGCCTTCGTGCCGCCGTGGCTGACGCCCAGCATCCTGATCGCGCTCGCCACGCTGCTGGCCGTCATGGTCTGGCGAGGTCGCCGCTTCGGTCCGCTCGTCGAGGAGCGCCTGCCGGTGATCGTCGAGGCGTCGGAGACCATGCACGGCCGCGGAAGGCTCTACGCCCAGCAGCGCGCGCGGCTGCGCGCGCTCGACAACCTGCGCATCGGCACGACCACCCGCCTCGCGACGTCGCTCGGGCTGGCCAAAGCCACCGGCGTGCAGGAGATCATCACCTCGAGCGCGGCCATCCTCGGCGCGAACCGAGCAGCCATCGCCTGGACCCTCCTGGACGCCGTGCCCGGCAGCGAGGCGGAGCTGCTCGACCTCAGCCAGGCGCTGCTGACGCTGGAACGCGCGGTCGCCGACGCGGCGGACCCCGGCAGCGTCCACCTCAGCAGTGGCCCAGGCACCACCGACCCGAGTAGCACCGCCGAGAAATCCGGAGGCCCAGTATGAGCACCGATGTCCGTGAAGCACTGCAGCGAGTCAGAGGCGAGGTCGCCAAGGCCGTCGTCGGACAGGAGCGAGCCGTTGACGGGCTCCTCGTCGCCCTGCTCGCCGGCGGTCACGCCCTGCTCGAGGGCATCCCCGGGGTCGGCAAGACGCTCCTCGTGCGGACCCTGAGCGAGACGCTGTCGCTCGACACGAAGCGCGTGCAGTTCACGCCCGACCTCATGCCGGGTGACATCACGGGCTCGCTGGTCTACGACGCTGCGGCTGGCGAGTTCGAGTTCCGCGAGGGCCCGGTGTTCACGAACATCCTGCTCGCGGACGAGATCAACCGAACGCCGCCGAAGACGCAGTCGGCCCTGCTCGAGGCGATGGAGGAGCGCCAGGTGTCTGCCGACGGGGTGACGCGCGCGCTCCCCTCCCCCTTCCTCGTCGCCGCGACCATGAACCCGATCGAGTACGAGGGCACGTACACCCTCCCGGAGGCTCAGCTCGACCGCTTCCTGTTGAAGCTCGTGCTCGAGCTGCCGTCGCGGGACGCCGAGTTCGAGGTGCTGCGCAGGCACGCCGCGGGGTTCTCTCCGCGAGACCTGCGCGCTGCTGGGGTGCGAAGCGCGCTCACGGCTGAAGAGCTGAGGCGCGCCCAGGCCGAGGCGGCCGCCGTCGACGTTCGGGCGGACGTGCTCGCGTACATCGTCGATATCGCACGCGCGACCCGTCAGTCGCCGTCTGTCCGCATGGGAGTCTCTCCCCGTGGGGCGACTGCCCTCATGTCGGCGAGCAAGGCGTTCGCGTACCTGAGCGGGTACCAGGCGGTGACGCCTGACCACGTGCAGGCGATGTCGCTTCCGGTGCTCCGGCACCGACTGCAGCTTCGTCCGGAAGCCGAGCTCGAGGGGGTCGGCGCGGACGCGATCCTGCGTTCGATCCTGGCGCAGGTCCAGGTTCCCATCTGATCCGGCAGCTGCAGGTGTCAGTCGAGGGTGCATGCCCGAAGGGAAGCGTGATCACATGGTGGTGAGCGGACGTCTGGTGCTCCTGACCGCGGTCGGCGCTGTCCCAGTGGTGCTGTTCGGCCAGACGGCGGCGTCCGCGTACGTGACGCTCGCCATCTGGCTGCTCTTCGTGCTCCTGGCGTCGATCGCGGACGTCCTGTTCGCCGGCGCTCCGCGCCAGGTGGAGATCGAGCGTGACCTGCCCGCCCGAGTGCGGCTGGGTGAGGACGCCGTGAGCAGGGTCGCCATCACGAATCGAGGATCGCGGACGCTCCGGCTCCAGGTCCGGGATGGCTGGGAGCCGACGGCTGGTGCGACGCAGCACCGACCCAAGCTCGATGTGCCGTCCGGCGAGCGACGTGTGGCGGAGTTCCCTCTCCGCCCGTCGCGTCGAGGCGACCGGAGGTCCGAGCTCGTCACCCTCAGGAGCTGGGGGCCCATGGGCCTGGCTGCCCGCCAGGTGAGCCTCGCCGACCGTGGCGTGCTCCGGGTGCTGCCCCCGTTCAATTCGCGCAAGCACCTGCCGTCGCGTCTCGCGCGGCTGCGGGAGCTGGATGGGGCGACGCGTCTCATGGTGCGCGGGCAGGGCACCGAGTTCGATTCGCTGCGCGAGTACGTCCGAGGGGATGACGTCCGTTCGATCGACTGGCGTGCCACGGCTCGGCGCCAGGACCTCGTCGTGCGAACGTGGCGCCCGGAGCGCGACCGCCGTGTGGTCATCGTCATTGATACCGGACGCACCTCGGCGGCCCGTGTCGCCGACGAGACGCGATTGGATACGGCGATCGAGTCGGCGCTGCTGCTGGCCGCGCTTGCGACTCGTGCTGGCGATCGGGTCGACGTGGTGGCTTGGGACCGCCGGGTGCGAGCACGCATCCAGGGCGTCTCCGGGGCCGAGCTGCTGAGCCGCATGGTCGAGTCCCTCGCGGACGTGGAGCCTGAGCTGATCGCCACGGACTGGCGGGCGATCCCCGGCCTTGTGCGCGGTGTGACGACGCATCGGTCGCTCGTCGTGGTCCTCTCCACGCTCGAGACGGCGGGCACGCTCGAACCGGTCATCGCCGCACTTCCGCAGCTGGCGAGCAAGCACGTGGTGGTGCTCGGGTCGGTGTTGAATCCGGATGTGCACGAGGTGGTGCTTCGCCGGGACACCCGCGAGCAGACGTATGCGGCCTCGGCCGCCGAGCGGGCCTTGCTCGATCAGGAGCGGGTGCGTCAGACGGTTCGTCGCCTTGGCGGGGACACGGTGACCGGCACACCTTCTGCGTTGCCTCCTGCGATCGCTGACCACTACATCGAGCTCAAGGCGACGGGCCGCCTGTAGGCAGCAGCGGGACTGGGACGACGAAGAGCCCCCGCGTTGAGAACGTAGGGGCTCTTCGTCGTGACCCTTGGGCTTCACAGAGTTTTCGGGCAACAAAAAAGCCGGGGTTGGGAGGCGAGGAGCATCTCTGCTCACTCACCAACCAACCCCGGCTCATGAAGAAGTCCGGCGGTGACCTACTCTCCCACAGGGT
>NZ_PSUA01000001.1:0-71271 GCF_002931575.1 Pseudoclavibacter sp. RFBA6 | reverse complement strand
CCCCCCCCCCCCACTGCATGCCGGGGCTTCACAGTCGGGCAGGCGTTAGATGGGTGGCGGAGCGCGCTGCCCCGAGGCGCGCAGGAATGAGCGATGATGCCCACCTTCACGAACCTCCACCACGTCGCGGTCACCGTGCGCGACCTCGACGCGAGCGTCGCCTTCTACGAGCAGGTGTTCGGCTTCGAGCCAGTGACCGAGATCGACGACGAGACCCTGCACCGCACGCTGTTCGCGCTGCCCGGCGGCACGAACCTCGGGCTCACGCAGCACGATCGCGGCGACGATGCCGGGTTCTCCCCCTTCTCTCCGTTCTCGCCAGGCCTCGACCACCTCGGCCTCGCCGTCGAGAGCCTGGATGAGCTGGATGCGTGGGCGCAGCACCTGACCGAGCGCGGCATCGAGCACAGCGGCGTCGTCGAGGCTTCCTACGGCTCCGCGCTGAGCTTCAAGGACCCCGACCAGATCGCGCTGGAGTTCTTCGTCTCGAAGTGAGGCCCGCGTTCCGCAACGTTGTGGCAGAACGCTGGTCGCCGCGCTCGGAACCGCACCACGCCACAACTCTGCGCTCCTGACGTGCGCCGGACCAGCGGATGCGCGGGCTACCCCGGCAGCAGCACCGAGAGCGTGAAGCTCCACAAACAGACGACGGCGAGCATCCCGAGGCTGTAGCCGATGGAGGTCCGGAGGATCTCGCCCTCCCGCCCTGAGAGCCCGACGGCACCGGCCGCGATCGCGATGGACTGCGGCGAGATGACCTTCGCGGTCGTGCCGCCCGCCGTGTTCGCGGCGACCAGCAGCTCGGGCGAGACGCCGATGCGTCCCGCCGTCGCGACCTGCAGCGGCCCGAAGAGCGTGTTGTTGTTGACGACCGAGCCGGTGAGGAACACGCCGAGCCACCCGATGATGGGTGCGAGGAGCGGGAAGACGGGGCCGACTGCGGCGAGGGCGCTGCCGATGCTGGCCGACCCGCCTGAGGAGTTGGCGATGTTGGCGAGCACGAGGATGAGCGCGATCAGCACGAGCGCCTGCCAGAGCTCGCGGAGGGTTGCGACGAGCTCGTGCCAGAGGTCGGCGGCTTTGAGGCTCGGCGTCGTGAGGAACGACACGATGACGGCGAGCAGGATCGCGGTGCCGGTGGCGCTGATGGGCGCGAAGTCCCAGGTGCTGGCGACGGGGTCGCCGCTCGGCAGGGCGACCTGGCCGGTGAGTCCCGGGATGGGGAACTTGACGACGGCGGCGGCGAGGGGGCCGTCGGCGGAGAAGAGCTGCTTGAAGGCGGGGATGCTCCACACGAGGATGAGGGCGGTGAGGATGTAGAAGGGGCTCCAGGCGACGGCGATCTCGCGCACGCTGTGTCGTTCTCCGGCGGGTGCCGCTTCTCCGCTCTCGCGGAAGATACGCTTCGGCTGCCACACGCGGCCGAAGGCGAAGAGGGCGAGCATGGCGGCAAGTCCGGAGCCGAGGTCGGCCAGTTCGGGGCCGAGGAACCAGAGGACGCTTGCCTGCACGCCGCTGAAGACGACGCTCACGAGGAGGGTCGCCGGCCAGGTCTCGCGGAGGCCCCGCCAGCCGTCGAGGATGACGACGAGCAGGAACGGGACGAGGAACGTGAGCGGCTGGAGCAGGAGCATCATGGTGCGCGACATCTCGAGCACCTCGACACCCGCGACCTGCGCGCCGACGATCACGGGGATGCCGATGGCCCCGTAGGCGCCGGCGGCGACGTTCGCGACGAGCGACAGCATGGCGGCCTTCACGGGCTTGAACCCGAGCTGCACGAGAAGGGCGGCGCAGATGGCGATGGGCACGCCGAAGCCTGCCGCGCCTTCGAGGAACGCGCCGAAGGCGAAGCTGATGAGCAGCACCTGGATGCGCTGGTCGGGCGAGATGCCGGAGATGGATGCGCGGATCACGTCGAAGCGTCCGCTCGCGACAGCGAGGCGGTAGAGCCAGACCGCCATGACGATGATGTAGGCGATGGGCCAGATGGCGGTGAGGATGCCGAGGAGCCCGGACCCTGCGACGGCGGTTGCGGGCATCCCGAACGCGATCAGGGCGACGATGATCTCGGCGACGACGGCGATGCCTGCCGCGAGGATGCCCTTCATCTTGAGCGCCGTGAGGCAGACGAGGAAGACGGCGATGGGGATCACGGCGACGAGCGCGGACAGCCACGGGTTCCCGAACGGGTCGATGTCCTGCATCCACACTGCTTCAGTGACCACGGGAGGCTCCGTTCGCTGCGGGGCGGAGCGCATCGGGGAGAGCGCGCTCAGCTCTGCTGGTCACAGTAGCGGGCGCGGGTGTCCTGGTGCGAGCGTTTCCCCCCGGCACTGGCTTAGTGACACTTCCCGCGGGAAGTGTCACTAAGCTCGGACCATGATGACATCGGCAGGGAACCCATCTGAGCGGATGCTCGCCGTCCCCGCGGCCAGTTCGTCGCTGCACAGTTGGCGACCCGCTGATCCCCGGCTGTTCTCCCGTTCTGAGGTGAAGCGCCAGACCGGCACGTATTCGTCGGCGGTACCTGCACAGCTCTCGAACTGGTCACCGTCGCTCACCAGCGAGCTCGGCGCAGATCTCGAGGATGCGACCAGAGCTCTCAGCGACTTCGACCGCCGCACCGCGCTGGTGCTGGGCACGGGAAGCGCAGCGCTCGGGCCGATGTCGGCCATCCTGCTTCGGACAGAGAGCGCGTCCAGCTCGCAGATCGAGAACCTCACCGTGAGCGCCAAGCAGCTCGCGCTGGCTGAGATCGGTGCCGGTTCCTCCTCGAACTCGCGAACGGTCATCGGCAACGTTCGTGCGATGGAAGCCGCAGTCGCGCTGACGGAGCGTCTGTCCGTCTCGGCCATCCTGTCCATGCACCGTGAGCTGCTGACGCACCAGCCAGGCATGGAGGAGCATGCCGGTCAGCTCCGCAGTGAACTCGTCTGGATCGGGAAGGGGAATGCGGGTCCACGCGATGCCGACTTCGTCGCCCCCCAACCCGACCTCATCACCTCGGCGCTCGCCGATCTGCTTGCGTTCGCGGATCGCGTGGACCTGCCGGCTATGCTGCAGATCGCTGTCGCGCACGCGCAGTTCGAGACGATCCATCCGCTCATTGATGGGAACGGACGAACGGGCCGCGCCCTCGCACAGATCATGCTGCGCGCCAGCGGCATCGCCTCGCACACCACCGTGCCGCTTTCCGCTGGGTTGCTGACCGATCTCGATCGCTATTTCGATGCCCTTGGTGCGTTCAGGGCCGGGGACGCCGAGCCGATCGTGCGTACCTTCGCGGGGGCCGCGAGGTTCGCGGCAGCAGCAGGTGGGGACCTCGTGGATGCTCTGCGCTCGGCGCTCGACGAATCGCGCGAGCTCCTCGCGGGCGTGCGCCCCCAGGCGACCGGGTTGCGACTGCTGCCGCTGCTGGTAGGGCAACCGATCGTCGATTCGGCCTTCGTGCAGCGTGCTCTCGCCGTCGATGCCGTGACCGCGAATCGCGCACTGTCTCTGCTGACGGAACGCGGCGTCCTCACGGAGCTAACCGGCAGGCGCAGAGGGAAGGTGTGGCAGCACTCGGGGATCCTCGACGCCCTGGAGGACTTCGCGGCGGGCGTCCGACGCGCCCGTCGGTGATCTCAGCGCCGCATTCACCGGTTCCGTTGACGCCGTTGCGGGAGACTGCTCGCATGACGCGCATCGTGCCGATTCTCGGCGACATCACCCAGCAGGACGTCGACGCGGTGGTGAACGCCGCCAACAACGGCATGCGCGGAGGCGGGGGCGTCGACGGGGCCATCCACCGCGCGGGCGGGCCCGCCGTGCTGCGCGACTGCGTCGCCCGCTTTCCCGACGGGCTCGCCACGGGGGACGCCGGGTACACGACGGCCGGCGACCTGCCGGCTCGGTGGGTCATCCACACGGTTGGTCCGGACTACGGTTCGGGCCAGCGCGACCGGTCGCTGCTCACCTCCTGCTATCGGCGCTCGCTGGAGGTCGCCGACGAGCTGGGCGCGACGACGATCGCGTTCCCGCTCATCAGCGCCGGAATCTACGCGTGGCCGCTCGACGACGCCATCGCCGCGGCGGTCGACACCATCGCAGAATCGGGAACCCGCGTCGATGAGGTGCGCCTCGTGGCACGCGACCAGCAGATCTTCGCGGATGTCGAGCGCGCGCTCAGCGCTCGAGGCCTCGGCATCTGAGTCGCGCTAGCCCGCCACCTGGAACTCGAGGGCCTGCGCCATCCGCTCCCCTGCGACCTCGACCCAGTGCAGGGTCTCCTCCATGGCGCGCTGCCCCGACCCGGCGAGCTCGGACAGCGACAGGATGCTGACCCCGGCGAGCGCCAGGGCCTCGCGCTGCTCCGCGTCGAGCCCCACCCGCCCCGCGATCACTCCGAAGCGCGCGCCCTCCTCCTCCGCGAGCGCGCGCACGAGCGACGGCACCTTGCCTGCCTCGGACTGCGCATCGAAGCTGCCCTCCCCTGTGATGACGAGGTCCGCGCCCCGCACCAGCGAAGGCAGGCCGATCGCGTCAGCGACGGCGACGGCTCCCGCCGAGATCTCCCCGCCGATCGCGAGCACCCCGAACCCCGTCCCGCCGGCCGCTCCAGCACCCGGGTGGGCCGTGAGCGCGGCCACATCCCCGCTCGTCTCCGGCGCGCCGCCGAGCACCTCGGCAAGACGAGCGAGCCCCGCCTCGAGCGTCGGCACGTCATCCACGGATGCGCCCTTCTGCGGCCCGAACACGGCTGCTGCCCCCAGCACGCCGAACAGCGGATTCACGACGTCCGTCAGCGCGACGACGCCGTCGACGGGGAGCGGCGCGAGGCCGGACACGTCCAGCGTCTCGAGCGCGTGCAGCCCACCGTTTCCCGGAGGGATGACCGCTCCGGCACCATCGAGCAGTCGAACGCCGAGCCCCGCGAGGAGGCCAGCCCCGCCGTCCGTCGACGCGCTGCTGCCCAGCCCGACCAGCACGCGCCTCGCGCCGTGCTCGGTCGCGTACCTGATGGCCTGACCGAGCCCGACGGTCGACGCGCGGAAGCACGATTCCCGGTCGACCCGCTCGAGGAGGGCGATACCGCTCGTCTCGGCAAGCTCGACCACCCACGTGCCGTCGGGTAGCTCGACGAGCTCAGCATCCACCGGATCGCCGAGCGGCCCCTCGACCGTGACGACGACAACGCGCGCCCCTGGCACCGAACCCGCGATCGCAGCCGTCGTGCCCTCGCCCCCGTCGGCCATCGGCACCTCGACGCACTCATCGTCCGGCCGCGCGCGCTGCCATCCCCGCCTGATCGCTGCGGCGACCTCCGCCGCCGAGGCGGTGCCCTTGAACGAGTCCGGTGCGATGACGATTCGACGCTGCATGCCGCCAATCTACCGACGAGCCCAGCCCGAGGAAAGCGTTTCCCGCTAGGCTCCTTCTCGTCAGAGCGGCGCGCAACGCTGCACGCCGGGGAGGAGACTCGTGAGTCGGCACGGAAACCACGTCACGCTCGGTGAGGTTGCGCAAGCCGCCGGCGTCTCGATCGCCACCGCCTCGCGCGCCATCAACGGCAGCGCAGGCAGGCGCGTGAACGAGGAGATCAGGAAGCGCGTCCAGGAGACCGCGGACCGGCTCGGCTACTCGCCGAACCTCTCAGCGCAGGCCGTCGCGAGGGGCGCATCCTCGACCATCGCCGTCGTCGTGAGCGACATCGCCGACCCCTACTTCAGCGCCATCGCCGCAGGCGTCATGCGCGGGGCCGAAGAGGCGAACCTCATCGTGACGATCGCCGCGGCCGAGCGCAGCGTCACGAACGAGCTCGAGATCGTCCGCACCCTCCGCGGACAGCGCCCCCGCGCCATCATCTTGACCGGTTCGCGCCGCGTCGACGACCCGCAGCAGGGGGCGCTTGAAGAGCAGCTGCTCGCCTATGCGGCTTCCGGCGGGAGGGTCGTGCTCGTCGCCCAGGCCCCGTCGCCGTTCGACGTCGTCGAGCTTCGCAACCGTGCAGGCGCGCAGGAACTCGCGCGCCAGCTCGTCGGGCAGGGTGGACGCGAGTTCGGCATCGTCACGGGCCCGCTCGAGCTGCTCACGAACCGCGACCGCGTCGACGGGTTCCGTGAGGGCCTCGCCGAATCCGACCTCCGAGTCGACGACGACGCCATCATCTCGGCGGCGTTCACTCGCGACGGTGGCTACGAGGCCCTTCGCACCCTCCTCTCCCGGTTCCCGAACACGGACACGATCTTCGCGACGAGCGACCTCATGGCCACCGGCGTCCTCACCGCGCTCCGGGACCTCGGCAGGGAACCTGGTCGGGATGTGTCGGTCGCGGGCTTCGACGACATCGCGCTCGTCCGCGACGTCACGCCCCCGCTGACCACCGTCGTCGCGCCGTTGAGCGACATGGGCTACCGCGCGGTCCGGCTCGCTCTCGCCGAACGCGGTGAGGACGGGCCGGTCGTGCTCCCCGTCAACACGGCCGTCGTCATCCGGGAGAGCACGCCGCGGCGCAGCTGACGGCAGCGTGCCCCGCCGTTCGATCTTGTTCGTTCCGCTTGTCCTGGTAAGCGCTTTCCAATACGCTGATCTGAGCCTCAACGCCGAGGCTCAGACGAGAGGATGAATATGACCACGGACAAGCTCGGGATCATCGTCAATGGCGCGACGGGGCGCATGGGCTACCGCCAGCACCTCGTCCGCTCGCTGCTGGCGCTTCGCGACGAAGGCGGCATCCCACTCTCGGACGGGACACGCCGCCCGATCGAGCTCTACCTGGTTGCCCGCAACGAGGAACGACTTCGCGAGCTGGCAGCGAAGCACGGCATCGACAAGTACACGACCGACCTCGACGTGGCGCTCGCCGACGACGACTTCCCCGTCTACTTCGACGCCCTCATCACCCGCCTGCGGGTGCCCGCGATCCGCAAGGCCATCGCGGCCGGCAAGGCCATCTACACCGAGAAGCCGACCGCTGAGAGCTACGCCGATGCGCTGGCGCTCGCCGAGGAAGCCGAAGCCGCAGGCGTCAAGAACGGCGTGGTGCACGACAAGCTCTACCTGCCGGGCCTCCTGAAGCTGCGCCGGCTCATCGAAAGCGGCTTCTTCGGCGAGATCCTCTCGGTGCGCGGCGAATTCGGCTACTGGGTCTTCGAGGGCGACTGGCAGCCGTCGCAGCGCCCGAGCTGGAACTACCGCTCAGAAGACGGCGGCGGGATCGTCGTCGACATGTTCCCGCACTGGAACTACGTCATCGAGAACCTCTTCGGCGAGATCTCCTCCGTCTACGCGGAGACGCGCACCCACATCCCAGAGCGCGTCGACGAGGCGGGAAAGCGCTACACGGCCACCGCCGACGACGCCGCCTACGCGATCTTCGACCTCGTCGACGGCCCGATCGTGCAGTTCAACTCGAGCTGGACGGTGCGCGTCAACCGTGACGAGCTCGTCGAGATCCACGTCGACGGCACGCACGGCAGCGCCGTCGTCGGCCTCTTCGGCGCGAAGGTGCAGCCTCGGAACGTGACACCCAAGCCCACCTGGAACCCCGACCTGCGTGATGAGCACGACTACGCAGCCGACTGGATCGAGGTGCCCCAGAACGACGCCGTCGACAACGGCTTCAAGCTGCAGTGGATCGAGTTCCTCCGCTACGTGCTCGACGACGGCACGCACGACTACGACTTCCGCTCGGGCGCCAAGGGCATGCTGCTCGCCGAGGCCGCTCTCGAGTCGAACGCCGCGGGCCGCCGGGTGTCGCTGGCAAAACAGGGTGGCACCAAGTGACCGCGACGCAGGTGATCGACGGGTCGCGCCACGCGACCGGCACGCGCCTCGCGCTGGTGTCCGCCGACGGCGACGCGTCACGCGTGGGGCTTCTCGAGGCACCGGCGTTCCAGCGACCTGCGGGTCCGCTCCGCTCCCGGGAGCTGTACGCGGCGGCGCACGTCATCCCGCGACCGACGGGCGAGAACGTGCCGGGCGCACCCGCCGACATCGACTGGGATGCGACCCTCGACTACCGCAGGCAGCTGTGGTCGTGGGGGCTCGGCGTCGCGGACGCCATGGACACGGCGCAGCGGAACATGGGTCTCGACGCCGCCGCCACGCGGGAGCTCATCGCCCGAAGCGCGGCCGCGGCGAGGGAAGCCGGTGGCAGCATCGCCGTCGGCGTCAACACGGATTCCCGCACAGAGGAGGTGCTGACGCTCGACGAGATCGAGCACGCCTACCTCGATCAGCTGGAGTTCGCGGAGGCGCAGGGCGCACTGCCCGTCATCATGGCGAGCCGCCATCTGGCCCGCGCGGCGCAATCCCCCGCCGACTACCTCCGCGTCTACAACCGCGTGCTCGGAGCAGTTTCGTCGAAGGCGGTGCTGCACTGGCTCGGCACCGCCTTCGACCCGTCCCTGCGCGGCTACTTCGGTGCCGACGCCTGGCAGCAGGCGTCCGACCTCGTGATCGCCCTCGTCGAGGAGCATGCCGACAAGGTCAGCGGCATCAAGATGAGCCTGCTGGACGCGGACGCCGAGCGGGCCGTGCGCGCCCGGCTGCCCGAGGGTGTCACGATGTTCACGGGCGACGACTTCAACTACGTCGAGCTCATCGAGGACGACGCCAAGGGCATCCACTCGGACGCCCTGCTGGGGGCCTTCAGCGTGCTCGCACCGAACGCCTCCGCCGCCGTGCAGGCGCTCGACGCGGGCGACCCCGCGGAGTTCCGGCGCATCCTCGAGCCCACCCAGGAGCTCTCGCGCCAGGTGTTCGCCACCCCCACCTTCTACTACAAGACCGGTGTCGCATTCCTGAGCTGGCTCAACGGGCATCAGGATGCGTTCCAGATGGTGGGCGGCCTGCACGCCGCCCGCAGCCTCCCGCACCTCTCCCGCATCGTGGAGCTCGCGAACGCGTCCGGGGCGCTCGAACGCCCCGAGCTCGCCGCCGACCGCTGGCACTCGATGCTGCGCCTGAACGGAGTCGACGCATGAACCCGCATCCACGCCTGTCGATCAACCAGGCCACCATCAAGCACGCCTCGCTCCGCGAAGCCATCGACGCGACCGTCCGCCAGGGCGTGCAGAGCATCGGGCTCTGGCGTGAGCCGGTCGCCGAGGCCGGCCTCGGCGAGTCGGCGCGCATGCTCGCCGACTCGGGGCTGCGCTTCTCGAGCCATTGCCGCGGGGGGTTCGCGACGATGACGGAGGGACCCGAGCGACGAGCCGCGCTCGATGACAACCGCCGGGCCATCGACGAGACGGCGACCCTCGCGGCCGCCGGCGCCGATGGATCATCGGCGTCGCTCATCATCGTCGCTGGCGGCATCCCTGAGGGCAGCCGCGACCTCGTGGGAGCCCGCGGCCGCCTCGAGGAGGCCATCGCCGAGCTCGCGCCGGAGGCGCAGGCCGCCGGTGTGACGCTCGTGCTCGAACCGCTGCACCCGATGTACGCATCCGACCGGGCCGTGCTGTCGACGCTCAAGCAGGCGCTCGACCTCGCCGACCGCGTCGGCAGCCCAGCCGTTGGGGTCGTCGTCGACTCCTTCCACGTGTGGTGGGACCCGGATGCCGAGGAGCAGATCGCGCGGGCGGGCCGTGACGGACGCATCGCCTCCTATCAGGTCTGCGACTGGGCCACTCCCCTGCCCGCAGACGTGCTGCTGAGCCGGCACCTCCCCGGAGCCGGTGTCATCGACTTCGCGCGGCTCACGACGTGGGTGAACGACGCCGGCTACACGGGCGACGTCGAGGTCGAGGTCTTCAACGCGGAGCTGTGGGCGAAGGGCTTCGACGAGGCCGTCGCCGACACCGTCACGGCGTTCGGCGAGCATGTCGGCACGCACCTGGCTGTGCCCGTCCACGGCTGAGCCGGCCGTCGCGATCAAGCAGAGCGCCTGCCCCCACCCGGGGCAGGCGCTCTGCTGTATCCGTTCCGTGGTGCTCCGCCGCTGCCTGACCGCTCGCGCACGAAGAGGCCCGCCCACCGTGCGGTGAGCGGGCCTGGCCCTAGCGCGTCGCCGGTTCGGCGGGGCGGTCAGTCCCCACCCATGGGGCTGCCGAGCAGCTCGCGGATGCGACCGGCGACCTTGTGGAAGCGCGGGTCCTCGAGCGTCGGCTCGTACTCGCGTTCGCGAGGCAGGTCGACGTCGAACTCCTGGATGATCGTTCCGGGACGCGGCCCCATGAGGACGACCCGGCTCGCGAGGTAGACCGCCTCAGGTACGGAGTGCGTGACGAGCAGCACGGTCAGGTCGGTCTGCGCCCAGAGGCGCTGGAGCTCGACGTTGAGGTGCTCCCTCGTGAGCGCATCCAGCGCCCCGAAGGGCTCGTCCATGAGCAGCACGTCGGGGTCGTGCAGCAGCGCTCGACAGAGTGAGACGCGCTGCTGCATGCCGCCGGACAGCTCGTGCGGGAGCGCCTTCGCGAAGTCGGAGAGGCTCGTGAGCTCCAGGAGCTCGTCGCAGCGCCGGGATGCGGCCGCCTTGTCGAGGTTTCGCATCTCCGCCTGCAGCATGATGTTGCCGCGCACGTCGCGCCACGGCAGCAGCGCGGGACGCTGGAACACGAACCCGACGTCTTGCCTCGGCGAGGTGACCCGCGAGCCGCGGAGCTCGATGGTTCCCTCGGTGGGGATCGTGAGTCCGGCGACTGCCCTCAGCAGCGTCGACTTCCCGCATCCGGATGGCCCGACGATGGAGACGAACTCGCCCTTGCGGACGTGCAGGTCCACGTCGCGGAGCGCCTGCACGCTGCGACGCTTCGTCTCGAAGCGGATGCCGACGTCGTCGATGCCGAGGAGGTAGTCCTGGCTGCCGCCGGTCGAGGCGGGGGCGGTGCGCTCGTTGATCGTCATGCTCATTCTGCCGCTCCGCTTGGCTCGAAGCTGGCGTCGAAGTACTCCTCGACGGGCTTGGCCTCGTCGATGAGTCCCGCAGTGGAGAGGACGTCGATGGTCGCCTCCCAGTCAGCGGTCGTGTTCACACCGGGGGCGTTGCCGTCGCTGTCCGGCGAGGTCAGCAGCGGGATGGTGTTGTTCCACTGCTCGATGAGCACTTCGGCGGCGGGCATCTGCGGGTCCTTGCCGTCCATCGCGGCGACCGCGTCTTCTGGCGCCTCGGTGGCGGCCGCGTACGCTTCGGAGGTGGCGGTGACCATGTTCTCGACGAGGTCTGGGTCGCTCTCGATGAGGTCGGTGTTGGCGATGAGGCCGTTGCTGAAGAAGTTCAGGCCGACATCGGAGTACTTCAGGTAGGTGACGTCCTTGCCGCTCTGGGCGGCGATGGTCGGCCCCTGGTCGTGGGCGAAGCCGATGAGGCCGTCGACCTGCCCGTTGATCATGGCCGCCATCTTCCCGGCGGCGTCGAGGTTCTGCTGCGTGACGTCACCTTCTTCGAGGCCGGCCGCGTCGAGGAAGAGCGGGAAGGTCGTCGTCGGCGCGTCGCCGGCAGAGGTGGCGATCGTCTTGCCCTTGAGGTCGGCGGGCGTCGTGATGCCGGAGTCGGTGAACACCTGCACTGCGGACGGGGTGGTCTGGAGGAAGACGCCGACGCTGCGGATGCTCACGCCCTTGTCGATGTTGGCGAGCACGGCCGGGGTGTCGGCCCAGCCGAAGTCGACCTGGCCCTGGCCGACGGCCTGTGCCGTTTTCGTCGACCCTTGACCTGCCTGGATCGTGAGGTTGATGCCGTGCTCTTCGAAGATGCCCTGGTCGACCCCGTAGTAGAACGGCGCGTGCTCGCCGTAGGGGTACCAGTTGAGCATGAGGGTCACGTCGGTGAGGCCGCCTTCGCCTCCCGCGTCACCTCCGCCGGCTGCCGGCTCGGTGGATGCGTTGCCCGAGCAGGCGGTGAGCAGCAGGGCGCTGGCGGCGACAGCGGCGACGAGCCCGGTGCGGATTGTCTTCTTTGACATGAGGGGCCTTTCGTAGTTCGGTACGGGGTCTTGGGTGGGTGGACGCGGCAGCGCGGGGCGCGGATCAGCTCTCGAGGTTGCGGCGCGAGGCGTGCCAGGGCACCAGGAAGCGCTCGGCGACGAGGATGACGGCGAAGAGCAGGATGCCGAGGAGCGACATGATGATGAGGGCGGCGAAGAGCATGGCGGTGTCGACGTTGCCGTTGGCCTGCAGGATGACGTAGCCGAGGCCCGCGTTGGCGCCGACGAACTCGCCGACCACGGCACCGGTGACGGCGAGGGTCGCGGCGACCTTCATCCCGGAGAGCAGTTCCGGGAGGGCGGCCGGGAAGCGCACCTTCACGAAGGTCTTCCAGCGTGAGGCACCCATGGTGCTCGTGAGTTCCAGGATCTCCGGGTCGATCGTGCGGAGTCCGCTGATGCCCGCGATGACGATCGGGAAGAACGCCATGAGCACGGCGACGAGGATCTTGGGCTCGGGTCCGAACCCCATCCACACGATGAAGAGCGGGGCGATGGCGATCTTCGGGATGACCTGCGCGAAGAGGATGAGCGGGTAGAAGGTGCGCTCGAGGGTGCGCGAGTACACCATGATGACGGCCACGGCGATGCCGAGGACCACGGAGAGCGCGAAGCCGATGACGGTCTCGACCGTGGTCACCCACGTGTTGTCCCAGAGGTATTGCGGGTTGTCGGTGAACGCCGCGAGCGTGTCGGCCGGTGAGGGCAGGATGTAGGAGGCGACGGTTCCGGTCTCGGTCACGGCCCACCAGGCCGCGAAGGCGACGATCAGGAAGATGGCCGGGTAGGTGTAGCCGGAGAGCCCCTTGGCGATGGAGCGTCGTCTGGCGGGAGGGGGTGTCTGCGCGTCACTCGGCGAGCCGATGACCGGGGTGTTGGTGGTAGCGCTCGTCATGCGGAGCTCCTTACAGCGTTGTAAGAGTTGGATTCGGGTGAGGGAGCGACTGGCGGTAACCGCTTTCCCGACGGCTCAAACATAACGCGGAATGATCCGCGAGACAACCGTCAGTGATGCAGGGAGCGCTTTCCGTGGAGGTGGGCCTCTGGCCTCTCGAGCACATCCGCGTGGTGCGGCTCCTCCCAGGTGCCACCCGAGCGCGGTTCGTAGCCTCGGGGGCATGAGCGCTTACGACTACCTGATCATCGGCGGCGGAATGGTGGCGGATGCGGCGGCCCGCGGCATCCGGGAACGAGACGAGGCGGGGACCATCGGCATCCTGAGCGCCGACGTCGACGAACCCTACGCGCGCCCCGCGCTGTCGAAGAAGCTCTGGGTCGACCCCGACTTCACCTGGGACCAGACGCCGCTCGGCACGAGCGAGGCGACCGGCGCGGAGATCACGCTCGGGACCCTCGTGACCGGCATCGATCGTGCAGCGAAGACGGTGACGACGGGCGGCGGTGAGACCATCACCTACGGGAGGCTGCTGATCGCGACCGGTTCGAAGCCCGTCGAGGTGGCCGCCCCCGAGAGCGACCGCATCTTCTTCTTCCGCTCGGCGAGCGACTACCGACGCCTCCGCGCGCTGGCGGCCCATGGCTCGCACGCCGTGGTCGTCGGCGGGGGCTACATCGGCACCGAGATCGCCGCCGCCCTCGCCCAGAACGACGTCGAGGTCGATCTGGTGTTCCCCGATGACGTGCTCGGCGCGTCGACCTTCCCGCCCTCGCTCGCGTCCCGTTTCCAGGAGCTCTACGTCGAGCACGGCGTCGGCCTCGTCCCGGGGCGCCGCGTCGAGACGGTGCGCGACGAGGTGCGCGCCGACTTCGAGGTGGCCGCGGACGCGCACACGCTCCAGGACGCATCCGCGCAGGCCGCCGACGGGATCGCGGCGGAAGCAGCCGCCTCCGAGGTGCGAGCATCGCCGACCGCCACCACGGGCGTCACGGTCGTCTTCGACAACGGCGCCGAGACGGAGGCCGACTTCGTGGTGTTCGGGCTGGGCGTGACCCCCGTCGTCGATCTCGCGGAGGAGGCGGGCCTCGTCGTCGACGAGGGTGGCGTGGTCGTCGACGAGCAGCTGCGCACCAGCGACCCGTTCATCTGGGCGGCCGGCGACATCGCCGTCTACCCCGACCCCGTGCTCGGGCAGACGCGCGTCGAGCACGTCGACAACGCCACCGAGATGGGCACCGCAGTCGGGCGCTCGATGGCAGGCGCAACAGACCCCTACTCGCACACGCCGTACTTCTACTCGATGGTCTTCGGCACGCGGTGGGAGGCGGTCGGCACGCTCGACCCGGAGCTCGACGTGCTCGAGGTGGAGCTGCCCGAATCGGGCGAGTCCGACGGGAGCCGCGTCTTCTACTACCGCGACGACTCGGGTGCCCCGGTCGGCGTGCTGCTCTGGGACGTCGGCGAGGATGAGGCGCTGCGTGACGCCGCGCGCGCGGTCATCGACGAGGGCGTGACGTCGACGGAAGCACTGCGCACGCGCATCCGCTGACCACCTGACGCACGGAGGCGG
This sequence comes from Pseudoclavibacter sp. RFBA6, assembly GCF_002931575.1. Lineage (NCBI taxonomy): Bacteria > Bacillati > Actinomycetota > Actinomycetes > Micrococcales > Microbacteriaceae > Pseudoclavibacter > Pseudoclavibacter sp. RFBA6. Next base: position 56,891 of record NZ_PSUA01000001.1, on the reverse strand, counting down.
GGCGGAGTCACCAGTCGGCGACCCCGCCCCGCCTCGCGCGGTAGCAGACGTCGGTAACGCGGCCGGCAACCTCCCCGTCACCTCCCATCGACCTCATGTCACCGGCCGGTTGCTCGCGAGTCATACGGTTCCCCGGGTCCCCCACATGCTCCCGGAGGTGCATTCCCCCATGCCACGCCACCACGTCAGAGCCCCGCTTGCTGCGCTGACCACCGCCTGCGTCGCGGCCGCCGTCCTCACGATGGCCCCCGCCGCGGCCGCCGCCGTCTCGGACCGGCTGCCAGCGGCGCCCGTCTCGTCGCCCGCAGACACGGGCCGGTCCGCCATCATCGTCACCGAGATCGTCGCCAACAACGTCGGCGACGACAACTTCGAGTACTTCGAAGTGCACAACACGTCGGCGGCCCCCGTCGACCTCGCGGCCGAGGGCTACTCCTTCGCGTACTCGTACGTCGACTCGGACGACCGGTCACGCGACGTCCCCCTCACCGTCGAGGAGCCGCTTGTCCTCGAGCCCGGCGAGACCGCCGTGCTCTGGCTCAGCTACACGAGCGCGAACGGCGCCGTCGACTCGTCGGCCCGCACCGTCGACGAGTTCCGCGACTATCACGGCGTCGATGCTGGAACCCAGGTCGCGCGCGTGACCGGCCAGGCCGGCATGGCCAACGGCGGCGACCGCGGCATCCGGGTGCTCCGCGGCGAGGCGCTGACCTCGTGGTCGCATGCACCGAAGGACTCCATGGGCGAGGACCTCGCCGTGCACTTCCGGGTGCCCGCGGAAGCCTCGAAGCCGAGCCTCGACGTCTTCGGGCAGCAGGCCGAGCGCTCCCCCGGCGTGGTCGTGCCTGAGGCGCTCCAGCCCGGCGCGCCAGAGGATGGCGAAGAGGAACCCGCCGAGCCGGAGCCCACCGAGCCGACGCCGACGGAACCGACGCCGACGCTCCCACCCGAACCGGGATTCGATCCGCAGCCGGACACGAGCGTCGTGACGTCGCCCCTCCAGATCACCGAGCTGCTCCCCGACTCGAGCAACGTCGGCACGGGCGACGGCTACGAGTTCATCGAGGTGTACAACGCGTCGAGCGAGGCGATCGGCTTCGGCGACTACGCCCTCACCTACCTGTACCCGGACAGCGGCACGTCCGCGCTCTGGCCCGCGACGCCGGCGGATGTCAGCATCCCCGCCGGTGAGACGCTCGTGCTGTGGGTGAAGAACGGCCAGAACGACGACCTCGGGGACACCGACTTCAACGCCACGTTCGGCACCGAGCTGACACTGGGCGAGAACCTCGTCGAGGTCTACTCCGGCGGCATGGCGAACAGCGGCGCCCGCGGCATGGAGATCGCCACCAACACGGGGCACACCGTCAACCAGGCGTTCTACAACCGGACCCCCGGCACGGATGACACGCAGGCGGATCAGGGCATCCGCTACACGACGTCGGCGGCGGACCTCACGAAGCAGGACCTGCTCGGCCTCGCCCCGGCCACCCCAGGCTCGGTGCAGGCCGACCAGGTTCCGGCCGGGCTCACGATCGTGCCGGTGGATGCGACGCCGCCCACCATCGAGGACCACACCGCGGCCGAGATCGACCCGGCCGCCGACTTCGAGCTGCGCTTCGCGGCGAGCGACGAGACGCAGCTGCGCACCGTCGCCGTCGAGCTCCGCAACGACGTCGACGCGACCCCGGTCCGGCTGAACCTGACGGACGCGGGCGACGGCATGTTCACGACCTCGGTGAACGTCGCCGACCTGACGGGCAAGAGCTGGTACGAGTACACGGTCACGGTCTCGGACGGCACCAACCGTGTCGTCACGGAGCCGCGGCGGGTGCAGGTGGCCGGCGCGAGCTCGGCCCCCGTGCGGTTGAACGTCGACGAAGGCCAGTACGTGGGCGGCACGACCACGATCGCCGCCGCGGGTGACCAGTACCCGAGCCCGATCGAGCTGTTGATCGGCGGGCAGCCGCAGCAGACGACGCCGTCGCTCGAGGGCGCTCCGGTCTTCGCCTTCGAGGCGACCGGGGTCGACTACTACTTCAAGAACGGCGTGCGAGTCGGTGACGACGTGCTCACGATCTTCGACCAGGGCATCTACGAGGGATCGGAGACGATCGTCACGCCCGTGCCGCTCGAGTACACGAAGCTCGGCGACGAGCTCGTGGTGAGCATCTGGGCCGGCTCGAAGAAGGCGCCCGAGATCGACGAGGCCGAGAACAACGACGACTTCACGGTCTGGGACCTGCGCCTCGTCCTGCCGGATGGCCGCACCCTGCGCCCCATCGGCTACGACGACCCCGCGCTGCGCCTGGCCATGGGCGACAGCGCCGGGAAGTACGACTTCTACGACGCGCGCTTCGCGCTGCCGGACGACGCGTTCGCCGCGGCCTCGACGCAGTGGGACACGACGACCACCGCCGACGGCCCGGTCGAGATCGCTGCGACCGACGGCACCGACAGCGTCACCAGGCAGGTACTGGTCGACAACACCGCCCCCACGGTCTCCTCCGAGCTCCGCGACGGCGGTGAGTACCAGGGCGAGTTCGTCATCGACGCCCAGGTGAGCGACGCCGGGTCCGGGGTCCGCGAGGTCACCGCGACCCTCGACGGCGCGCCGATCGAGCTGCCGCACACCACCTCCTCGGTGACGCTGCCCGCGGGCGGCCACGAGGTCGAGGTGACGGCGACGGATGCGCTCGGCAACGTCGAGACGTGGCGCACCGGGTTCACGACCCCAGAGGAGCACCCCTCCTCGTCGTCGATCTGGCCCGCGGAGGGAGCCGAGGTCGAGGCAGGCGGCGTGGAGCTGCAGGCCAAGGTCGAGGACCCGACCGGTGACGCGCTCGACGTCACGTTCCTCGAGGGTCGCCAGGCTGACGTCGCTGACGGCGGCGTCACGACGTCGGCGGGAACCGTGAACGACGCGGCCAGCGTCGACCGCGACCCGACGAGCGTCCCGACCGGGCCGTCCCTCGAGCAGCTCGCGAACGTCGATGGCCTGACCGCCGAGGTGACCTCGAACGCCGAGTTCCCGTATCAGCTCTTCGACGTCGCGCTGCGGGACGGCGAAGAGGATGCGCAGGTGCGCGTCAGCTGGGACGGCACCGCGAACGCCGACGGCACCGTCATCCTCTCCGCGCTGCGAGCGGACGGGAGCGGCTGGGACGAGGTGACCCGGCACACCGCATCCGCCGACGACGAGAGGATCTCGCTCGAGGGCACCGTGGATGCGGCGGCGTACACCCGAGACGGGGCCGTGCGGGTGCTCGTGCAGCACTCGGAAGGCTTCGCCGGGGAGAACCTCAGCGACCGCACGACGCCCGTGACCCCCAACAACGAGGCGGACACCCCTCGCTCCGAGTACGACTTCACGCTCGCGTGGGAGTCGGACACGCAGTACTACAACGAGAACACGATGGAGGGCGAGCCCTACAAGCACCAGCAGGCGATGCACTCCTACCTGCTCGAGCAGCGCGAGGAGCTGAACCTGCAGTACCTGTTCCACACGGGCGACATCATCGACGACTACGACCAGCGCTACCAGTGGGAGAACGCCGACCCCGAGTACCAGCGTCTCGACGACGCCGGCCTGCCGTACGGCGTGCTGGCCGGAAACCACGACGTGGGCAACGACCTCGAGGACTACTCGTACTACGGCGAGTACTTCGGCGAGGAGCGCTTCGCGGACAACCCCTGGTACGGCGGCTCCTACGAGGACAACCGCGGCCACTTCGACCTGGTGTCGGCTGGCGGCATCGACTTCCTCATGCTCTACACGGGATGGCTGCCGAACGACGACAGCATCGCGTGGATGAACGAGGTGCTCGCCGAGCACCCCGACCGGGTCGCCGTGATCGCGCAGCACGAGTTCATGCTGACGACCGGCGGTCTCGGTGAGATCCCCCAGCGCGTCATGGACGAGGTCGTCGCGCCGAACCCCAACGTCAAGATGGTCATCTCGGGGCACTACCACGACGCGTTCACGCGGGTCGACGAGTTCGACGACAACGGCGACGGAACCCCGGACCGCAAGGTGCACTCGATGCTCTTCGACTACCAGGGCCTGCCGGAGGGCGGCCTCGGCTTCCTGCGCCTCATGCACTTCGACAACGAGGGCGAGCGCATGATCGTGCGCACCTACTCGCCGTCGCTGGATGTGCACAACTCGGACGACCCGAGCCTCGCGGATGCCCCGCAGGAGTTCGAGCTTGCCTACGCGGACCTGGGGATCGAACCCGGCGAGCGGACGCTTGGCACGGACTCGTTCTCAGCGGAGATCCTCACGGGCGACGAGATCGCCTCGTTCCAGGACGTGGCGAGCGGCACCACCCTCACGGCCAGCTGGGCGGATGCGCCCCTCGGAGAGCTCGGCTGGTACGTGCGCACCGCGGACCCGTTCGGAGCGGTGAGCCTGTCGCGGGTGTCCGAGCTGACGGTCATCGAGGCGACGGGTCCCGGAGAGACGCCGGGGCCGAGCGAGCCAGGTGAGCCCGGCGAGCCCGGCGAGCCCGGAGAGCCGTCTGCTCCGGAAGAGCCCTCCGAGACGACGCCGCCATCGGATCCTGGCCAGAGCGGCTCCCCAGACGGATCGGGCGAGACTGACGGATCGGGCGAGACTGGCGGCTCGGGCGAGGCTGACGGCTCGGATGCACCCGAGGCCGACGGTGGTGAGCTCGCGGCGACGGGCGCCGACGGTCCGACGCTCGCCGTGATGCTCGGGGCGCTCGCGCTCCTCGCGGGAGGCGCCGCGCTCACGCTCATCCGGCGCGGTCGAGCTGACAGCGCGTAGCTGACAGCGACAAGCCAGCGAGTCAGCGGCGAGTCAGCGGCGGAGACGCCAACAGACTGCGGGCGGTGGAACCTCTGTTCCACCGCCCGCAGTCTGTCGTTCAGGGCGTGCGCCGTGCTTGTGCGCGCCCGTCAGCCGTTCACGGTTCGGCCCGCTCGTCCCTCGGCGAGGGAGCGTGCCAGCTGCGCGAGCTGCAGCGCCGATCCGAGCGGCAGCGCGTAGACCAGGAGGCCGCCCTCGAGGCCCGAGAGGGCGAGCGTCGCGGTGATCCCGATGCTGGCCGCGAGGGCGACGCCGAGGTAGGTCGCGGATGCGCGGCTGCTGGCGGCGGCCGGACGGGATCGCGCCACCCAGGCTGTCGCGGCGAGCAGGATCAACGCGAGCACGACTGGTCCCGCGAGGAGCGCATCCGCCCACCCTGCCGTGCTCTGCACGGCGGATGCGGCGACGGCGCCTCCGAGGAAGACCGCTGACGCCGTGACGGCCAGCCGGCTGCCGTCTCGCTGTTCAGTGCTGCTGCTCATGGGGAGGACTCCTCTTCGTCGTGTCGTCTGCGGTCGTGGACGCGATGTCAGCGGGGTTGTCTCAGCTGTCGCCGCCGAGGGCCAGGATGATGGCGGAGTTCGCGCCGAGGCCGAGCGCCTTGAGGCCGGAGATGACGAGCGGCTTGTTGGCGTTGATGAGGGTCACGACGACGGGCTTGGCTGCGGCGCCGAAGGGGATGCAGCCGATCACGGTCTGCGCGATGAAGTCGACGGGGTCGCCGGACTTGTACGACGAGTACGCGCCGTAGCCGGCGGAGCCGATGCAGGCCGCGACGACCGCGAACGGGATGAGCGGAAGCGCGGCGCGGCCTTCGACCGCCTCGGCTTCGGCGCTCGCCTCCGCCATGAGCTGCTGGACGCGGGCGTCCTGCTCCTCGGCGCTGAGGGAGGCGGTGTATTCGACTTCTGCGGCGAAGGCCTCCTGCGAGTAGCCTCCGCTGTCTGCGGTTGCGGACGCTGCGGTGACGACGGGTGCCTGGGCGGCGTTCGCGGCGGTGCTGCCTGCGACGCCGAGGGCTCCAGCGACGACGATGGATGTGGCCAGGGTGACGGTGTTCTTCAGCTTCATGGTTCCTCCGTGAGTGTGCTCATCGAGTGCATGTTGCGTGAGTGCCGGTTGTGGCCCGACGTCTTCGACCCTATGAGGCTGGGTCCGGGGTCAGTCAAATGGATTCACGGGACGCCCAGGCTTACGCATGCTTCGTCCAGGAAGCGGCCTGGACGCAGGAAAGGCCCGCCGATGGCGGGCCTTTCCTGCGCTGTCAGGCGAGCTGGGCGCTCGTCGTCACTCGTTGCCGACTGCCGCGTCTGCGCCGTCGCGCATCTTCTGGATGTGCTCGTCGTGCTGGTTGCCGATCGCGGTCTCCGCGTGGTCACCGGCCGCGTCGAAGGCGTGGTCGGTGAGCTGCTCGCCCTGCTCGCTGTTCGCTGCCTGGGCTGCCTTGTCGCCGATGTTCTCGAACACCATGGTGGTCTCCTTCGCTTCGTCGGATCAACGCGATTGCGTTGCATCGAGTTGAGCATCCTGACGTGGATGCGCGGTGTGCGGGAGCTTGATGTCCGGTCAGACTCGCACGGTGTCCGCTGGTACCTTCCCGGCGTTCTCGGCCCGCCGCGCCGTGAGTTCGAGGCCACGCTCGGTGCCCGGGAAGCGCCCGGCGGCGGCGCGAACCTCGTCGGCGGGGAAGTTCGCGCCGAAGAGCTCACTGCCCGGCTGCAGCAGGAAGCTCTCGTGCAGGGTGCCGACGAGCACGGGGTCGAAACCGGCCGCATCCACGAGCGTCGCCACGGCGGCGAGGTCGGCGTCGTCGTCGCCCGCGATGCCGATTCCCCGCCTGCCGGGGGCGCCGGTCGGCTTCGGCCCTTCGTCGAGGTCGTGGTAGCCCATGTGGTTGAAGGCCTTCACGACGCGCGAGTCGGACAGCAGCTGCTGCACGAGCTCGCTCGTCGCCAAGGTCGAGTCGTTGAGGTCGTCGCGCACGCCGTCGATCTCCCACCAGTAGTTCATGGCGTCGATGACGAGCTTGCCCCGCAGCCCGTCGAGGGGGAGCGCGTCGCGCTCGGCGAGCGGCAGGGCCTTGCCGAGCGGCAGGGCCAGGATGACGACGTCGGCCTCGGCCGCGACCTCAGCGCTCGTGCCCGTGGTCGCGCCCGGCACGAGGACGTCGATGATGAGGTCGATCTTGCTCGGCGCCCCGGAACCCGAGATGAGCACCCGGTAGCCGCTGCCGATGAGGAGGCGGGCGAGCACGGTGCCGACCTTGCCGGCGCCGAGGATGCCGATCGTCGGCAGGGCCTCACTGGGGCGGTTCGGGTCGAGCTGGGCCTTAGACATTGATGGACTCCTTCGCGAGCAGTCGGCGCACTCGGGGTGCGACTTCGGTGCCGAGCAGGCTGATGGTCTGGGCGCGGGCGTCCGTCGGCAGGCCGATGACGTCGTACTTGAGGTCGAAGCGGCTGATGCGGAGAACCTCCACCATGCGCGCGATCTTCTTCGCGACCGTGTCGGGAGAGCCGACGAAGAGGGCGCCGGTCTCGAGCTCCATGAGGTAGCGCTCCTTGGTTGGCGGGTAGAAGCCGCGCTCCTTGCCCATCATCTCGACCATGGGCTTCCACGACTCCCACCAGGTCTCGGCGGCTTCCTCATCCGTCTCGGCGACGAGGCCGAGGGCGTGCTGGCCGACCCTGTTCGCGGGCATCCCGAACTTCTCGAGCGCACGGTAGTAGAGGTCGACGTGGCCGGCGAAGCGCTCGGGCTGCCCGCCGATGATGGCGAGCATGAGCGGCAGGCCGTAGCGGGCGGCGCGCACGACCGAGTCTGGGCTGCCGCCGACGCCCACCCAGGTGGGGATGCCGCCGGGGCGCATGGTCGGATGCAGCGTCTGGTTCACGAGCGGCGCGCGAACGCTGCCCGACCACGTGACCGAGTCGTTGCGCTGCAGCTGCATGAAGAGGTCGAGCTTCTCCTCGAAGAGCTGCTCGTAGTCGGCGATGTCGTAGCCGAAGAGCGGGAACGACTGGGTCTGCGAGGCGCGGCCAACGACCATCTGGGCGCGTCCGTTCGAGAGCGCGTCGAGGGTGGAGAACTCGTTGTAGAGGCGAACGGGGTCGTTGGTGCTGAGCACGGTGACGGCAGAGCCGAGGCGGATGCGCTCGGTCGCGGTCGCGATGCCGGCCAGGATGACGGGGGTCGCGGAGTCGACGAAGCCCTCGCGGTAGTGCTCGCCGATGCTGAAGACGTCGAGGCCGACCTTCTCTGCGAGGCGGGCCTCGTCGACGAGCAGGCGAACCGTCGCTGCGTCGGACAGGGGCGTGCCGTCGACGTTGGGCACGTCGCCGAACGAGTTGAGGCCGATCTCGAATGGGAACTGGGCTGCATCCACTGCGCTCATCTGCGTTCCCTGCTGCGTGCTCATGGGTCCTCCAAGTAGTTGACGCGTCAATCATGCGTCAGGGTAGTTGATATGTCAACTAAGTGGCATGATGGAGGCATTCCGAACCCTGGAGGCCGCATGAACGCATCGTCGAGAACGCAGATCAGCGCCGAGGACTTGCGCGTCTGGCGCGGGTTCATCGAGACGACGGGCGTGCTCAACTCCCGCCTCGCGAGCCGCATGCAGAGCGAGTCGTCGCTGTCGACGGGTGACTACGGAGTGCTGCTCGCCTTGCGTGAGGCGCCAGGGCGCTCACTTCGCTCATCCGAGCTCGCGGCGTCGGTCGGCTGGGAACGCAGCCGCCTGTCCCACCAGCTCGGCCGCATGGAGAAGCGCGGCCTGCTGCGCCGCGACCCGTGCCCAGAGGACACGCGAGGGTCGGTGGTGAGCCTCACCGAGGAGGGGGCGACCGCCTTCCGCCGCGGCTCGGTTCCGCACCTCAGGGCCGTGCAGGAGCTGTTCCTCGACGCCCTCTCCCCCGAGCAGCTCGCCCAGGTCGAGGCCCTGACGGACACGCTTCGCGGGCACCTGGGGCTCGACGAGTCAGAGGGCGGTTCCGATCTTGGCTGACACCACCCGCTCCGCGACGGTCGTGGTGATCGGCGCCGGCCAGGCCGGACTGTCGGCGGGGTTCCACCTGCAGCGGCGCGGCTTCGTGAGCGCCCTGGACGAGCCGGGGGCCGAGCGCACCTTCGTGATGCTCGACGCGAACCCCGAACCGGGCGGCGCGTGGCAGCACCGCTGGGAGTCGCTGACGATGGCGACCGTGAACGGCATCTTCGACCTGCCGACGTTCGCGCGGACACCCGGCAGCGAGGACGAACCGAGTCGGGATGCGGTGCCGCGCTACTTCGCGGAGTTCGAGCACGCGCATCCGCTGCCCATCGTGCGGCCGGTTCAGGTGCTCGACGTCTCGCGCGCCGACGGTGACCCCCGGGGCGAGCTGCTCGTGCGCACGGATGCGGCCGGCGTGTGGCGGGCGGGCGCGATCATCAATGCGACGGGCACCTGGAACAATCCGCTGCTGCCGAGCATCGCGGGCCAGGAATCCTTTCTCGGGCGGCAGCTGCACACGCGTGACTATGTGTCGGCGGAGGAGTTCGCGGGTCAGCGGGTGGCGGTCGTGGGCGGCGGCATCTCAGCCGTGCAGCAGCTCGAGGAGATCTCCCGCGACGCGACGACGTTCTGGTACACGCGTCGCGAGCCGGTGTTCCTGGAGCACGGCTTCAACCCCGAGGTGGAGGGGCGCGCCACCATCGCGAAGGTGACCGCCGATACGGAGGCGGGCGAGCCCGCGAGCAGTGTCGTCTCGTACACGGGCCTCGGCTGGTCGCCGTATGCCATCGCGGCCCGCGATCGGGGCGCGCTCGTGCGGCACCCCATGTTCACGGCGATCGAGCCGGAGGGTGTGCGGGAGGCCGACGGCTCATTCACCCCCGTCGACGCGATCCTGTGGGCGACTGGGTTCCGCGCCGATCTCGAGCACCTCGACGGGCTCGCGCTGCGCAACGAGCGCGGCGGCATCACGATGCGGGGCACGCAGGTCGCCGACGAGCCGCGCATCCACCTCATCGGGTTCGGGCCGTCGCAGTCGACGGTCGGCGCCAACCGGGCGGGACGAGAAGCGGTGCGAGCGATCGAGAGGCTCGAGCTGGGGCGGAGCGAGCGCACCGCGGGTCCACCTGAGCCCGCAGTCAGGCGATGATCTGCGGCCGTCCAGCCTCGGTGCGTACGGTCGCGCCATGACCACCCCACAGAACGTATCCCCCGCGTCCGACGACTCGAACGACTCCTCGACCGGCGACGAGAACCTGCGCGACATCATCGAAGAGGTCGAGGGTGAGCACGGGCGGGACGGCGCAGCCGCGATGGCCGACAAGCTCCGCGACCGCACCGAGGAGACGCAGCAGGAGGAAGAGGACCCTGCTGAGGAGCAGAACTAGGCGGATGCGCGTCGCACCTTCGTGACCGGTAGCGTCGTGTCATGACCCGCCCCGCCGCCACCCCAACCGTCCAGGTCGACGATGACCGATTCCGCGTCACCGAATGGCGCTTCCCTCCCGGTGCCGAGACCGGCTGGCATACGCACGCGATGCCGTACGTCGTCGTGCCGCAGACGACGGGGACCCTGACCGTGGAGACCGAGACTGCGAACCCGTTCGCGATGGAGTGCACGGCGGGCGTCAGCTACAGCCGCGAGGCCGGCGCGCACCACAACATCGTGAACGACCGCGACGAGCAGTTCACGTTCGTGGAGGTCGAGGCGAAGGCGGCACCAGTGGCGTGAGTCAGGCGCCGCCGCGGTGCCTTCCGTCGGCTGAGGCTACGACCGCGTTGCTACTTGGCTGACCCCCTCGGGTTTTCCCCGACCGCCTTCGCCGCTTTGACGCCAACGCGGGCGCCGTAGAGGACGAACCCGAGCAGGGCCGCACATCCCGCCATGACAACCCCGATCATGGCCGGCCCTGGCATCGGAACCAGCACCACCAGGCCACTCACGAGCGCCAGGATGCCGGCGGTCATCGTGGCGCGCTTCGACCGCACGTGCGCCGCGAGCCAGGCGACGTCGCTCGACATCGTGCTCGGCGTCCGGATGCCGGCGATGTCGTTCCGCTTCAGTTGGCCCGAGGCCGCGGCCTGTGCCATCCACATGACGAGGAGCCCGGAGCCTGCCATGACGATTGCCAGCACTATTCGAGCGGCAAGGGGAGTATCCATCTGCACCATCGTACGGACCAGGGCGTCGTCGCATTCCAGCTCGCAAGCGCGTATTCCTCGTTCGATGCGGCGACGCCTCGTGCCCTAGCGTTGTCGACGTTCCTGTTCGGCGAGATTCCCTGGAGGTCAGCCTCGATGCCTGATCAGCTTCCCCCGTGTCCCGAATGTGCGAGCGAGCTCGCCTACGAGATGGGTGCGCTGGTGGTGTGCCCGATGTGCGGCCACGAGTGGGCGCCCGGTGACGCCGACGATGCCGAGACACACCTCGAGGTTCGGGACTCGGTCGGGAACGTGCTGGCCGACGGCGACTCCGTCACGATCGCGAAGGACCTCAAGGTCAAGGGTGCGGGCGGCGGAACGGTCAAGGTGGGCACGAAGGTCAACGGCATCCGCCTGATCACGGACGGCGTCGGCGACCACGACATCGACGCGAAGGTGCCAGGGTTCGGGCAGATGCAGCTGAAGTCGAGCGTGGTCAAGAAGGTCGTCTGACGACGAAGCCGGCCGACGGCGGGGTTCCCGCCGCCGGTCGGCACTATTGGGGCAGCCTGGACTCGCTACACGAGCTCGGGTCGGCGGATGCTCTCCGCTCCGCCGTCGATGAAGATGATCTGCCCGGTGACGTAGCCGTTCTCCTCGCTCGTGAGCCAGGCGAGCAGGTTCGAGACCTGGACGGGTTCGGCGGCGGGGCCCCCGTATGGTGCCGGGGCACCCGCATCCAGTGCCGCACGGCCTTCCTCGGTCTCGAGCGCGGCCGCGGTCATCGGGGTGAGGATGACGCCGGGCGCGACGGCGTTGAGCGCGATGCCGGCCTTCGCCCACTCGGCACTCGGGGCGTTCCTGCGAACCCAGCGGGCGATCGAGAGCTTCGAGGTCGTGTAGAGCACGGAGGAGCCCGTCGCGTTGGCTGTGGCGCCGAGCGACTCGGCGTAGGCGAGCGCGCCAGCTTCGTCGCCCGACTCGATGAGCTCGAGCAGCTGCTGGTCGACCTCCTCGAGGGCGGCGAGGGATGCGACGACGGCTGCGCGGGGCGCGTCCGACTTCGCGAGCAGCGGCCGGAGGCCCTCGAGCGTGGCGACGGCGCCGAAGTGGTTGACGGCGACGGTGACCGGGGCCGGGATGACGAGGCCCGCGATGGCGAGCACGCCGTCGACCACGCCGCCGCTGAGCTCCTCGGCGCGGGTGACGAGCTCGGCCCGGCCCTCGGCGGTCGTGAGGTCGGCGTTGATGTCGGCGTTCTTGAGGTCCACGCCGATGACGGTGTGCCCGTCGGCGCGGAGCTTGTCTGCGGTGGCCTTGCCGATGCCGGAGGCCGAGCCGGTGACTACGTAGGTGCGGGTCATGAGGGAGTGTCCTTATCGTCGTTGATGAGCCAGGCGGGGAGGAGCGCGAGCAGCTGCTGCTGGACGCGTTCGGTGGGTTCTGGGGTATCGCTGAGCAGCCAGGCTGTGATGACGGCGAGGCTGCCGCCCGCGACGTACTCGGCGGCGACCTTCGGGTCGAGGCCTGCGGGCACCGTGAGCCGCATGGTGCCGAGGGCCTGCTCGGCGAAGGCCGCGCGGACGGCCCGGGCCGCTTCCGTGGTCGTGCGGCTGCCGAGCACACCGGCGTAGAGCGTGCGGCGCCTCGCGAACTCGGCGACGAGCTGCGAGGTCGTCGCCCGGGCCGTCTCGATGGGGGTCGCGGACGCGCGCAGGCTCAGGTCGAGTTCCTCGATCTGCGTGAAGACCTCGGTGAGGATGCGGACGGCGAGCGCGTCGAGGTCGCGGAACTGCGCGTAGAAGGTCGAGCGGCTGACGCCGGCTTCGGCGACGATCGCTGGCACCGTGACCTCTTCGCCACGAGCTGACAGCTCCTCGACGGCGGCGACGATCGCGGCCTGCGTCCGGGCGGGGCGAGGGTCGGGCGAGCGAGGCGTGGCGGTCGTTGGCACACGACGAGCCTAGCAAGTTTCGGACTGTTGTCCAGAAAGTATGGACGAGACCGAGTGCAGGTTCGAGTTGGCCTCAGTCGTTCCACTTGCCCGTGTCGAGGAACGAATGCATCCGGTCGAGGTGGGGTTCGAGGTGCCATCCCTGCGCGGCGACCCAGGCGTCGTCGTAGTAGGTGTTCGCGTAGCGGGCTCCCCCGTCGCAGATGAGGGTGACGACGCTGCCCTTCTCACCGGCGGCGAGCATCCGCGCGATGATCTGGAAGGCGCCCACGAGGTTCGTTCCGGTGGATCCGCCCGCCCAGTGCTGGGTGCGTTCGCGGAGGACGCGGATCGCGGCGACCGATGCGGCGTCCGGCACCTGGATCATGTCGTCGATGACGGTCTCGATGAACGAAGGCTCCACGCGTGGGCGGCCGATGCCCTCGATCTTGGAGCCCCGACCGGTCGCGTGGCTGCGGTCTCCGGTCTTCCAGGCCTCGTAGAACGCCGAGCCTTCCGGGTCGACGACGGCGAGGCGGGTGTCGTGTCCGCAGTACCTGGCGTAGCGGCCGAACGTGGCGGAGGTGCCGCCGGTGCCGGCGCTGACGACGATCCAGCTGGGGATGGGGAAGCGTTCGAGCGTCATCTGCGAGTAGACGCTCTTCGCGATGTTGTTGTTGCCTCGCCAGTCGGTGGCGCGTTCGGCGTTGGTGAACTGGTCGAGGTAGTGTCCGTCGAGCTCGGCGGCGAGCCGTTCCGCCTCCGAGTACACGTGGAGGGGCTCGTCGACCAGGTGGCAGCGGCCGCCGTAGAACTCGATGAGCTCGATCTTCTCTGGGCTCGTGGTGCGGGGCACGACCGTGACGAACGGCAGCCCGAGCATCCGCGCGAAGTACGACTCCGACACGGCGGTCGACCCGCTCGAGGCTTCGACGAGCGTCGTGCTCGGGCCGACCTGCCCGTTCACGATGGCGTAGAGGATGAGGGAGCGAGCGAGGCGATGCTTCAGCGAGCCCGTCGGGTGCACCGACTCGTCTTTCAGATACAGGTCGATGCCCCACTCCGGCGGAAGCGGGAACACGTGGAGGTGCGTGTCGGCGCTGCGGTTCGCGTCGGCCTCGAGCACGCGGATCGCCTCGCGCATCCACTGGCGTCGGTCTGGGGTCTCGGTTGCGTGTGCCACCGATCCAGTATGCGACGCGAGCGGCCGGATGCTTCCCTCTGGCCTGCGGGGTCGGCGCGTCGGTCAGTCTCGGCGTTCGACGACCATCCCGATCGGGACCTCGGGTACGTCGCCGGGCCACGGCCCGAGTCGCAGCGCGTTCTCGAGCACGCCCTTCTCGGTGGCGTAGTCGGCGACGGGAACGGACGCGCTGGTGAAGCCGTTGTCGGCAACTCCAGGAGTCGAGTAGGTGCTCGGCACCCACCCGGCTTCGATGCCGACGGCGGTCAGGTCGATGTCGTCTTCCACGGCTCCCATGTAGTGGATCTCGACGGCGATGTTCGGCATGTAGCCGTCGCGCACCGACCACGCGGATTCGGTGAGGAAGACGAGGAGCGCGCCGGGGTTGGCGAGCTGGTACCCCTCCTCCAGGGTCACTTTCATCCCGAACCCGGTGTTGCCCTTGATGTTGGGATCTGCCCCGCCGACGTCGGAGAAGGTGAGCCCTTCGATGGAGTCGAGGGTGTCCTCGAGCTCGGCGAGCGTCTGCCCGCCGGTCTCGGCGTCGCGAGGGATCTCCGGGTATGCGGGCCCGCATCCGCTGAGCACGGTGGAGGCGAGCAGCGCGGTCGCGAGTGCCTTCAGGAGTCGGGGATGCGCGGAGAACATACCGACAGGCTACGGGTCGGCGGCAAGGCCGATCGGCTCGAGACCGAGCGGCGCGCGCAAGCGGAGCGAGGAGTCGGCTCGCGTGTGCGGCAGCAGGCCGATGCACCCCGTGCGCGTGCCTTCAGGGACGCGGATACGTCAGGCACCCCGCTTCGCGACGACTGAGTCGGAGAGCGCGATGAGGTCGGTGACGTGCAGCCGCGGCCAGCCGTGCACGGGGGCGACGAGGGCTCGCGGCAGCGCGTCCGCGCCGTAGACAGCCCCGGCGAGCGATCCGGCGATCGCGGCGACGGTGTCGGTGTCGTTGCCTCCGCGGACGGCACGTTCGAGTGCATCCACTGCGGAGGTCGCGCCGGCGATCGCGGCGAGTGCGCCTTGGAAGGCGCGGACAACCCAGCCGTTCTGTTCGGAGAAGTCGCGCGGGTGGGCGCCGGGCGCGAGCGCTTCCTCGGTGAAGCCGCGCCACCGGTCGCGGCGTCCGCTGGGGATGACGTCGAGCAGGCCGAGCACGTCGAGTTCGCCGGTGAGGATGGCGTGGCGGATGCTGAGGCACCAGAGCACGCAGGCGTCGGCATTGTCGTCTTCCCAGTGGGTGAGCTGCGCGATGCGGGTGGCGGCGTCGACGAGGTCGCGCTCTTGACCGTCGGCGAGGTAGCCGAGGGCGACGGGGCCGGTGCGCATGAGGGCACCGTTGCCGCCGCTTCGGCCGGCGCGCAGGTGGACGTCGCGGGCAGCGCTGCGGGCTCGGTCTTCTGTAACGTCGCCTTCGAGGGCGGACAGCACGGTGCGCGTCTGCGCTCCGACGTCTTTCGCATCCCGAGCCCACTCACGCCAGGCGACGACGACCTGCGCGAGCACGTGGGCGTCGTTCAGCGACTCCCCCGCCGCGAGGGCCTGGAGGATAGGCATGGCCATGGAGGTGTCGTCGGTCCACTCGCCGACCCCGTGGCCGAACACGCCGACGCCGTAGGAGACGGGCGTCGCATCCGAGAGCGGCGGCCCGAACTCGTACTGCGAGCCGAGGGCGTCGCCGACAGCTGATGCGATGACGGCGCCGCGTGCGCGGTCGAGCTGGGGTGCGGTGAGGGTCATGCCTGAAGTCTGCCCCCTCCGGCACATCCGACGCTGGACTGAGGGGGGGCATCGGCCTCGTTTGCTCGAACCTCTTGACTGTTGTAATCGGTTGCAGTTAACTGTCAATCGTTAACGGTCCACGAAGGAGTGACGTTGTGACGATGAAGCCCACCCGAGCGCCAGCCCTCGGCGAACAGCTCGCTGCAGTGCTGCGCGACCAGATCGTGCGCCGCCAGCGACAGCCAGGTACGCACCTCGTTGAGGATGCGCTCGCGCAGGAACACGACGTGAGTCGCGGACCGGTGAGAGATGCCCTTCGACTCCTCGAAGCCCAGGGGTTGGTCGAGTCGCGTCGCCGCGGTTTCTTCGTCGTCGGCCTCACCCAGGACGACATCAACGATCTCTATGAGCTGCGGGAATCGATCGAGATCACGGCCTGTCTCCGCGCGATCGAGCACGTCACACCCACGCAGATCGCGGAGGCCCGGGAGATCGTGGCCGAGATGGTCAAGCACGCCGAGAAGTCGGCGGCGGATGATTTCGCAGAAGCCGACATGCGCTTCCATGCGCTGCTCTACGTCATGGGCGGCAACCGCCGCCTCCAGGACGTCTGGGTCGCTCACGAGTCGGTCTTCGCGAGCCTCATGCAGCTCACCGTGGAGGAAGATGTCGATCTGCGCCCCTCAGCACTTGACCATGGCCGTCTCGTCGACCTGATCGAGCTCGGAGATTCGAAGGAACTCGAGTCTGTGCTGCGCGACCACCTCGATGGCGCCCGCACGCGCATGGCGCACGCTGTGCGTCTCCTCGCCGACGGCCCGCAGAACGAGATCGCGTCGTGAGCGCCCCCGACACCGCAGTGGCGACGCTCCCGGCGAGCACCCCCGATACTGTGCCTGAGCCCCTGCCCGCGAGCGCCCCCAAGCGGAAGTTCGTGGCGGTCGGTCGGTCGAAGGTGCTGCTCGTCTTCGCGATCCCGGCGCTGGTCTTCTACGGGTTCGCGGTCGTGGCGCCTTCGCTCCGTGGCGCGGTCCTTGCGTTCACCAACTGGGACGGCCTCTCCCAGTCCTACGACTTCGTGGGCATCGACAACTTCGTGCGCATTCTCACGACGCAGAGTTCACTCGATGCGCTGAAGATGACGCTGATCTTCGCCCTCGCGGTCACGGTACTGCAGAACCTGATCGGCCTCCTGCTGGCGCTCGGCGTCAACAGCGGACTCAAGTCGCAGAACTTCCTCCGCGTCCTCTTCTTCGCACCCGTCGTCATCACACCGGTTGTCGTCGCCTACCTCTGGAAGTTCCTCCTGGCCCCCGACGGGGCCGTCAACGCCCTGCTCGGCGGGGTGGGCCTCGGAGAGAGTGCCCCGAGCTGGCTCGGCGACCCCTTCTGGGCGTCCGTCTCGGTCATCGGGATGATCGTGTGGCAGCACGCCGGCTACTCGATGGTGATCTACCTGGCTGGCCTGCAGTCCATCCCACAGGAGGTCAACGAGGCAGCCGCGATCGACGGCGCCGGCGCCTGGCAGCGCTTCTGGTACGTCACGCGGCCCCTGCTCGGTCCCGCGCTCGCCATCAACATCATGCTGACGATCATCGGCGGACTCAAGATGTTCACCGAGGTGTTCGTGCTCACCGCTGGCGGCCCGGGTGGGTCGACTGAGACCCTGTCGACGTTGCTCTACAAGTCGGCCTTCCAGTTCAACGAGTTCGGCTACGGCATCTCCATGGCGCTTGTGCTCGCCGTCGTCGTCGCGATCTTCTCCGTCGGCCAGCAGCGTCTGTCCAGGAAGGCGAACAGCTGATGTTCCGATACTCGAAGGCGACCTTCGCCCGTGAAGTCGTCATGCTCGCCCTCGCGGTGGTCTTCGTCTTCCCCGTCTACATCCTCGTCAACATGGCGCTCCGACCATCCGGCGACACGTCATCTCCGCTGCTCCCACCAACCCAGCCCACGTTCGGGAACTTCATCGAGGCCTGGAACCAGGCGGGGCTCGCGTCGGCGCTGCTCAACAGTGCGATCGTGACGGTCACGAGCGTCGTGCTCATCGTCGCGATCTCCGCAATGGCCGCCTACCCGCTCGCACGAGTGCTGTCCAAGCTCTCCACTGCCCTCTTCTGGGTGGTCCTCGTCGGCATGATGATCCCGTTCCAGGTGGCGCTGATTCCGCTCTACCAGACGATGAGAGACCTCGGCCTCCTCGGCTCTCTCTTCTCGCTCATCCTCTTCTACACGGGCAGCCAGGTGCCGTTCTCCGTCTTCCTCTACACGGGCTTCCTCCGAACCCTGGATCGAGACTATGAGGAGGCCGCCGCCATCGACGGGGCCGGCCCAGTTCGC
Source organism: Pseudoclavibacter sp. RFBA6 (assembly GCF_002931575.1). Classification (NCBI taxonomy): domain Bacteria; kingdom Bacillati; phylum Actinomycetota; class Actinomycetes; order Micrococcales; family Microbacteriaceae; genus Pseudoclavibacter; species Pseudoclavibacter sp. RFBA6. Next base: position 38,749 of record NZ_PSUA01000001.1, on the reverse strand, counting down.
ACCTTCGTCAGCATCGTCTTCCCCTTGCTCCGCCCGATCACCGGCACCGTGATCATCCTCAACGCCATCACCATCTGGAACGACTTCCTGGTGCCGCTCCTGTACCTCAGCGGCACGCCCCAGCAGACAGTCCCCGTCGCGCTGTTCGCGTTCGTCGGACAGTTCGTCTCCAACTGGCCCGTCGTCTTCGCGGGCCTCATCATCAGCGTCCTCCCCGTGCTGACGGTCTACTTCCTCATGCAGAAGCAGATCATCAAGGGCTTCGCAGGAGGGCTGAAGGGATGAGCGTGACAGCGTACGACCTCAGCGTCGACGGCCAGCGCGAGCCGCAGGGCATCGTCGCCTCCCCCACGTTCTCGTGGCGACTCCGCTCGGCCGACCGTGGCTCGCGGCAGCTGGCCTACCGCATCCGTGTCGACGCACTGCTGCCCGGTGGGCGGGTGCGAGTCTGGGAATCGGGGCGCGTCGAGACGATCGAGACGACCGCGGCTCGGTATCGCGGTTACCCGCTGTCGAGCTCCGCCGCCTACGAATGGACGCTCGACATCGAGGATGCGACGGGCGAGACCTCCACGACGACGAGTCGCTTCGCCACCGGCATCGTGCATCCGGATGAATGGAGTGCCGCCTGGATCGGCAAGAACCCCGTGTTCCGGAAGACCGCCGTGCCGCCGCAGGACACGGACATCAGCTTCACCGTCAACAAATTGCAGCCGGTGCGTCGTTTCGTCCGCCACTTCCAGCTCGACGCGGTTCCAGAGTCCGCGAGGGTTCACGCGTCAGCCCGCGGCATCTACCGTCTCTACGTGAACGGCACGAGAGTCGGCACCGACGAGCTCGCGCCCGGCTGGACCGAGTACCGCGACCGCATCACGTACCAATCCTGGGACGTCTCTGGGCTGCTCCGAGCAGGCCAGAACAGCATCGCCGCCCTCCTCGGCGACGGCTGGTACGTCGGCTTCATCGGCACAGATCGCCGACACCAGGCTCAGCACTACGGCAAGGAGCCTGCGCTGCTCGTGCAGCTCATGCTCGATGCCTCGGATGGCGGCCGCAGTGTCATCGCCACCGACGACTCCTGGCGCGAGGCTCCGAGCGAGATCATCTACGCGGACCAGCTCATGGGCCAGTACGAGGACTCCAGGCATGAAGAACCTGACTGGCATCTTCCCGGAAGCGATCTCGAGGGGTGGTCGAATGCTGTCGTCGTCGACCACGATCATTCGAAGCTCACGCCGGAGGTCGACCCCGGGGTCCGGCGGACCCTGACGCTGCAGGCAGTGTCGGTCACTGAACGTGAACCGAGGCGGCACATCGTCGACTTCGGACAGAATCTGGTCGGCCGAGTGTCACTGACCGTGCGAGGACAGGCTGCCGGCACGCGCATCCAGCTGAACCACGCCGAAGTCCTGGACGCCGGGGAGCTGTACACGGCCAACCTCCGAACCGCGGAGCCCGTCGACGTGTTCTGGACTAACGGGGCCGATGAGCAGACGTTCGAGCCACGCTTCACGCTTCACGGCTTCCGGTTCGCCGAAGTTCAAGGCCTGGACGGTGACCTCGATCCTGCCGACATCTCGGCTGTTGTCCTCCACAACGGCTTCGACATCATCGGCGAGTTCGCCTCGTCGAGCCCGGCCCTGGACCGGCTCTTCAAGAACATCGAATGGGGGCTGCGCGGCAACTTCGTCTCCATCCCCACCGACTGCCCACAACGCGACGAACGCCTCGGCTGGCTCGCAGACGCGCAGGTCTTCGCGCCGACAGCTCTCGCCATCGCCGATGTCGCGCCTCTGCTTCGCCGATGGATGCGGGATGTGCGGAGCGCGCAAAGCGACGACGGGGCCTTCCCCGACATCGCTCCGCACCTCATCCACCTCCGGGAAGGAGCCCCCGCTTGGGGTGACGGCGGCGTCACCATTCCCTGGAACATCTACCGGGCGACCGGCGACGACGTCATCCTGCGGGAATCGGCAGAGTCGATGATCGCCTGGGTCCGGCACATCGAGCGGCACAACACGGACCTCATCTGGCGAAACCAGGTGGGCAACAACTACGGCGACTGGCTGCAGGTCGGGGCGGAGACTCGCAAGGATCTCCTGGCAACGGCGTACTTCGCGTACAGCACAGATCTGACGGCGCGCTCCCTGCGAGTGCTCGGCCGGACGGAAGAGGCCGATGAGCTCGAGTCGCTGCACGCCCGCATCGTCGAGGCCTACCGGAACGAGTTCGTCGAATCCGACGGAACCGTCGCCGGCGACACTCAGGGTGCCTATCTCCTGACGCTCGCCTTCGACCTGCACGCCGACGAGGCCGAGCGTGCGCGCATCGCAGAAAAGCTCGTGGAAGCTGTCGTCCGCGCGGACACGACACTCACGGCGGGGTTCGTCACGGTTGGCCTGCTCTGTCCGATACTCGCCGAGATCGGCCGTGAGGACCTCGCCTTCCAGCTGCTGCACAACGAGCAGTACCCGTCCTGGCTCTACTCCGTCAAGAACGGGGCGACCACGATCTGGGAACGCTGGGACGGCTGGAGCTCAGAAGGTGGCTTCCAATCGGCACGGATGAACAGCTTCAACCACTACTCGCTCGGCTCGGTCGGCGAGTGGTTCCTCTCCGGGATCCTCGGCATACGCCAGTCCGAGACCTCGGCCGGGTTCCGGCAGCTGGCGCTCGCGCCCCGATTCGATCCCCACCTCAATCACGCCACCGGTGCCCTCGAGACACCACGAGGTCGAGTCGAGAGCTCCTGGAAACGGGATTCGAACGGGATCACCTGGCAGGTCACGGTCCCGCCGGGGCCCGCCGCTACCGCAGAGCTTCCCTGCACCTCCGATTCGACGATCACGGAAGGAGGTATCGAGATCAGCCGGTCCACGGGCATCACCGTGACCGAGCTCGGCTCGGCGTGCACAACGCTGCAGCTCGAACCGGGCACGTACTCATTGCACTTCCCCGTCGACTGACGTCGGCCCCCTCCCCTCCCCCTCTCAGGCTGATTTCGTTTCGGCCTTCTCTGGAGACCCATAACCATGAAAATGCGCAACATCGCCGCTGTCGCCGGTGTCAGCATCGCTGCCCTCGTCCTCGCGGGCTGCTCGAACTCCGCACCCGCCGAGGGTTCGATGGAGCCAACTGACGCTCTCAACATCGCCACCACCTCGAATAACCAAGCTCCCATGGAGGCGGTTGTCGCCGCCTACGAGGAGAAGACCGGAATCGAAGTCAACGTCACGGTCGCCGACACCTCGCAGTACCAGACGACGTTGCGAACGCAGCTCTCCAGCGGAACTGCTCCTGACGTCTTCACCGTCTGGGCCGGTGGCGGAAACCCCGGCGCCATCGATGTCCTGCAGGGCGCCGGCTACCTCGCGGATCTCTCCGATCGCGACTGGGTGGGCACCGTGGACCCGGGCACGGCTGAGACGCTGCAGATCGACGGAGGCACCTACGGCCTTCCGTCGAAGCTCGACGCCGTCGGGGCGATCTACAACACCGCGACCTTGAGCGAGCTCGGCCTCGAAGCTCCGACGACCTACACGGAGCTGCTCGACTACTGCGCGGATGTGAAGGCGCAAGGCAAGGTCGCGTTCGCACTGGGCATCCAGACCGATTGGGTGACGCAGCTCATCCCGTACGCACTCGTCGCGAACACGGTCTACGGCGAGACTCCCGAATTCGATGCGAGCCTCGCAGACGGCTCCGCCACCTTCGCGGATTCCGGCTGGAAGTCCGCCTTCGATAAGTACCTCGAGATGGATGAGGCCGGCTGCTTCAACGAGGACCCCCTCGGCACCGACGTCACCGCCTCGTACAACCTCGTGGCTACCGGCGAAGCGGTCGGTGTCGTGCAGGTGCTCGCCTCGTACCCGCAGCTCGCATCCGCGTCACCGGAGGGCACCGAGTTCGGCTTCTTCGCCCTCCCCGGCGATGACTCGGGCACGACGGCCATCCCGCGCGGCATCGGTGTCGCCTTCGCCGTCAACGAGGGAGCAGCCAACAAGGCAAACGCGCTGGAGTTCGTCGACTGGCTTGCGACGCCGGAGGCGACAAGCGTCTGGTTCGACACAGCACCCGGCCTCCCCGCCGTGACGAACACCGATGTCGAACTCGACCCCGTGCTCCAGGGCGCCGCCGATGTCATCGAATCGGGCGAGACCGCACCGATGCCAGACCAGGGTTGGCCGAACGCCAAGGCGCAGTCGGCGCTGTTCATCGGCACCCAGCAGCTGTTCTCCGGCCAGGCCGACCCCGACGCCGTACTCCAGTCGATGGATCAGGCGTACTCCAGTTGACCCTAAGACTCCGGACGCGATCAGCGATCGCGTCCGGAGCCCGGCCATACCCCCTCAGCAGAAAGCGACCCATGTCCTCGCACGACATCATCACCGCAGTCCCCCTCGCCTTCGACGAAAGCGACGGGCTCGATCTCGCCGGGTGCCGACGCATCCTCGACTACGTCGCAGCATCCGGCGTGCAGGGTGCGCTTGTACTCGGCACGACGGGAGAGTTCCCGGCGCTCTCGATCGAGGAGCGCAACGCCGTCGCGCGACTCTCGGTCGAAGTGCTGACCGATATCCGCGTCATCGTGCACGTCGGAGCAGCGAGCCGTTATGAGGTCACGCAGCTCATCGCCGGCGCGCGCGCGGCGGGCGCCAAGGAGATCGCAGTCCTGACGCCGTATTACCTGCCCGCCCACCCAGACGAGGTGTACGGCTTCTTCCGCGATGTGGTCACCGAGGCCGACGGGCTCGACGTCTACGTGTACATGTTCGAGGCGCGGACCGGGATCCCCGTCGACCGGGAGCTGTTGCTTCGCCTCAGCACCCTGCCCGGGGTAGTCGGCGTCAAGGTGAGCGGTGAGGCGCTCGGTCTCATCACCTCGTTCCGAAGCGAGCTTCCCGAGGAGTTCCGGATCTACACGGGATCCGACGGCGACTTCGCGCGCGCAGGTGCCGCCGGCGCCGACGGTGTGATCTCCGGGGTGGCCTCCGCCTTCTCCCGCCCGTTCGTGCGGATGCGAGACGCGCTGATCGACAGAGACGAGGCACGCATTGCGAGCATCCAACCCGACATCGACGAAGCCGTCGCGGCGATTGACGGCTCTCCAGCCCGGATGCGTGCAGTGCATCGCCTTGCGGGCCACAACGTAGGTGGTCGACGCATGCCCATCCAGGAACCGGATGAGGTCACCGTCGCACGCCTCCGCCGCGCAGTCGCGCGGTTCCACTAGAAGTACGATCCCCACACCGAAAAGAAGGATGCAATGACGCTCCCCCAAACCCGGCACCGCGCCCCTGTCTTGATCGGCGGCTCTCTGCTCAGCGCGTTCGCGCTCACCGCAGGTATCGCCGTGGGCCCAGCCCTCGCGGACACCGCCGAGCCACCGACCACGATCGGCGTCACCGAAGGCCTGATCGACACCACGGATCTGAATGCGCTCGGCCTCCCCCAGGCAGAGAACGCCGAGACCGTGACCATCTTCGAGCCTGGCGACGACGACGCGAAGTTCAACCACGGGACGGTGCTCATGCCGTTCAAGGACCGCCTCTACGCGCAATGGCAGTCGTCGGCGCTCGACGAGGACGCCCCCGAGACGATCGTCACGTACAGCGTGAGCGACAACGGCAGCGAGTGGTCCGCACCGATCCCCCTCACCGAACCCCGCGACGACGGGTACACGTCGAACGGCGGCTGGTGGACGGACGGAGAGACGCTCATCGCGTACCTGAACGTCTGGCCGGCAGCGCTCGAACCTCGCGGCGGGTACACCGAGTACGTCTCCAGCACCGACGGTGTCACCTGGTCGGAGCCACAGCGTGTGACGGACGAGGCCGGCGAGCCGGTGCTCGGCATCATCGAGCAGGACGTCAAAGCCCTGCCGAGCGGCCGCCTGCTGACCGCATTCCATGTGCAGCCCGGCCTCCACGTGAAGCCGTACTACACGGATGACCCCACCGGTGTGAGCGGCTGGACTCAGGGTGAGTTCGAGAACCAGCCCTACCTCGAGAACGAGATGTCGCGCGAGCTGGAGCCAAGCTGGCACGTCGCGGCAGACGGATCCATCTTCATGACCTTCCGTGACCAGGGCGGCAGCACGATGTTCAAGCTCGCCTCGAAGAGCGAGGACAACGGCGAGACGTGGTCTCAGGCCGTCGTCACGAACGTGCCTGATTCGCGAACGAAGCAGAGCGCGGGCAACCTGCCCGACGGCACCGCGTACCTGACGGGGAGCCTGACCGGCACGAAGACCCGCTACCCGCTCGTCATCGTGCTGAGCGCCGACGGTGTGACCTTCGACCAGGGCTTCGTGATCCGCGACTCGGCCGACCTGCAGCCGAAGCGCTATGAGGGCAAGTCCAAGAACCCGGGCTACAGCTACCAGAAGAGCCTCGTCTGGGGCGACTCGCTCTACGTCTCCTATGGCACCAACAAGGAGGACGTCGAGTTCTCGCGCATCCCGCTTGCCGACCTCGAGCTCGGTGCGACCCCGGGTGTCACTCCCACGCCGACGGCATCGGAGACCACGGCTCCGACGACGACACCCACGGATGCTCCGGTTGTCCCCGTCCCGACCGACGTTGAGGCGACCGTCTCACCGACGGCCACCACGTCAGCTACCGCTGCGCCTGTGACGACGGCCACGCCCTCGTCGACTGGCAGCGCGACAGCCGGCGGGACCGACTCGCTCGCGACGACCGGCGGCGAGGTTCCCTGGCTGGGAGCCGCCTCCGCGCTCGCTCTTGTCCTCTTCGGCGCTGCGGCGCTCTTGCTCCGCCACCGCAAGGCCGCGAGCAGCGAGTAACCAGCGAGTAACCGGAACGACGAGGAGCGGAACACATGGAGTCGGGCGGCCTGCGCACGCGCACCTCTTCGGTGCGCAGGCCGGCCCGGCGAACTCGAACGCCGCGTCCGCTGTCTCCGTGCCACCCCCGCGAAATCGATTACTGTGCTGACATGTCGACGATCTATGACGTCGCGAAACTCGCCGGAGTCTCGACGGCCACGGTCTCGCGTGTGTTCAACGGAGCAAGCGTCTCCGCACCGAAAGCCGAAGCGGTCAGGTCCGCCGCGAAGGAACTGAACTTCACGCCGAATCGAGTGGCGCGCAACCTACGCCGACGGGAGTCCGAGACGATCGCGCTCATCATCCCCGACGTGCAGAACCCCTACTTCACCGAGATGGTCCGTGGGGTCGAGGACGTCGCGTCGGAGGCTGGCTACTCCGTCGTGCTCTGCAATTCCGACGGCCGCCTCGATAAGGAGGCGCGCTATCTGCAAGTCAGCGGATGGGAGTCGATGGCGGGGGTCATCATCGCCCCGGCCTCGGCGTCAACCCGACTGGACGAGATGCTCGCCACGAACCGACCCGTCGTGATCGTCGACCGCCGGACCGCACACGACGCCGACCTCGTCGTGATGGATAACCGGGCAGCAGGGGCGGCCGCGACCGAGGAACTCCTTGCGGCCGGGTTCACGCGCATCGCGCACATCGCGGGCCCGGCGGACATCGACACCGCGCTCGAACGGGCTGAGGGTTGGCGGGCCGCGCTTGGGGCGTCTCCATTGGACGTGGATGAGAACATCCTCCGGTTCTCGACGTTCCACGTCGACGGCGGCCGCGCCGCGATGAGCGAATTGCTCGATCTGCCGGAGCCACCGGATGCTGTCGTCGCAGGCAACAACCTGATCGGCGTCGGGGCAATTCAGCTGCTCGGCGAACGAGGACTGACCCCGCCGACCTTCGGCGTCGCCGTCATCGGCTCGCTGCCGTTCAGCACGATCTCACCCAGCGCCGTGACGATCGTGCGGCTCGCCGCCCAGGAGATGGGCAGCGTGGCCGCGCGCGTGCTCATCGAGCGGATCGCCGGAGATGAGCGCCCGATTCAGACGGTCGTGCTGCCTCACACCGTCCAACGGGCCGCCGCAGCTCGCGACTGACCCGCGAGCAGCGGCCAACCCCGTCTCTCTTTCCCCACCAATTTGTAATCGATTGCACTGCCACATCTTTCGAAACCTGGAGGTACCGCCCATGGGTTACACACTCGGAGTCGACATCGGCACGTCGAGCAGCAAGGGCGTGCTCGTCGCCAGCGACGGCACCATCGTCGCGCAGGCGGTGCGCGAGCATGAGGTCGACCGACCCCGCACCGGGTGGGTTGAGATGGACGCCGACATCTGGTGGTCGGAGTTCTCCGACATAGCGCGGGAGCTGGTCGCCTCCCTCCCCGGCGTTGTCGTCGACGCTGTCGGTGTCAGCGGCATGGGACCGTGCGTGCTCCTCGCCGACGACGACGACCGTCCGGTGCGCCCGGCGATCCTCTACGGCATCGACACCCGCGCCTCGAAACAGGTTGCCCGGATGACGCGAGAGCTCGGAGAAAGGGCCATCACCGCGGTCGGCGGCTCGGTGCTCAGCTCACAGGCGGGCGGCCCGAAGATCGCCTGGATAGCGGAGTCGGAACCGGAGCATTGGTCGCAGGCGCGGCGTGTGTTCATGCCTGCCTCATGGCTCGTGCGAAAGCTGACCGGTGAGTACTGCCTCGACCACCATTCGGCGAGCCAGGTGTCACCGCTCTATGACATCGAGGCCGAGCGCTGGCACGCGGAGTGGTGGGACCGCTACGCTGGCTCACTCGAGCGGCCACGGCTCGCGTGGGCAGGTGACGTCGCCGGAGTCATCACCGCCGAGGCGGCCGCCGAGACGCACCTCGCTCCGGGAACCCCGGTCATCACCGGCACGATCGACGCTTGGGCTGAGGCGGCCAGCGTCGGCGCGCTCGAGGTCGGCGACTTGATGGTCATGTACGGCACGACGCTGTTCCTCATCGCCACGACGGACGAGACGCACCGCTCACCGTCGATGTGGACCACCGTCGGCACTGTCCCTGGCACTCGCAATCTCGCCGGTGGGCTCGCAACCTCAGGTGCGCTGACGGGGTGGCTGCGGAACCTCACGGGCGCCGAGTACCCGCAGCTCCTCGAGGAGGCGGCCCCCTCGAGCCCTGGTGCGAACGGGCTGCTGATGCTCCCCTACTTCGCGGGCGAGCGTACCCCCATCCAGGACCCGCAAGCTCGCGGCGTCATCGCCGGGCTGACACTCGAGCACACCCGCGGCGACCTGTACCGCGCGACACTGGAGGCGACAGCTTTCGGCGTTCGCCACAACATCGAGACGATGCGGGAGGCGGGCGCTGCCCTGCAGCGGATCGTTGCCGTGGGCGGTGGAACGCAAGGACGGCTGTGGCTGCAGACCGTCTCCGATGTCTGCGGGCTTCCACAGGAGGTGCCATTAGTGACGATTGGCGCCAGCTACGGGTCCGCGTTCCTCGCAGCGCGCGCGTTCGCCCGTGCGGCGGGCGAAGACGGCCTGCCCAGCATCTCTGACTGGAATCCACCCACCGAGGTGATCACCCCGAACCCGGCCCTGAAGGACTTCTACGACGGACTCTTCGAGCTCTACCTGCGCCTCTACGGGGACTCGAAGTCCGTCGTCCACGAACTCGCAGCACTGCACCGCGGCGCTCACAGCTGAGCACCGCATCCACCCCCTCTGATCGGAGACCCGTGACCTACACGCTTCCCACCCTGTCCCCCCGCCCAGCTACGACCCCGAAGACCGCATACCTCATCTCATCTGGCGACCTGCGCGAGTCCGCGAACATCGCGGGCTGGCCGGCGCAACTGGAACTCGAGCACGGCGTGACTCGCGCGCTGGAGAACCTCGGCTGGAACGTGCAGCGGGCCAATGACGTCGACCCGAAGACCGGCCACGGGTTCATCTCGAGCCAGCGAATGGGACTCGACGTGTTCAAGCACATCCCGGTGGACGCCCCACTGATCGTCGCCGAAGCGGTCTGGCAGTACTCGCATCATGTGCTCGCGGGGTTGCGCACCCATCGGGGGCCGATTCTGACGGTCGCGAATTTCAGCGGTGAGTGGCCGGGACTCGTCGGACTGCTGGGGCTGAACGCGTCGCTCACGAAGATGGGCACCGCCTACTCGACGCTGTGGTCCGTCGATTTCGCTGACGAGTGGTTCCTGGATGGACTGCGGTCGTGGACCCAGTCCGGGGTGATCGCGCACGACGACTCGCACGTGCATCCTCAGCGTGACCTGCCGGTGAGCGCGGAACGAGCTGTTGGCGAGGCGCTGGCGGCGAAGCTCGCCTCGGAGAAGGCGATCATCGGCGTCTTCGACGAGGGTTGCATGGGCATGTACAACGCGATCATCGATGACGAGCTGCTCAACAAGACGGGCATCTACAAGGAGCGACTGTCGCAGTCGGCGCTGTACGCGGAGATGCTCAAGGTCGACGACGCGGATGCGGACGAGGCGTTCGCATGGCTCGTAGACCAGGGCCTCCACTTCCAGTTCGGCACTGACGACGCGACGCAGCTGACGCGGGAGCAGGTGCAGTGGCAGTTGAAGATGTACATTGCCGCGCTGCGTATCGCCGACGACTTCGGGTTGGACGCGGTGGGCATCCAGTACCAGCAGGGGTTGAAGGATCTTGTGCCGGCGTCTGACCTGGCGGAGGGGCTGCTGAACTCGACCGACCGGCCGCCGGTGCGTTCGCGTGACGGTGCCCGCGTGCTGCACGAGGGGCGCGCGTTCCCGCACTTCAACGAAGCGGACGAGGGCGTCGCCGTCGACGCGCTCGTCACCGACCGGGTGTGGCGTGCGATGGGTCTTCTGCCCGACAACACGTTGCATGATGTGCGTTGGGGCGAGGACTTCGACGGGCAGTTCGTGTGGGTCTACGAGATCTCCGGTTCGGTTCCTGGCTCGCACTTGGGTGGCTGGTCGAACGCGGAGGCGTGGCGTCAGGACCCCGTGTTCTTCCCTGCCGGTGGGGCGACGATCAACGGATGCTCGAAGCCGGGCGAGGTCGTCCTGAGTCGCGTTTACATCGCGGAAGGCATCCTGCAGGCGGATGTCTTCCGCGGATCAGTCGTCGAGCTGCCAGTGGAGGAGACGAAGCGCCGCAAGGAGGCGACGAACCCGGAGTGGCCGATCGCTCACGTGGTGCTGCATGGCATCTCCCGAAACCAGTTCATGGCCCGCCACAAGGCGAACCACGTGCAGCTGGCGTACGCCCCGGACGCGGCCACCGCCGACAAGGCGCTGACTGCCAAGGCCGCGATGTTCGCCGATATGGGCATCAAGGTGCACGTGCTGGGTGCGGTGAATCTCTAGCCGTGGCGGGGTTTGCGGGCGGCAGGCGGTTCGCCGCCATCGATGAACCCTCGCACGCGCCCGGCTTCAATCACCTACGAGTGCTCAGCGCGCCTACACAAGCCATTCCGGGTCTTCCGCGCGTCCCCTCTGCGGCCCGCCCCCTCGACTCTTAGAGCTTTCGACCAGGCGGAAACGGACTGCACTCCGCCTCAGGCATGGACATGCGAGGGGCGACCCGGCAACCGGGGCAGGAATTGCCCCTCACACTTGCCACATGTCGGGCGCTGGACTGAGTCGATGAAGAACTCGGCCCTTCGAGAGCGGCGACGGTGGGTGGGCCTTTCCTGAGACATGAAGGTCATGAGCCACGCGGACCCGAGGCCTACCTCAAGAAACGCCCTACGCAGGCGCCGGGAGAACCGCAAATCGCCCGAAAAAGAGACGGCGAGCCCCAAGAACATCGAGATAAAACACCAATTCAAGTACAGAGCGCTTCGCACCGAAGTATGATTACAGCTACTCAATCGAAATCCAACTATGGCACCGCCTCTACGCAGAAGCAGCCAAGACTGACAGGATGTGGCCCATTGCTCGCTCGTCACGCTAATGGCTCAGTGTTCGATGCAAACGCAATAACCGGAACTGATGGACTCAAGACAGGACCCTGGTTCTGCAACGGAGAAGGCTGCACTGTTCGATACAAGTTTCACCGAGTTGCGACGCTCGCCAAAGATGGACCAGGACGAGTAACTCGCAATGCAACCTTCGTGCACGGGGATGACCGAGATCATTCACGAACCTGCTACTTGAACGCTCGCGCTGCCATGCAGGCGCTCCTGTCGGCTCACCGTAGATTCATCAGCGTCAAAGGTGACACTCTTCTCTTGAGATGGGGAACTAGACCCGAAACACCCGCTCGAAGTGGCACGCCCAATCCCAGCGATCACGGCTCCTTCCATGAGAACTACGCAGCAATCCTCGAGGCTGCGACCGACATCGCGACCCTGGTCGATAAATCCGGAAGCGACGAGAGCGTGCTGGCGCGATACTGGGTTCGCCACAACGGAGTGAACTACACCTGGAGTGAATTTTGCTACGGCCCTTCGACTTCCGACCTAGTCCGGTTGCGCGAGAGCATCACGACCGTATTCGATGGGCAGGCGAGGTGGCCGAGGCTCGCGCGAGCCATAGTGGAGGACAGCGCGTACGTCAACAGCAGCGGCCGTATATCGATACGCCTTCGAAGCGCCGTTGAGACTGACTCTGAGACTCCGGAAGCACTGTACCTCTTTGCCTCAGCGGGTAGCGCGGGTGCAGCTGCGATGAGAGAACTGCGAAAGGGCACGCAAGTGCTCGCACTCGCGGACGATTGGTTCATCTTGGACAAGACCGGCAAGGCGGGTGTCTCGATTTCATCCGACCAACAAATCTCGCCGATGTCATAAGAAACCGGGAACCTAGGCAGGTGACCACACTGCGCAACATACTCACTGCGCGGGCGCAGAACACCCGGCGGATCCTCGCGCATCCCCGCCATTTCGGAGATGTCATTCTGCAAGTCTTGCGTTGAACCGTGCTCCTCGAATGGTGCTTGGGTTTATACGCGGGCAGACAGCAGCGTCCCGATCGCGAAGAACCCGGCCAGCACCGCTCCCCAGATGATCGCGGCAACGACTCCGCCGACGAGGAACGGGAAGTTCCAGATCGCGATCATCAGCACGAGGACAAGCCCGATTCCACCGGCGAGCGACGCGACGGTGACCCACGACGAGGCCGTCCCTTCGACTGCATCCCGCTTCAGACGCGCGCGGAAGGCGACGACAGCGAAGCTCGCAAGGGTCATCATGACGATGACGCCCACCGCGCCAGCTCCCGAGTACCAGGTGTAGATCTGCAGCACCGGGTCGAGCTGCGCGAGCGCGGAGACCACGACCACGACGGCGGTGATGATCGTCACCCACAGGGATGCGCGCGACGGCGCCGAGTGCTTCGGGTGCACGGCGGCGAGGGTGCGGGGCAGCACGTCCCGCTCCCCCAGCGTGAACAGGTAGCGGGTGACGATGTTGTGGAACGCGAGCATGCACGCGAACATGCTCGTCACGACGAGGACCTGCACGATGTCGGCCATGATCGGTGCGACCACGTCGCCGGCGAGGCCCACGACAACCCCGGCCGGGTCCTCGTTCGAGAGGGCGACCGCGTCGTCGGCGCCGAGGCCCGCGATGACGAGCCACGACGACACGAAGTACAGGGCACCGACCGCGATGACGGCGATGTAGGTGGCGCGAGGAACGGTACGCTCGGGGTCGCGCGCCTCGTTGCGGAACACCGCGGTTGCTTCGAACCCGAAGAAACCGAGGAACGCGAACAGCAAGCCGAGGCCGGGCGTACCGGAGACGGCCTCGCTGACGCTGAACGGCAGCGTCGTGAGCTCACGCCCGGAGGCGAGCACACCCACGTCGATGACGATGACCGCAATGACCTCAAGCACAAGCACGACGCCGAGCACCTTCGCGGAGAGGTCGATGTTGCGGTAGCCGAGGAACCCGACGATCGCGATCATGAGGGCGGAGATGAGCCACCAGGGCACCTGCATCCCGGTCCACAGCTCGAAGAGGTTGCCGGCCTGCACGCCGAGGTAGCAGGTCATCGAGACAGTGAGCAGCACGTAGGAGAGCAGGGCGATGGATGCGGTGCCGAGGCCCAGGCGCCGCCCGAGTCCGCGGTCGACGTACGAGTAGAAGGCACCCGCGTCTGGCACGTGCGGGGTCATCCACGCGTAGCCGATCGAGAAGAGCAGGAGGATCGCGGTTGCGGCGAGCACCATGAGGGGTGCGCCGACGGAGCCGGATACGCCGAAGATGATCGGGAAGTTCGCGGCGACCACGGTGATGGGCGCGGCGGCCGCGATCACCATGAACACGATTCCGGGCACGCCGAGCTTGCGGGTGAGCGTTTGCGTCAAGGGGGAGTCCTCTTCTCGGGCGAGCCGAAGACAGGGGGTGGGCTCGCGCGGGTACCCCTGAACTTTAGTTTGGTCGCGAGCCCCCGGATGCGCGGAGCCGAGCAGTCGTGCTGGAGTCCGCGCTCTACCGGCACCGTGACGCACGGATGCAGTAAAGATAGGAGGCGTCAGTCGCCTCTGAGGTTTCCGACGACACTGCGATCGGGGGCGTCCGGCCCGCGTGGTGGAGTCCGTCCGGCGGTGTCGGCGCCGCCGACCCGGTCGCTGCGGTCGGTGAGCGCGACGAGTGCCAGATGCCGGTCTGCGCTCCAGCAGACGACGCGCCCCTTATGGTCCGTGTTGCGGGAGAGCACTCCGGCGTCGCCGAGCTGCGTGAGCGCCCTATGGGCGGCGACGTTGGAGACGTCGTGAACTGCCGCAACAGACTCGGCAGTGAGAACAGGTTCGGTTGCCAGCCGACCGAGGATGCGCAGCGCCACAGCGTCGCGTCTGGGACGTGCGGGCGACAGCTGCTGCTCGGTGCGCCACTCGATGAGCTGCTCGAGGGTCTCTCCGTCGAGTCGCTGCACGTCGTCCGCGAGACGAACCACATTGGCGGCCGCCAGCTCCGCAGCCTCAGAGAACGCGATGACCCATTCGTCGACGCGTCCCGATCGGTACTCGGTGAGCCCGTCCATGTACGCATTCTTGGCGCCGGCGAAGACTGTGCTGATGGGTATGAGGATGTTCCGGAGGGCATCTGCACGCTTGAGGACGGTGTGGATGAGGGCACGGCCGGTGCGCCCGTTGCCGTCGACGAAGGGGTGGATCGTCTCGAACTGCGCGTGCGCGATAGCGGCGCGCACGATGGGATTCCCTTCGGTGGCGGTCACGAAGTCGGCCAGGTTGCCGATGAGGCGACCCACTTCTGTTTCGGGCGGCGGGATGAACTCTGCGCGGAGCGGTGAGGAGCCCGGGCCGCCCACCCAATTCTGCTCGGTGCGGATGCCGAGGGCGAGGCCCGGTTCGATCGTGTGCTGGAGCGCTTCGAGGTCGGCGACCTGGATGGGCCGCGTGTGCTCGGCTAGAGCGGCAATCGCGTCTTCGGTGGCGCGCACGTTGGCGACAACGTCGAGCGCGACGGGCTTGCCTTGGCGCAAGAGCTCGGCGATCGCCAGACGCTTGGGCGTGACGCGGTTTCCTTCGATCCAGGATGAGGAGATGCTCTCGGATCGAATGAGCAGGTGGTTGAGGAATTGACCGTTCGTTCCCACGCGCTCGTCTGCGCGAGTGAGCGCCTGAAGCGCGTCCTGCGCGGCGCGTTCAGCGGCTGCGGAGAGGGGTGCGAGGTCGGGGTCGAGTTCGTCGGGAACAAATGCGCGGTACCTGCCGCCCACGCGGTCTTTCCGGCTCACGCCGAAGGTGTCCTGTGGCTCCCAGATGCGATCGACGTAGAACATTGGGCCACCTCTCTTCGGTTTGGCGCGTGCGCAATTTCTTAACTTTAGAGTATCTAAAGTTAAAACTGACGGCGCTGTGCCCAAGGTTGCATTCGGGGAGGCCCCGGTGGCCGCAGGTCAATCGTCGGCAGAGCATCCGCGTCCGCCCCGCGCTTCGCCAGTCAGCTGGGCTCAACTGCCGAGGCGGTGTATGTACCGAACCGTCATTGACACCACCGAGCGGTGCCAAAGTCGCGACCGTCTGCCGTAAGCGTCGTGAGCTCGCACCCGGAGGCGACCACACCGAGGTAGCAGGTCATCGACAAGGTGAGCAGCACGTATGAGAGCAGGGCGGTGGATGCGGCCCCCAGCCCCAGCGTCACCCGAGACCGCGGTCGACGGACGAGAAGCAGGCCTCAGCGTCGGGCACGTGCTGCGTCATCCACGCCTAGCCAACCGGGACAGCAGCAGGATCGCGGTGGCGACGAGCACCATGAGCGGCGCCCCGACGGAGCCGGAAGCGCCGAAGATGATCGGGAAGTTCGCGGCGACCACGGTGATGGGCGCGGCGGCCGCGATCACCATGAACACGATTCCGGGCACGCCGAGCTTGCGCGTGAGTGTCTGCGTTGAGGGGCCGCCTTCTTCTCGGGCGAGCCGCAGAGAAGGCGACAGGCTCTCGCGACGCCAGAGAACTGTAGTCGGCCAAGCTCACGGACCGCAGAACTAAGGATCGAACGACCTATCGAGACAGGCTCGAACGATTCGCACTGGACACCACTCACACTGCTCGGTGAGGTACGTCCTTGTTAGGCAGCTCACTGACAGATCACCCCGCTGCTCCAGCTTGCCCCTCGGCGCCACTCGTTACGCGTGAGCCCCCAAAAGTCACTTAGGATGGAGCGTATGTCGGGCCGGCATTGGGTAGTTTCTGGGAGAAGAAGGACGATCGGTGCCAAATTTTGAGTACGGAAATCTGTACAAATTCGTTGCTTCGATCGCGGCACTGTTGCTGGTGGCCGCGGTAGTTGGCCCATGGCTATTCTATCAGTCGATGGGCTCGTTTCTCGTAAGCAGCGAGGAGATCGCTGCCCTCACTCCCACCGCCGCACAAGCTCTCCTAGACCGCCAGGCGTCGATCTCGGACTTTCAACGGAGGATCCCTTACATCAGCGCTCTCATGGCGTTTTCGGGAGTCGCGCTTCTCGTCTGGTCCCTGATCGAATGGCGCAAAGGGCAAAATCGCCTCGACGACAAAGCGCAAACAGATCTTGAATTCCAACGGGCACAGCTGCGATCTCTGACTCCCGAAGAAGCGGAGACCAAGCGGGAGAGCGAGGTCGATGAAGATGAACTCAATTCTTCGCAAGACACCAGCGCATCGGCAACCGCCGAATCACCCCTAGAACGCCACGCGCCGACGCCAGCCCCGAATGCAGGTTCGCCGTCGTCAGCGACACCAACCACCACTGGCAGTGCACCTGAATTCAGACGCGAAGACCGCATCAAGCTCCTCAAGTCTTTAGAAGACTCTTTCAATGACGCGGTTTCCACGGCATACAGCCAGAAGTTCGATGTCGAGCGCGACGTAAAGGTGACCTCTGGAGCTGGGAGCGGAGCCATGTTTGACATTGCTCTCGAGCCCCGCGAGGCACAATGGGGTCAATTGGGTCTGAACCTGAAGATTGCTATGCCGCAGACCCTGCGTATGCGGCTACCTCAAGACATGGTAAATATGGCGATCGCGACACAGGGACTACAAGTCGGGCGTGCCTACACTGGACTGCGTGGAAATCCACCACAGGCCGCTGTATCCGGAGTTCTTGTCTACCTCTTCGAGGAAGAAAAGGTGCGCCGAAGGTACGGACCCGTTGCCGATCGGGTAGCTCTAATCAACAGAGTATTGACCAGACCGATTGGAGTGCTCATAATGTCAACGCGTGCTTTCGAGGAACTAAGCTGGCTTCAGTTACGTGATCAGATCACAAAACTCTGGGTCGGCCGCCGAGAATGCATCGAATACGAGCCAGCGCCCCGCGACCGCGCGTCGCTCGAAACGGTGGCAGGCACTACCGGTCAGTGAGCTGAGTTATCGATATAGGAGCAGCACTCGCGTGCTACCCCCTGAACACGATTCAGTACCAGATGCACCCCACACAGAGGATCCCCACCCGGCCCATGGCTAGCAACAACCACGCCAACTTCATCTGGCAGATCGCGGACTTGCTGCGGGGCAGCTTCAAGGCGCACCAGTACGGCGACATCGTCCTGCCGTTCACTGTGCTCCGTCGCCTCGACGCGGTGCTCTCGCCCACGAAGAAGGCCGTGGTGCGCGAGGTCGAGATCGCGAACCGCTCCGGCATCCCGGTGCGTCCCGCATACCTGAAGAACCAAGCCGGCCACACTTACTCGTTCTGGAACGCCTCGCGTTTCGACCTCGCCACCGCGCTCGGCGACTCCGAGAACCTCGCCGCGAACCTCCTCGACTACGTCAACGGCTTCTCCGACGGCGTCAAGGACATCTTCGACAAGTACAAGATCACCGACCGCATCGCGGAACTCGACGAAGCCGATCTCCTTTTCCACGTCACGCAACGCTTCGCGGGCGTCGACCTCTCCCCTGCCGCCGTGCCCAACGAGGAGATGGGTCACATCTTCGAGGAGCTCATCCGTAAGTTCGCGGAAGCCTCCAACGAGACCGCCGGTGAGCACTTCACCCCGCGCGACGTCATCGAGCTCATGGTCGACGTCCTCCTCGAGCCCGACAGCGACGCTCTCAGCACCCCGCACACCGTCCGCTCTATCTACGATCCGACGGCTGGTACCGGCGGCATGCTCTCTGTCGCCGAAGACCACATACGCGAGATGAACCCTACGGCGACGCTCACCCTCGCCGGCCAGGAGATCAACCCGCAGTCCTACGCCATCTGCAAAGCCGACATGACGGTGAAGGGACAAAGCGTCGACGCCATATTCTTCGGCGACACCCTCATCAACGACGGCCACATCGGCGACACCTTCAACTACTGCCTCTCCAACCCACCCTTCGGCGTCGACTGGAAGAAGCAGCAGAAAGCCGTCACCGAAGAACACAAGCAACGCGGATACGCCGGCCGCTTCGGCCCAGGCCTCCCCCGCGTCTCCGACGGCTCCATGCTCTTCCTCCAGCACCTCGTCTCCAAGATGCGCCGCGCGGAAGACGGCGGCGGACGCGCCGCGATCGTCCTCAACGGCAGCCCGCTCTTCACCGGCGGTGCAGGGTCCGGCGAGAGCAACATCCGCAAGTCGATCCTCGACCGCGATCTCCTCGACGCCATCATCGCCCTGCCCACCGACATGTTCTACAACACCGGCATCGCCACCTACGTGTGGGTGCTCTCCACCAATAAATACCCAGACCGCCGCGGCAAGGTGCAGCTCGTCGACGGCAGCAAGCTGTTCCGGAAGATGCGCAAGGGCCTCGGATCGAAGCGCAACGAACTCGGGCAGGAGAACATCGACGAGATCGCCCGCCTCTACGCAGCGTTCGAAGAGAACGACCGGTCGAAGATCTTCGACCGCGAGGCCTTTTACTACCGCACCATCACCGTCGAGCGCCCGCTCCAACGCGCGTACTCGGTCACTTCCGAAAACGTCGAGGCCACGATGCAGCTGAGGCAGGTGCAGAAACTCGACGAGCAGGCAGTGGATGCACTCCGCCGCGTCCTCGCGAACTTGGCAGCCGAGACCGACCCCGAGTCGGGCGCCGTGCCCCGCGTCTGGTTCGCGCGCAAGACGTTCGCCGCCGAACTCAACAAGCGCCTGAAGGCAGCGTCGGTCGCGCTTCCGGCGGCGGCACTGACCGCACTCACCGACGCCCTCGGCGAGGAAGATGAGCGGGGCGAGATCAACCTCGACCCGAAGGGCAAGCCGATCGCGGACTCGTCACTGCGCGACACGGAGAACGTGCCATGGAGCGAAGATATTCACGAATACTTTGACCGCGAGGTGAAGCCGTTCGCGCCGAACGCGTGGATCGATGAGAGCAAGACGAAGGAAGGGTGCGAGATCCCCTTCACCCGCCACTTCTACCAGTACGTCCCACCCCGCTCGCTCGAGGAGATCGACCGGGACCTCGACGAGGTCCTCGGCCGAATCCGCGCCCGGCTCGAGGCGGTCAAGGCGTGACGGCGACTCGAGCCGAGAAACGAACATTGGATTGGCTCCCAAACGTCCCTCCTGGATGGACCACGCAAACATTGGGCACCGTCGGACGACTGCGACGTCGCACAGTTCGGGAACAAGATCAGATCGTGACCGCGTTCCGGGATGGCCAGGTCACCCTGCGGGCAAACCGAAGAACTGATGGTTTCACTGAAGCCGACAAAGAAATCGGCTACCAGGGCATTCGGCGGGGCGACCTGGTCATTCACAGCATGGACGCTTTCGCGGGGGCAATCGGAGTTTCCGATTCGGACGGGAAGTCGACCCCTGTCTACTCAGCGGTCCAGGTCAGCCCACAGCACAACGCGCACTATTTCGCATACCTCCTCCGCAACTTGGCCCTGACCGGCTACATCGAGGCCTTAGCAAAAGGAATCCGTGAGCGATCCACAGACTTCCGTTGGGCTAATGCTCGCACTGTCGCCGTCCCGATCCCACCGAAACCGGTCCAGGTAAGGATCGTCGACTACCTCGACCGGGAGACGGCAGAGATCGACGCGTTCATAGCGGACCAGGAGAAGCTCATCGAACTCCTAACCGAGCGCCGCGTGGCCCTGATCACGTCAACGCTCACGGGAGGCGTCGAGGGTTCTGGGTCGTTGCAAGACCTACCTGTGAGCTGGCAACTAAACCGATTCTCACGAGTCGTGAAGCTCAACGAAGGGCAAGTCGATCC
Organism: Pseudoclavibacter sp. RFBA6; assembly: GCF_002931575.1. NCBI lineage: Bacteria > Bacillati > Actinomycetota > Actinomycetes > Micrococcales > Microbacteriaceae > Pseudoclavibacter > Pseudoclavibacter sp. RFBA6. The sequence goes on along the minus strand of NZ_PSUA01000001.1, from coordinate 18,306 downwards.
CCGTAGCGACGCCTACAAGGATCTGCCCTTGATTGCGCCCAACCACATCCAGAGCAAAACCGGTCATCTTCTCTACCTGGAGACGGCGCAAGAACAAGCAGCCATCAGCGGGAAGTACCTCGTACGCCCCGGCCAGGTTCTCTACTCAAAGATTCGACCTGCACTTGTGAAAGCAGTGATCGCACCGACAAGGTGCCTCTCTAGCGCGGACATGTATGCGTTCAGTACGCGTAGCTCGGCCGTCCTGCGCAACGGGTTCCTCTATTGGTTGCTTCTGAGCAAGCCGTTCACCGACTACGCCATCGACCAGTCGGCTCGCGTGGCGATGCCCAAGCTCAATCAGAACACACTGGGGGCCGCGCCGGTCTGGTACCCGTCGGTCAGAGAACAGGCTCGGATTGAGCGAGTCCTCGAAGCATCGACCTCCAGGCTCGATGCAACAATCGCGGACGCCCGGGAGGCGATCGCGCTTTCGAAGGAACGCCGCGCCGCGCTCATCTCGGCTGCGGTGACAGGCAAGATCGACGTGCGGCAGCACGGGAAGGTCAACGCATGAGCATCCACAAAGAAGATGCCTTCGAAGTCGAGATCTGCGAGCACCTCGCCGCGAACGGCTGGCTCTACTCCCCCAACGACGCCGACTACGACCGCGAACATGCGCTCTTCCCTGGAGACCTCTTCGCGTGGCTGCGCGAGACGCAGCAGCCGCAGCTCAACAAGCTCATCAAGCCGAATGCATCCGCCGAGGTGCGAGCGCAGGCGGAACGGCAGATTCTCGACCGCATCACCAAGCAGCTCGGCACCGACCCGCAAAATGGCGGCGGCACCCTCGGCCTGTTGCGTGATCCGCTCGGCGTCACCGCCGGTGGCGGGTCAGCGAAGCTCTCCTTCTTCCAAGCTAAGCCACCCACAGGCCTGAACTCGCAGGTGAACGAGCGGTACGCATCCAACCGCCTCCGAGTGATGCGGCAGGTGCGGTACTCGACGAAAAACGGCAACCGCATCGACCTCGTGCTGTTCGTCAACGGACTACCCGTGTCGACGATCGAGCTCAAAACTGACCTCACGCAGAGCCTGCAAGCAGGCCTCAAGCAGTACGCGAAAGACCGACGCCCCGAAGGCGAACCCCTCCTCACCTTTGGGCGCGGGGCCCTCGTGCACTTCGTCGTCACCAACGAAGAAGCACACATGACGACGCGCCTCGCGGGCGCCAGCACCTATTTCCTCCCTTTCAACCGCGGCAAGAACAACGGCGCCGGCAATCCAGCCATCCCCGGGACGAGCCCCAGCGCGTACTTCTGGCAGGAGATACTGCAACGCGAGACGTGGCTCGACATCGTCGGTCGGTTCATGCACTATCGGTTCGAGGAGAAGACCGACTCCGTCACCGGCAAGAAGACCGTCAGCAAGCAGATTCGCTTCCCCCGCTACCACCAGTGGCGGGCCGTCACAAAGCTCGAGGATGCCGTGCGCGACGAGGGGCCGGGCAGCAACTATCTCATCCAGCACTCGGCCGGCTCCGGTAAAACAGACTCCATCGCCTGGACCGCACACCGCATGGCGCAGCTCCACGACGGCGACGGCCAGAAGGTGTTCGACGGGGTCCTCGTCGTCTCCGACCGGCAGGTGCTGGACGGCCAGCTGCAGCGCGCCGTCGAACAGCTCGAGACGACAGGTGGGGTGTTCGAGGCGATCACGCGTGGGGGCGACGCTGCGAAGTCGGCTCGTCTCGCCGAGGCACTGCTCGCACGCAAGCAGATCATCGGCGTCACCTTGCAGACGTTCCCATTCGCGCTGAAGCTCATCGAGGAACGCGAAGGCCTCGCAGGGCGCCGCTACGCCGTCATCGCCGACGAAGCGCATTCGTCGCAGTCCGGTGATGCCGCCGCGTCTCTCAAACAGGTGCTGACCGCGAGCGCGAAGGGCGCATCCGCTGGCGACCTCGTCGATGTCGCTGAAGCGCCTACCCCCGCGACCGCGACCTCCGGTGCCGACGCGGCTGACGCATCCGTTGACGCGGAGGACGTGCTCGCCGACGTGATGCAGCGTCGCGTAGGCACTGGGTCGATCTCGTTCTTTGCGTTCACGGCAACGCCGAAGGGCAAAACGATCGAGCTGTTCGGGCGCCCGGACGAGAGCGGCACCAAGCAGGCGTTCGACCTGTACTCGATGAAACAGGCCATCGAAGAGGGGTTCATCCTCGACGTGCTCAAGAACTACCTGCCCTACGACCTGGCATTCAAAATCGCGCACACCGATTCGAGCGGCACCGAAGTTGAGGTCGACACGCAGCAGGCCGGCAAGGAGCTGATGCGGTGGGTGCGGCTGCACCCGACGAACATCAGCCAGAAGGTCGCCATCATCGTGGAGCACTTCCGCGCAAACGTGCGACCCGAGCTCGGCGGACGCGCGAAGGCGATGGTCGTAACTGGGTCGCGCAAGGAGGCCGTGCGGTACAAGCTCGCCATCGACAAGTTCTTGAGCGAGCGAGGATACAGCGGCAGCCTCGGCGCGCTCGTAGCGTTCTCGGGCACCGTCACCGACCCGGAGAGCGGAACAAGCGAGTGCACGGAGACGACGCTGAACCCCGAGCTCAAGGGCCGGTCGCTGGAGGTGGCGTTCGCGGGCGACGAGTTTCAGGTGATGATCGTCGCGAACAAGTTCCAGACAGGCTTCGACCAGCCGATGCTCGTCGGTATGTACGTCGACAAGAAGCTCTCCGGCATCACCGCCGTGCAGACCCTGTCACGCTTAAACCGCACGTTCCCGGGCAAAGAGAACACGTACGTGCTCGACTTCGTGAACGATCCGAATGAGGTCCTCGCGGCCTTCCAGGTGTACTACGAGGACGCAGAGCTGACGGAGGAGTCGGACCCGAACGTCATCCACGAGATGCTGTCGAAGCTGCGGGCGATGCGCATCGTCGACCGGCACGACATCGACGGGGTCGTGCACGAGTGGCTCGAAGGCAAGCGACACAACGCGCTCTACTCGCACATCAAGGCGTCCCGAGACGTGTTCTGGGATCGGTGGGATGCGGCGACTGCCGAAGATGACGCCGTCGAGCTGGCTCGCCTCGAAGAGTTCCGGGGCACCGTCAACCAATTCGTGAAGTCATACGACTTCCTGTCGCAGATCATCAACTACGACGACACCGACATCGAGAAGTGGGCGATCTTCCTCCGCGTGTACCGGACGGTGATCAAGCGGAAGGACACCCCGGCGTCGGCGATTGACACCGACGAGATCGTGCTGAAGCATTTCCAGCTCAAGAAGCAGGAGCAGGCGCGGCTTCGTCTTGTTGGTGGCGAGGCTGGTGAGCTGATCGGCCTGAAGGCCGCGGGGTCAGCATCGCCGCGGGAGACGAAGTACGGGCTGTTGTCGGAGGTGATCGACAAGATCAACGACCTGTTTGCGGGCGCTGACATCGACGAGGTTCAGGCCGTCGAGGCGGCGAACACGCTCATGGGCCAGGTGCTCGAAAGCGACGAGCTCCGATCGCAGGCCAACGCGAACACCCGCGTTGACTTCGAGTTCTCGCCGAGCATCAACGTCGAATTGGAAGACGCGGCCTACGCGTCCGGTGCTCAGCAGAATCGCGCGTTCCAGCACCTTCTCCAGTCGCAGAACTGGGACCGCGTGAAGGAGATGCTGCTCGCGATGGATATGTACGAGAAGCTGCGACGGGTCTCGGACGATCATAACCATGCAAAGTAGACGAGCCTGTGAGTGTCAACGGCTCGTTATTTGTCCATCGAATTGAAGAGATCTCGTACTTCATGGCTCTCACTAAGAAGATGACCGTGACTACATCGCCGGCTAGGCCGAAACTGGTTCCCAGCTTCGAAGCAAGTTCAAACTGTCTCTGACACGCTTTACCCCTAAGCGAGCGGGCCGAAGTGCCTTGCGGAGAGCAGCAGAGAAGTGTTCCGCGGGGCGCATTTTGTCCAACAGGCCCTCAAGCTGTTCGGCAACGACATCGAGTCCGCCCATCTCGGCTATCATCTCGTTGTAACCGGTCGATACGCTGCCTGACCCTCGAGAAAGGTCCACGGTTATCGCCCGCAAGCGGCTAACTGCGACATCAGCCCTCTTCACTGCTGCAAACATCCGTTCACCAGCCTCGAGAATTTGTCCTGCTGGGACCTCGAATGCCTTCGCCGAACTGAGACTCCACGCCTGAACCTGTCTAGCAGTCGGCTTATCGGGGAGCTTGCCAGCAGCGCGTGCTGCGTCACCCAACCCTGTGAGCGCGGGAGTCAGATCCTGACTCGCTTGGGTCATCTCGGGGAGCAATTCTTCCAACTCAGAGTAGATCTCACTGATACCCGGCGAATCCTCGTCATCATCATCACCCGCATCGCCGAATGAACCCTCGGCCCCCACCTCCGAGTCGCCGAGATCCGCCAGCGTGTCCTCGGCGGCCCGATACGCGTCCACGAACCGATCTGCCAACCTCGCCATCGTTTTCTTCCACGCGGATGATCCGGCATCTGACAATACGGCCTCTTCGATCACTTCCCACTGAGTTGACGCAGAAACCTGCACGATGTCGTCCTCGGCCTCCTCGTGAAAGATCGCTGGCGCTTCAAGAATCAACACCGGGAGCAACAACTCTGAGACTCCAAGAGCAGTTGCCTTGGCATGAAACTTGTTAAACTCCATGCGGCAGTTATCGCTATCCAAGTAGCTCGCACTTAGAAGAGGAATGAAGACTGAAGCCCCAAGAATCTCTGCCTCGAGGCGATCACGCCAAATCTGACCCCAACGGATGTCATCCTGATCCAGGAAGGACTTGACTTTGAGCCCGGACTTCGCGTAAATGAGATGCCCAAGAAGCTCCTTGAATGGACGAACCATCTTGTAAATTCGGTCGTCAGCCCGCGAGTAGCTAAGAAAAATAGTGATTTCGCCTGGGACTTCGTCCCGTTCAGGGGCACGATCACCCGTCCGAGACTTAGCACCTTGGGTCTTAGGATCACTGCGACGACCCGTAGTTTGACGCCCCTCAGACGGCCGCGTTCGACCTTTTCCGCCACCCGACATGATGCTCCCCCTCCAGCTAGCTCGACTCGCGGCGAACTGACTGCCACGGCGATCTCGAACGCGCATTGGTCCGCTAGACTATCTTGCTCGCTTCTGCACCGCGATGGCAAGAGCACAATTCCTCCACGGCGGCGCAACGCTGAATCAGAGTGGTCCTGTCGACTGAATTACCCAACATCACCCGCGATTCATGCACCGCACTGGGACTCCCGGGGATACATGTGCGACTTTGATCAGGTGGCTTGCGCCCGCACCACAGGTCAAAAGCCAGTTCAGGACTCCTGCTGGACCGCATGAAGCTGACGGCGGTCACGCGATTCCCATCTCAGTTCTTCTGACTGCTAGCCAAATCGGTCGACGTCAACGCCCGCTCGCTCATCATGCTCTCCGCAATCGATAGCTTCCTGATGCTGGCGCCGTCGCGCCGGCAACTACCAGCCCAGCCAAGTTCACTAGATTGTTCATGAGGCTGAGTCATCGACCGCCTCAGTCGCCGCGCGCCCGTTTTTCAACTTGACCTCTGGACGCGACCTCGGCTGATTCGCGGGATCGCAAACATCTGATCACCCCCCGGGGTGCCGAGAACAACCGACCAAGCATCTCTCCTCCCGCACTTTGTCGCCGGAGACCTTTTTGAGGCTAAACGCTTCCTCCGGGCACTCGCGCCACTGAGAGTGCCAGCAGCCTCACCCCCGCCCCAACTGTTCACCTCCACGCCAATTTCCAGTCCACCGGTCTCGTAATTGCCGGTCACCTTCGCGAGTTTGCATACCGGTGTTCTCGAAATCTCGGGAGCATCCCTCGGAAGGACCCCGAACATGCGCCGTTCTCCGCTCCTCGCTTTCGGCATCATGGGCGTCAGCGCCCTCGCCCTCACGGGTTGCCAGACCGCTGAAGCCACCGCCGACGACACCACCATCACGATCGCCACGATCCCTCTCGGCGAAGACCCCACGCAGGCCAACCCCATCGACGCCCTCGTCGAACTCCTCGAAGCCGAGACCGGCTACACGGTCGAGGTCGCCGACGTGCCCGACTACCTCAGCGTCGTCGAAGCCATCCGCGCCGACCACGTCGACATGGGCATCATGAGTGGCTTCCCGTCCGCCCTCGCCGTCAACACGGGCGAAGTGGATGCGCTGCTCGCCTGGGAGGGCAGCGAAGACCCCGTGTCCACCTGCGTCGTCCTCAACGACTCCCCCGTGCAGGAGCTCACGGACCTCGAGGGCAAGACCGTCGCCTTCGCCGACCAGGCCTCCAGCTCCGGGTACTTCATGCCCGTCCACATGCTCCACGAGGCCGGCCTCGAGCAGGGCACCGACTACGAGGCGATCTTCGCCGGCGGACACGAAGGCTCCTTCGCCGCCCTCGAACAGGGCCAGGTCGACGCCGCCTGCACCTCCATCATGCTCACCGAACTCGGCGCACCCATGTTCCCCTTCGCCGACGGCGAATGGCGCGGCGTCGGCGAGAGCGCACCCATGCCCGTCATGGGCAGCGTCCTCGGCAGCCCCGAGCTCAGCGACGAGAAGCGCACCGTCATCCAGGACGCCATCCAGGCCGTCTTCGTCGAGGAGAACGCTGAGGCCCTCGGCGCCCTCGGCTCCGGCTTCATCGGACTGCCCGTCTCCGTGAACCCCGAGCCCTCCGTCTTCGACGGCTTCGTCGAGATCGCAGGCGTCGCCGGCGTCCAGCTCGAGGACCTCGAATGACGAACCTCGCCCCAGCACCCAGCGCTAACACTGCGCCCGCACCAGCAACCACAACCACCAGCGACATGGATGCGCTCGCCCGCCTCCCCCTCGTCACCGTGCGCGGCCTCCAGGTCGCCTACGACGAGACGACCGTGCTCGACGGCGTCGACCTCGACCTGCACCCCGGCGAGATGGTCGCCCTCCTCGGCGCATCCGGCTCAGGCAAGTCGACACTCATGCGCAGCTTGACCGGCTTCGCCCCCATCACGGGCGGCACGGCACGCGTCGCCGGCCACGACGTCACCAACCTCCGCCGGGGCGAGCTGCGGCAGCTGCGCGCCGGCGTCGGGCAAGTTTTCCAGCAGTTCAACCTCATCCCCCGCCTCAGCGTCCTCACGAACGTGCTCACCGGCACCCTCCACACTGCCGGCCCCATGAACCTCGTCGGCGGCTTCAGCAGCGCACACCGCAGACGCGCGATGGAGCTGCTCGACCGCGTCGGCATCGCACACAAGGCGAAAGACCCCGCCCGTTCGCTGAGCGGCGGCCAGCAGCAGCGCGTCGCCATCGCCCGCGCACTCATGCAGCAGCCGAGGGTGATCCTCGCCGACGAACCCGTCGCATCCCTCGACCCGAAGCTCGCCGACTCCGTGCTCGAACTGCTGCGCGACATCGCCACCCGCGACGGCATCCCCGTGCTCGTGAGCCTGCACGTGCTGCCCCTCGCGCTGCGCCACACCGACCGCATCATCGGCCTCCGCCACGGCGAGATGCTCGTCTCCGCGCCAACCGGTGCGCTCGACGCCGACAAGCTCTCCGTGCTCTACGACGACGAGGAGGCCCACGATGACGACCACCGCGCCTAAGCCGCCCCGCGCATCCGCGGCCCCCGCCCTCACGACCGCCGAGCGCGACCGCCTCGAACGCGCCTTCTCGACCCCGCGAGCGCGCTTCATGCTCGGCATCCCGGTCGCCGTCATCGTGCTGCTGTGGTCGTTCGCTGGCGCCGAGTTCAACTTCGCGAAGCTCGGCGACGGGGCCATCAACATGGGCGAGTTCCTCTCGCGCCTGTTCCCGCCCGACTTCTCGAAGTTCGGCACCATCTTCGCGCTCCTCATCGAGACGCTCCAGATGGCCATCGTCGGCACCGTCCTCGGGGCCGTGCTGTCGCTGTTCATGGCGTTTGCTGCCTCGTCGAACATCGCCCCGAAGTGGATGTACTACCCGGCCCGCTGGGTGATGAACATCATCCGCTCGGTGCCCGACCTGGTGTTCGCGCTCATGTTCGTCTCGGCCGTCGGCCTCGGGCCGTTCGCGGGGATCCTCGCCATGACGCTCGGCTCGATCGGCTCCATCGGCAAGGTGTACGCCGAGGCCATGGAATCCGTCGACCGCGGCCCCATGTCGGCCATGCAGGCCGTCGGCGCATCCCGCCGCCAGCTCATCCAGTACGGAGTGCTCCCGCAGGCTGCCCCGCTGCTCGTCTCGTACACGCTGCTGCTCTTCGAGGGCAACGTGCGCGGCGCCACCATCCTCGGCCTCGTCGGGGCCGGCGGCATCGGCCTCGAGCTCACCACGGCGATGAAGATGTACGACTACGGACACCTCAGCGCCATCATCATCTGCATCATCGTGCTCGTCACGCTGATCGACCAGGGCAGCGCCCTCATCCGAAAGCGACTCACATGACCACCACGCTCGACATCACCCTCTCCGCGCCCGTCAACCTCCGCGACCTCGGCGGCACCCCCATCGCCGGCGGCACCCTCCGCGAGGGCCTCGCGATCCGCGCCGACGACCTGTCCGTCATCACCGAAGCGGATGCGCGCGAGCTGACCGCGGGCGGACTCACCTCGGTCATCGACCTGCGCACCACAGACGAGGTCGCGCTCACGGGCCGAGGCCCGCTCGCCGCGCACGCCGTCGCCTACCACCACCTGCCCCTGATGGGCAGCGTCGGCGGGGGCATCCCCGCCGCCGACGAGCACGGGAGCGCACACGCTGGCATGGGTGAGATGTATGCGCTCATGGTCGAGACGGCCGCGCCGCAGCTCGCGACGGCGCTCGGCATCATCGCCGTCTCCCCCGGCGCCACCGCCTTCCACTGCGCGGCCGGCCGCGACCGCACCGGTGTCCTCGCCGCGATGCTGCTCCTCGCGCTCGGGACGGCGGACGACGACATCGTGCGCGACTACGCGAAGACCGACGCCAACATGCGCGCGATTCTGACTCGCATCGGCCCGACGATGAGCGTGCTGCTCGCGAAGTTCGGCATGGACCTCGAAGAGGTGTCGAAGCTCAACGGGTCCCTCCTCGACGGGGCCGAGCCCATGGACGTGTCTATGCGCATCCTCCTCGCCCGCCTCCGCGAGCGCCACGGTGACCCGCTCGCGCCGCTCCGTGCGGCCGGGCTCACCGATGCGACCGTCACGCAGCTCCGTGCGAAGGCGCTGGCGTGACGTCCACCGCAACGGCCATGACGCCCGCATCCGCGGAACTGGATGCGGGCGCCGCGGCGCACCCGTCCGCGGGCGAGGACGCCGAGGCGCGGCGCGGCCCCGGTCGACCCCGCACCGAGGAACTCGACGGGCAGATCCTGGCCGCCACACTGGCGATCATCGACGCCGACGAGGCGGTGACCGTGTCGCGGGTCGTCGAGCGCAGCGGCGTGAGTCGGGCGGCCCTCTACCGACGGTGGCCGTCGATGACGACCCTCATCGCGGACGCCCTCGACGTCGGGCGCACGGTGCCCCCACCCCTGGCCAAGCCCGGCGACCTGCGGGCGCGCATCTTCGAGTTCCTGATGGGTGCATCCGCCCAGCTCGACGAGACCAGGTACCCGGACCAGCGGTTCCGGCAGCGCATCCGCCTCGTCATGAGCGACCGGGCGCTACAGCAGGCGTACTGGGAGTCGCACGTCTCCGTGCGGCGCCGACCCATCGAAGACGCCCTCCGCGCCGGCATCGCCGAGGGGTCGCTGCGCGCAGACCTCGACGTCGAGGCCTGCTTCGACCTCATCGCCGGCATCTTCTACTACCAGCTCGTCGTTCGCGGCGACCGCTTCGACGACCCAGCCGCCCGAGCCCGATGCCGCGCGGGGCTCGAGGTGGCGTGGCGCGGGATGGAGGTGCAGCCCCCGGCGGGGGATCAGATGTCCCAGAGCACAGAGCCGTAATAGTTGTTGAAGCCGCCAGCGGTCTGGGTGTTCTTGACGCAGCTGTCGACACCGGTGATGTCCTTGCCAGCGTTCGCGTAGGTGTTCGCCGCGTTGTTGAGGCTGTTCTGGCACTCGTAGAGCGTGCTTCCATAGACCATCTGACGGTGCGTGGCCGCGTTCGCGGCTGGAGCGAGCGCAACGCTGACCCCACCCAGAAGTCCGGCGGCGACAACAACGGATCCGATGTTCTTTCGAAGGCTCATGAGTTCTTCCTTTCGGCGAGATGCAGCATCACAGCAGGTGGGCCGCAGTCGTTCTGAAGGATCAAGCCTTTCGCGCCCGCATGAGCGTTTCCTCCATCGAAGCACCGAAGTTGCGCTGGAGCCCGCCGGACAGGGCCTGGTTCGAGTTCGTACCCATCAGAGAGGCCGCGCAGAGCGCAGTCGCAAGGCCCGCTTGACCCCGCCCCAACGTCATAGTTTCTGCTGGGGTCCATGAACCTCCTCCCGGTCACCTACCTCGCGTCGCACGTCCTGTCCCTGCTCGGCAATTCGATCGCGGGCATCGCCCTCCCGCTCATCGTGCTCTCGACGACGGGCAGTGCGCTCGGCGCGGGAACAGTCGCGGCGGCCACCGCCATCCCGGCCGTGCTCGCCGGCCTCTTCATGGGGGTCGTCATCGACCGCATCAACCGGCGCACCTCATCCGTCGTCACCGACCTCATCTCCGCCGCCTCCATCGCGGCGCTCCCGCTCATCGACCTCGTCTCGGGACTCAACCTCGGCTGGTTCGTGCTCTTCGGCATCATCGGGTCTCTCGGCGACGTGCCAGGCATGACGGCCCGCGAAGCACTGCTCCCCGCGATCGTGCGCCACGGCAGCATCAGCGCCGAACGCCTCATGGGCGTGCGCGAGAGCCTCAGCGCCGTCGCCATCTTCATCGGCCCCGCCGCCGCCGGAACCCTGATGGTGCTCTTCGACGGCTCCACCGTGCTCTGGATCACCGCCGCCACCTCCCTCCTCGCGGCCCTCATCACTCTCCTCATCCCGCGGGCGGTCGGCGTGATCGTCGCCGACGACGGCTCCCGCGCATCCGCCCCGGTCGGCAGCGGATGGTCGCAGCTGCGCGACGGCTGGCGGGCCCTCTTCCGCAGTCCCTTCCTCGTCGCCACCACGGCGCTCAGCCTCGTGTCGGTGTTCGTGCTCGCGGGGCTCCAGGGACTCGTGCTGCCTGTCTACTTCACGCTGGTCGAGCAGCCGGGGCTCCTCGGGTTCGTGCTCAGCGCGCTCGCTCTCGGCATGCTCGTCGGCGGCGGCACCTACGCGATCGCGGGTACCCGCGGCCCACGTCGCGCGTGGTTCGTGGTCGGCATGATCGGCACGACCGTCGGCATCGGACTCATCAGCCTCCTCAGCTCGGTGTGGGTCGTGTTCGCGGGCGCCTTCGTCATGGGTCTCGCAAGCGGGCTCTTCGGCAGCCTCATGGGCGTGCTCATGATCGAGCGCATCCCCGAGCAGCTGCGCGGCCGCATCATGGGCACCCAGAACGCGCTCACCACGGCGGCCCCGTCGGTCGGCATCATGCTCGCGGCCGTACTCACCGAGTACGCGAACGTCAATGTGGCCGCGTTTGTGCTGCTCGGGGCGTGGGGATGCGCGTTCGCCTACGGCCTCGCCGCCCGCCCGCTTCGTACACTGGAACCCCAGGCAGTCAGCGTGAACGCGGGTGGTGTGCGATGAACAGCAGCGAGCTCGCCCGCCGCGCCGGCGTCACGGTTCGCGCGCTGCGGCACTACCACCAGGTCGGGGTGCTGGATGAGCCACCCCGCACCTCCAACGGGTACCGGCAGTACGGGGTGCACGACCTCATCCGGGTGCTGCGCATCCGCCGCCTGGCCGCACTCGGCATCGCCCTTGAGGACATGCCGACCCTCCTCGATGAGCACGGCAGCGATGCGCCCGCGATGCTCGACCGGCTCGACGCGGAGCTCGCGGCGCAGATCGAGCGGCTGACCGCGCAGCGGGCCCTCATCGCGCAGCTGCGCGGCCTCCCCACGACCCCGGATCTGCCGCCGGAGCTCGCCGCCTTCATGGGAACCCTCTCGGGCCGCCTCTCCCCCGAGCTCGAGCAGATGGATCGCGACCAGACCGTGCTCCTCGCGCACCTCGTCGGCGACGAGGGGATGCCGCACCTGGTCGGCTACTACGAGCAGCTCAGCGACCCCGCCCTCGTGCCGCAGATCGTCGCGATCACCGCCGAGTTCCATCAGCTCGGCGACCACACCAGCGACGGCACGTTCGACGCCTTCATCGAACGCTTCGTCTCGACGTTCGCGCAGGTCGTCGAGTCGCTGCGAGCGGATGCGCCGGAACTCGACCTGACCGACGCGGCCGGCCTCTTCGACGACTACTCGGCCTCGGTGCTCAACCCCGTGCAGCAGCGAGCGATGGCGATCGTCGGGGAGCGGCTGGACGCGCCCCCGCTCGAGGAGGCACCCGAGGTCACGCCGACCTGAGCGGCTGCGCGGCCCGCGTGCGGCTCGTGCCCGCCCTCACAGCTTCCCGTACGCCTCCATCGCGTCGGTGATGCCCCGCGCGAGGATGTCCTTCCCGAACGCATCGGAGTTCTCGTCGAACTCGCCCTCGAGTTCGAGGTCGGCGTTGAGCGTCAGCGTGAGGTCGTCGAACCGGGCCACGTAGCGGCCAGAGGCGCCCGCCTGGAAGTACACCTCGACCTCGACGCCGCTCACCTCGATGGCCTCCGACAGCTCGTCGGCCTCGGTCGGCCCATCCACCCACAGCAGCAGCGTCGGCGCCGACTTCATGCCGTCGCGCCACTCGCAGTCCGGGTCCGGCGACAGCGTCTGTGCAGCCGACGGAGTCGCGAACCCGGCCGCCTTCAGTGTCTCGTCCGAGATCGCACTGCACGGGTCGATGTCGGCGTAGCCAGACTCGACGAGCTCCGCATCCGGGGTCACCTCGACGCCATTGCGCGTGTAGGTCACCTCGCTCATGCACCCCGCGAACCCGGCGAGCGACATGACGGATGCGCCCAGCACGGCAAGCACACGAGTCGCCCTCATGGGGACGAGCCTAGAGAACGCCGGCCCGAGCCACAATGCGCGGCGGGCGTCGCCGGCGAGGCCGGATGCTCGTGACCAACCGCAAGTCACGGTCGCTCGCACAGACCCGCGAGCGCTTGCCGACACCAGCGGTCACCGGCCGGCTTACGCCCCGATCAGCGCCACTCGGCCATGGCGACCGCGAGGGCCTTCCGTGCACGCGCGATCGCCCCGCGAACGGTGCTGACCGGAAGCTCGAGCTCGTCCGCTATCTCCTGGTAGCTCAGCGATTCGAGCTCGCGCAGCACCCAGCATCGGCGCTGTGGCTCGGGAAGGTTGGACAGGGCGATGTGGAGGGCCGCGGAGAGGAGCGCGAGCTGCGCGTTGGTTGTCGGCGACCCGTCGTCGGGCGCCGCGAACTCGGCCTCCTCGACACGGTCGTGCTCCCGGCGCCGCCTGAGCACGTCGACGCTCCTGGATGCGACGATGCGCAGCATCCACGAGCGGACGGCGGCGAGGTCCTTGAGCGTGGAGAGCTTCGTCCAGGCGTGTGCGAGCGACTCCTGGACGACGTCGTCGGCCTCCGCGTCCGAGCCGAGGCGTCGCCTCGCGCACACGTACATGAGCGTGCGGTAGCGCTGCACCAGCAGGTCGAAGGCGTGCGCGTCACCGAGGGCGGCGAGCCCGGCCAAGAACTCGTCGGTGTCATCGGCGGCGGCAACGCTCCTGAACTGCGAGAGCGCCCGCGCCCGCTGCGAGCCTGTCGCCACGTGGGCAGCGGATGCGGTGGGCGCGTCCTGCAGTTCAGGGAGCTGCGGCGCCGCGTCAATCGCGAGCAACATCGTGGACCTCACTTCCAACAGCCCAGAGCTTGGGGGCCCTGTCCTGTCGCCAACCGAGGGTCCCCCGCTGGGGCGAGCGGCATGCGGAACCCGGACGCGGCACCGCGTCTGCCATCCATTCGGAACGGACGCGAAAAGGGATTGCGGACCCCGTCGACCCAGTGTTTGCCAGTCATGCTCAACCGTGTTCTTCCTCGCTCACATCGGCAGGTGTCTTGCGCCGAGGTAATAGTTAGTTAGACTAGCTATATGACGGACACGAGCATCGACCAGGAGACGGAAAGCCGGCAGGCCATCGTCGGCGACGGCTTCTGGGATGCCTACCAGCGCAGGACCCTCCCCCTGGAGGCGCTCGCGATCTGCGGCACGGGCCTCGTCATCAGCGTCGGCATCATCACGGCCATCACGACGCTGTTCTGAACCGGCCCGTCCCGCTCACGGTCGCATGGTCCAGACCCACCTCACCGGCACCGTTGGCCTGAAACATGACAGCCGGTAGGACTCACGTCCGTGCCGGTCACACTCCGACCCCAATCACCGCTTCTTGCAGCGCAGCCACTGCCGGTCTCAGCCTGAGACCGCCGTCGCGAACACGACCACGTTCTTGTCGTAGTGCCCGACGTCGCGGTCGAAGTAGCCGCCGCACGTGATGAGCCTGAGCTCGTCGCCGGGCACGGCACCGAAGACGCGTGCCGTCGGGAAGTCAACCTTCTCGACGGTGACGGCCTCGGTGACCTCGTAGCTCGTGACCCCGCCCTCGGCGTCGGTCACGCTCACCACGTCGCCTCGAGCGAGCTCGTCGAGCCGGAAGAACGCGGCGGGTCCGGCGAGGCCGTCGACGTGCGCCGCGATGACGGTGGGGCCGCGACCGCCGGGTTTGCCACCGCCCGTGAACCAGCCGATCTCATCGAAGTCGACGGGCACCTCCATCTTCCCGTCGGGGGCGATACCGAGGTCGATGAGCGTGTCCTCGGCGTCGATGGCGGGGATCGAGACGGCAGTGGGCTCGATGCCTTCCGGCATGACCTCGACACCGCCGGCCCCGGCCGGCGGCTGGGTTTCGGGTGCGGGGGCCGAGGTCGTCGGTGACATGGTCGCGGGGGCACTGGATGGCGCCGCCTCGACTGCCGCGGGTGAAGGCTGGGCAACCTCAGGAGCCGATCCGTCCCCGCCCGCCGCGGCCGCGCATCCACTCAACAGGAGCGCGGCCGCGACGACGAGCGCCGGGACGCGCAGCGCGCGCCCCGGCTTTCGAGAGATGTTCCTGGTCACTGACCCGCTGCGCGAGCCTTGCGCGCAACCGCCACGCCAGCCGCGCCGACGACGGCGAGACCGCCGAGGCCGAGGAAGCCGAGCGTCGTCGCGTCGAGGCCACCGGCAGCAGCGCCGCCAGCACCCGTGTCGACGCCGCCGACAGGAACCTGCACGAGCTGGCCACGCACGACACCTGCCTTGAAGTCAGCCGTGTGCGAGTCGCCCGTGAAGCCGGCCGGGTTCGCCTCGATCTGCTTGAGCGTGAAGCCCTCACCCGTGTCCGTGCCGGCGTCGCTGTTGATGCCCGTCGTGAACGGACCCTCGAGGCAGCCGCTGCTGGTGCGCGTGCCGTCACCGTTGTCGGTGGGGTTCGGGAACGCGATGCGCGGCGGGCCAGCCTGACCCTCGGCGGCCTCGTGGATGTGCGTGGCCGTCTTCGCGGGGCTCTCGTACTCGCCCGTCACGCCCGTGAGGGTGATGTCGTAGCAGATGATGTTCAGGTCGGAGTTGATGCGGAAGTCGAACTGGCCCATCGATCCGGGCTCGCCCGGCGTCATGTCGCCGTCGTTGTTGATGACCGCATCCGGGGTGGCCATGACCGTGTAGGCGCTCGTGAAGGAGTCGGGTTCGGCGACCTCCGTCTCGGCAGTGGCGGGAGCGGCGGCGACCAGCGCGATGGCGGCGACAGCTGTGGCGCCGAGGGTGAGCGACTTCGCGAACGTGTGCTTGGGCATGAGGGGGTGCCTTCCTGCTTCGCAGCTCCCCGGTGGAGCCGTCGTACAGGGGCATACGTGACTCAGCGCATCCGCGTTCATCCGAGCTCAAACTTTTTCGCAAGAGTTTTCGGGGGCGCCCTGAACGCGGCGGGCCGTCAGGCAGTACACCCCTCTACCAACCGCAGTTGAGTCGCCGGAGGGAGTTGCCGTGAGCGCTGCCGTTATCGTTGACCGCGCCAGGGGGTCGACGACGAGAGGATGCGCACGCATGGCGGATGCGCCGCACTCGTTCGATCTCCACTCTGCGTTCCGCGACCACGGCAGCGTACTCCTCGGCTTCACCATCAACGCGTTGCGCGACCGCGCGCTTGCCGAGGACTGCGTGCAGGAGACGTTCCTCCGAGCCTGGCGAGCACGCGACCGATTCGACCCCGCGAAGGGCGGCGAGCGCACCTGGCTGTTCGCGATCGCCCGCAATGTCATCGCCGACGCCCTGCGCGCGCGCGACCGGCTGCCCCGGATCTCCGCAGACGACGCATCCGCGGCGAGCCGCGACGTGCCAGCCGAAACCCTCGACCCGCTCACGGGGCTCGGCCTCACGGAAGCCCTCGCCCTCCTGCCCGACGAGCAGCGCGACGCGATCATCGCCATCCACCTCACCGGCTACAGCTACGCTGAGTTCTCCGCCCGCTGCGGGGTGCCCGTCGCCACCCTCCGCACCCGCGTCTTCTACGGCCTCCGCGCCGTCCGCGGCCACCTCGACGAATCCGGAGGAGCTCGTGACTGACCACACCGCAGGCCGCCGCGGCGAGCTCATCGCCGCCGCCCTCGTCGGCGAGCTCACCACCGACGAGGCTGCCGAGTTCGAGCGGATGCGCGCATCCGACCCCACCATCGACGCCGAGCTGGCGGAGCTTCGGACACTGACAGGGCAGGTCTCCGGGCGCCCCGAATGGCTGGACGCGACGCCGAGCGACGTTCTCCGTGACGCCGTGCTGGCGATCGGGGCAGGTGGCGGCGTCGACAGTCGCGAACTCAGTGACGGAGACCGAGCCACGCCCGCCGGTGGTCAAACTGGGGCAGATGAAGCGGACGGGCCTACCAGAGCTGCCGGCTCGGCTGACGCCGTCGACGCTCGCAACGGCACTGACGAAGCGAGCGGACGCGGCGAAGCCGACGAAACCGACCCCGCGGACGCCGCGCCTGTCACTCCGCTGCGTCGCCCACGCTTCGGAGGCGCCATGCTCGCAGGAATCGCCGCCGTCGGCCTCGTGGTCGGCGTCGTCGGCGGCTCCTTCCTCCCCCGCCCCGAGACGCCGCCGCCGATCGGCGACCCCGGAACGCTCGGCGCCGTCGAGCCCGTCGACTTCCAGGGCGAACCCGACGGCGTCGAGATCGACGGCAGCGTCGTCGCGCACACCTGGGGCACCGAGACGCTGCTCACCGTCAACGGGCTGCCGAGCGGCGAGTTCTACTCGGTGGTCGTCGTCGATGCCGCCGGCGAAGACGTCGGCTCGGGAACGTTTTTGGGCTCAGAGGTCGAGATCAACTGCGCCGTCAACGCGGCCGCACTCCGCGAGGAGGTCACGAGCGTGGAGATCCGCGCAAAGAGCGGCGACATAGTGGCATCGGCCGCGTTGCCGCGAGTCGAAGGGTAACCGGCTCACGCTTTCAGAGTCGCGCGGTCGACTGCGGGAGGGGCGCGGACGCACGGCGACAGGCGGTTAGCACGGGGTCGCGCCAATGTCACGGGAGCTTCACACAAGGAGCCCGGGACGCGAGCGGCCGCGCGGCACGCGGGCGTAAGCGCGGCACGCGGGCGTAAGTGGGCTCCGAGCGCCATGGGGGCACACGGCGTCAGCAAGCGCAAGCGCGGCACGCGAACGCGAGTGCAGCACGCGAACACAAGTGCAGCACGCGGGCGTAGGCGCGGCTCTCGAGCGCCACGGGGACACGGGCACACCGGCACACCGGCACACGGCGCCAGCAAACCGCACGATGACTCGGCTGTCTGCGAGCGGGATGACATTCTCAGCAGACAGCACGCGCGCGACACAGGAGCGCCTTCAGACGACGCGCGAACGCCAGCGGACGCTATCGACAGGCCGACACGGCGCACCGCGGCAGGATCTGTTCAGGGACAACTGCCCCTGGCGACACGTGCGGGCAACTCGGACCGAAGTGCCGTGGTGCGCAGCGTCGGTGGTCCGTGGTCTGCTGAACGGGAAAAGAGAGTCGGCTCGGCCACAGTGCGTGCTGCAACGGCGAACAGCTCGAGACTTCGCAGCTACCCGTGTGCCGCCGGACATGCCGGACACCAAGGACACCCTTCGTATCTATCATCGAATTACGTCAGAAAACTCCTGTTCGTAGCTAGATTGAACGGGTCCAATCAGCTAGGCTGGTGGTGATCTTGGGGGAGGTTATCGTGGCATCACAGTCGGAGCAGGAAGCGCATCGTCAGTCGTCGACGGAGACGGCTGTGGTGGATGCGCTGCTCGAGGCGCGGTGTCAGCTGGCGGGTCTTCCGGATGGG
>NZ_PSUA01000007.1:0-84114 GCF_002931575.1 Pseudoclavibacter sp. RFBA6 | reverse complement strand
CGAGCAGGGCGAGCAGCTGCTGTCGGTGTTCGACGCGCTGCTCTCGCCCCGGCGGAGGGTGGAGTTCCCGGCGGCGTCCGAGTGCGGGGAACCCCTCGCGTCGGCCCTCGGCGCCGACGAACTCCCGCTGGACGAAAACAACGCCGATACTGAAGTTCCGCTAGTGGACCCGCGCTCGATCGAGCAGCAGCGCATCGACGCGCTCACGATGGTCGTGCGCGCCTACGCCGAATCCCCCGACGCGCCCAGAACCGGCGGCGAAGCCCCCACCGTCATCATCGTGACCACCAAAGCCGGCATCGCCGGAACCGCAGAACGTCCCGAAGACGTCCCGCACCTCGAGCGCACCGGGGAACCAGTCCCACCGAGCGTCGCCGCGCAGCTGATGTGCGACGGGTTCATCCGCGTCGCGACCCGCAGCAGCACCGGGGAGATCCTCGACCTCGGCCGCAGACAGCGTCTCTTCACTACCGCCCAACGCCGAGCCATCGCCGTCCGAGACCGGCAATGCCGGGCACCCGGCTGCAGCGCACCCGTGCGCTGGTGCGAAGTGCACCACGCCATGCCCTGGAGCGAAGGCGGACCCACCGACGCGAAACACGGCATCCTGCTGTGCTCCTTCCACCACCACGAAGTCCACCGCGGACGCCTCGCCCTCACCCACAGCAGCAAAGGGCGCTGGCACGTCGTGCCCGCGCTCGGACACCACGCCCCACGCAGAACCGCCCGCCGCCGCAGCTACACCACCAACAGCGCCCCAGCCGCCCGCCCAGCAATCAACCGAAGACTCTGAAACCGGAGGCAGGGGGAACTAACCCGCCGACCGGCAACCCTGATCAGCTGACGGCACCATTCCACCTACGGCTCTGATCAACGGACGACGCTGATCAACCGAGGATTCTGATCAACCGAAGACTCTGATCGATCGAGGACTTCTAAAACCACGGACAGCCCAACGGTCGGAGCCGAGACCCAGCCGGGAGTCCCCGAAACACCGGTTACGCCGTCAACCCTGCTGTGCACTCCTGTCCGCCGCGAGAACCAGCTTGATCGT
Organism: Pseudoclavibacter sp. RFBA6; assembly: GCF_002931575.1. NCBI lineage: Bacteria > Bacillati > Actinomycetota > Actinomycetes > Micrococcales > Microbacteriaceae > Pseudoclavibacter > Pseudoclavibacter sp. RFBA6. The sequence goes on along the minus strand of NZ_PSUA01000007.1, from coordinate 83,060 downwards.
GGCTGCGTCATCAGGAACCGTCGGATCGAGCCCAGTCACCGATGCGAACTTCGCCAACCGGTTCATGACCGTGTTCCGATGGCAGAACAGCGCCCCCGCGGCCTTCGACGCCGAACCAGTAGCCATGTACACCTCGACGGCCTCAACCAGCAGAGTCCGCTCAGACGAAGGCAGGACAGCAAAATCCCGAAGCGAATCCGCAGCCAGACTCGACGCGACCAGCCCGAGCCGCCGCACGACAAGACTCGGCCAATGCTGCGCGAGCAGCGCCGCCCGCCCCGGAACCGCGAACTCAGCCAACTCGGACGCCAACTGCCACATCCCACTCAACGACGACAGCGTCGCCGCCGACTGAGACACACCCACCTGCAGACCCGCGAGCCCCAACTGCACAGACAGACCAGCAAAGCGCAGACCAGCAGAGCCCAAGCCGGCCGACTCAACGCCAGCAGACCCCGCGCCAACAGACCGCAGGCCAGCAGACCGCGGGCCGGCCGACTCGACGCCAAACGAGCCCACGCCAGACGAGCCCACGCCGGACGAGCCGGCGATGACCGCGAACTCCACACCATCCAGACGCAGGCACACGGCCGAGGGAAGAACAGCCCGCACATCCGAAGCGAAGCCGGCCGCCGCATCCTGATGCGCAACCGCAATCCAGTACGGACCAACGAGCGGAATCTCGAGCGCCTCCGCAGCCTGCACATGCAACTGCGAGTCGTCAACACCACCGCGCAGCAGACGACGCAGCAGGAACGCCTGCTCCTGCTCGAGCTCCGCCTTCACCTGCCCCAGCTCGAGCATGTACCCCGACTGCACGCTCGTCGTGTGCGCCTCCACAACCTCCCAGATCGCGACAACATCATCAGAGAGGCGATCCGCCTCCCCCGGCAGGCGGTCGTTGAGCGCCTGCCAGATGAAACGAAAGTCCATCCGCACCGCCCGCAGCAGCGACTCGAGCGGCACCCCCTGACGGACCCGCTTGCGCCCGATAGCTCGCGAATGGGCCCGCAGCTCGTCCTCGAGCCGCTCCCCACCCAGCTGCCGGAACATGAGACCGAGCGTCGTGAACGCCGTACTGTGCACATCGCGCTCCGCGATCACCGACTCGACATAGCCGGTGAGCGTGCGCACCTGCATCACGTACAACGTCGTGATCTCGTCCAGATCGTCGAGACACGATCGGATACCGCGCTGCAACGGCGCCGAAACAGACGCGTCATTCACCGGCCCGAAACCCATCAAACTTGTGCATTTGCCCATCCTAGGCGTGCAATCGAGTGGGCCTGGCGATTGCCCGACCCAGCCATGACGGGGTTGCATAGGTACACCAACGTCACCGCAGACGTGCACGTTCACATGCAGGCCTTTCCCCCAACATCGGAGCCACCATGTCCCACGACCCGCAGACCCCGACGCCAAACGCGCCCGCCAGCCCGCCGAAAGTCAGCCTCAAAGAAGCGCGGCGCATCGCCTTCGCCGCCTTCGTCGGCACCGCCCTCGAGTGGTACGACTACTTCCTCTTCGGCACCGCCGCGGCCCTCGTCTTCAACCGCCTCTTCTTCACCGACCTCAACCCGGCAGGCGCCACCCTCGCCGCCTTCGCGACCTTCGGCGTCGGCTTCGCCGCCCGCCCCATCGGCGCCGTCGTCTTCGGATGGATCGGCGACCGCTACGGCCGCCGCCCCGCCCTCCTCACCACGATCGTCATGATCGGATGCGCGACCGGCCTCATCGGCGTCCTCCCCGACTACCTCGCCGTCGGCATCGCAGCCCCCGTCATGCTCGCCGTCCTCCGCCTCGTACAAGGCTTCGCCGTCGGCGGCGAATGGGGCGGCGCGACCACCATCGCCATCGAGCACTCCCCCGAGAAGATGCGCGGCCGCTTCGCCGCCCTCGTCCAGATCGGCTCCCCCGTCGGCACCCTCGTCTCCTCCGGCGCCTTCGCACTCGTGCTGATGATGCCGCCCGAGACCTTCGACGCGTGGGGCTGGCGCCTCCCATTCCTCCTGGCCTTCCCACTCCTCGGCATCGCCCTCTACATCCGCCTCAAGGTCGAAGAATCACCCGTCTTCCAGGAGCTCGCCGCCGCCGGCGAACAGGTCAAGGTCCCCGTCGTCGAGCTCTTCCGGAAGTCCGGACTGCGCCTCCTCGTCGCCGTCGCCGCCGCCATGCTCGGCGTCGGAGGCTTCTACATGATGACGACCTTCGTCGTCTCCTACGGCACCAACGTGCTCGAAGTCGACCGCCAGGTCATGGTCAACGCGACCCTCGTCGCCGCCGTCCTCCAAATCGGCGTCACCATCTTCGCCGGCCGCCTCGCAGAGCGCTTCGGCCCAGGCCGCATGACCGTCGTCGGCGGCCTCACCACCGGCATCGCCGCCTTCCCACTCTTCTGGCTCATCGACACCGAGAGCCCGATCGCCATCATCGCCGCCGTCAGCATCGGCATCGCCCTCATCACCCTCTCCTACGCCGTCACCGGCGCCCTCCTCGCCGAACTCTTCCCACCCCGCCTCCGCTACAGCGGCGTCTCCCTCGGCTACAACCTCGCCGGCGCCATCAGCGGCTTCCTCCCCCTCATCGCAACCGCCCTCATCACCGTCGGCGACGGATCATCCTGGCCCGCCGTCCTCGTCCTCATCGGCATCTGCCTCATCACCGTCATCGGCGGAGCCTTCGGCGAGCGGATGCGCCTCCGCGACGACATCGTCGAGATCGACGAAGCCGCTTCCTGAGCGCAGACAAACGCTCCCTCCCCACCCCGGGCGCAGCTGCCCGGCAACACCACACGCGAAAGCAGGACACGACCATGACAACGCCAACCACCCCCACCGCCGGCCGCAACCCCAGCGCGGCCACCACACCCGCCAGCCCCCTCACGCACGAGCAGCGCCAGCGCATCCTCGACGCCGTCGACGCCGCCTTCGACCGCCAGATCGCCTTCACCCAGGAGCTCGTGCGCCACCCGTCGCTGCGCGCCAACGAGTCCTCAGCCCAGGACCTCCTGTACGGCGCCATGGCCGGCCGCGGCCTCACCATGGACCGCTGGCAGCTCGACCCCGTCGAACTCGCCGCCCACCCCGGTGCCGGTGCCGTCGAGATCTCCTACGACGGCCTCGAGAACGTCGTCGGCACCTTCGCACCCCAGGAGGAGCGCGGGAACTCGCTCATCCTCAACGGCCACATCGACGTCGTCCCCGAAGGTCCCGAAAGCCAGTGGGCCCGCTCCCCGTGGGATGCGACCGTCCGCGACGGCTGGCTGTACGGCCGCGGCAGCGGCGACATGAAGGCCGGCCTCGTCGCCAACCTGTACGCCTTCGACGCCGTCCGCGCCGCCGGCCTCACCCCCACCGGTCGCATCCACTTCGAATCCGTCGTCGAAGAGGAATGCACGGGCAACGGCTCCCTCTCCGCCCACCTGCGCGGCTACACGGCCGACGCCGTCCTCATCCCGGAACCCGAAGAGGACATGCTGGTGCGCGCCAACACCGGCGTCATCTGGCTGCGCCTCCGCGTCGACGGCAAGCCCACACACCCCCGCGAGATGCAGACCGGCTTCAACGCCATCGACGCCGCCTACTTCGTCATCGGGGAGCTGCGGAAGCTCGAGGCCGCCTGGAACGCGAAGCAGGGCGAGCACCCCTACTTCGAGGAGCTCGACCACCCCATCAACTTCAACGTCGGCAAGATTCAGGGCGGCGACTGGGGCTCCAGCGTGCCAGCCTGGTGCGAGGTGGATGTGCGCGTCGCCCTCTACCCCGGCATCACGGCCGACTCGGCGTGGGCGGAGATCACGGACGCCCTCGCCGCCGTCACGGCCGACGGCAACGGCAACCCGATCGCCACGACCGCCACGAAGACGGGCTTCTACGCCGAGGGCTACGTGCTCGAAGAGGGCGGCGCCGCCGAACAGGCGCTCGAGCGCAGCCACAGCGCCGCGTTCGACGGGGCGAAGCTCGAGTCATTCGTCACCCCCGGGTACCTCGACGGCCGCGTCTTCGTGCAGTACGCCAACACCCCCGCCCTCGTCTACGGCCCCATCTCCGAAGCCATCCACGGCTACGACGAGCGGGTGGACCTCGAATCGGTGCGGCGCATCACGAAGTCCATCGCGCTCTTCATCGCCGAATGGTGCGGGGTCGAATAGACGCCAACCACGAGCCCTCACCTCACCGGCCGTGCGCACTCCCCACCGCGGGAGCGCGCACGGCCGATTGCATGCAAGAGCAGCGCTGTGCCGACCGGCACCGAGCTGCGCAGAGCAGTGCAGTGCAGCAGGACTCGCCACAGCGCGCATTCAGTGCGCCCCGTCGGAGACCTCGAACCCACCCTCCCCGTCAGCGCCGACGTAGAGCAGCTCGCGCGATGCGACGTGCCCCGGGAGCAGCGGCACCCCAGTAGCGGCGCACTCCTCGAGGAGCGCCCGCCGAGTGGCCTCCGCGACCTCCTTCATCGAGCAGAAGCTCGACGTGAGCCCTGGCGTCGCCACCTGCAGCACGTGGTGCAGCGCGTCGCCGGAGATGATCGCGAGAGTGGCGCCTGACGAGGGGTCCAGCACTCGCACCACCATGTGCCCCGGGGTATCTCCGGGCGCGTGCTCCAGCACGATACCGGGCGCCGCCCAATGCGGCATCTCTACGACGTCGGCCTGCCCCGCCGCGAACACCGGCTCGATCGAGTCGGCCCAGAAGTCGCCGTTGCGCTCGAACATGACCCGCGCGTCGGGGCTCGTGATGAACGAGCGGTCCAGCTCGTTGAACAGGTACCGCGCGTTCGGGAACGTCGGCACCCACGCGCCCGCCGCATCCGTCGTCGTGTTCCAGCCGACGTGGTCGCAGTGCAGGTGCGTGTTGATGACGACGTCGACCTCGGCAGGATCGACGACCTGCGAGACCTCCTCGAGCCAGCTCGTCGTGAGCCCATTCCACATGTCGCGGATGCGCGGCTTCCCGTTTCCGACGCCCGTGTCGACCACCGCGACGAACCCCCGCGAGCGCACGACGTAGCTCGTCGAGGCCATCACCAGCCGGTCGCTGCTCGCCTCGTAGTCGTCGGGCCCGAGGGCGGCGATCTGGAGCCGCAGGGCTTCCGTTCCGACGAACATCTCCTCGACCGGCAGCATCGCCGAACGGTACTCCTCGACGCGGTAGATCTCCGTGTCGCCTGCACTCAGCAGTGGCCGCATGGTGCCCTCCTCTGGTTGGGCGAAGACACGGAACCAGGCCAGGACCGTGTGAGACGCCAGGCCTGAAGGCCCACATCCACCCTCGGTGGACCATGTTGCCTGGAGATTTCATTGCATGCAATGAGTGTTACCAGCGCGTAAATATGCGCCCGTATCGCCGAGATTGCATGCAGATTGCGGCTAGCGTCCATTTCATCGGCTCAGTACATAGCCGAATTCGGGCGCGACCCAGCTTCATCGCCCCAGCACCATCACCGCAGCACCATCGCCCCACCTGCACCGAGATCTCCAGCCCCAGCACCCCACCTCTCAGCACTCGGAAAGGACGCGCATGCGTTCCCACAGACTTCGCGTCGGCACCGCCGTCGCCATGCTCGGCGTCACGACATTCGCCGTCACCGCCTGCTCCACGGGCTCCTCTTCGGCCTCCGAAGACGCCGCGTTCGCGGTGAACATCGCCGCCCTCGAAGGCGCCCCGACCTTCGACCCGGCCGCCAACATGCGCGGCTCCGCCTTCAACTACGCGGCCGCTGCCTACGAGAGCCTCGTCACGAGCGACGCCGAGGGTGCCCTCCAGCCGGGCGTCGCGACAGCCTGGGAGTACACGAGCCCAACCGAGCTCACGATGGACTTCCGCCTCGACAGCGTCTTCGAGGACGGCACCCCGATGACGGTCGAGCTCATCAAGGCCAACCTGGAGCGCTACCAGGAGACGCCAGGCACCTACCAGGCGCGCCTCAACTCGATCGACTCGATCGAGGTCGTCGACGAGGACTCGCTGAAGTTCACCCTCAACACTCCGGACCAGTCGCTGCCCGAGGCCTTCTCGCTCACGGTCGGCATGATGGTCAGCCAGGCCGCCCTCGACGACCCCTCGCTCCTCCTCACCGACACGTACGGCTCCGGCCCGTGGATCCTCGACACCTACACGGAGGACAGCGAGTACAGCTACATCCGCAACCCCGAGTACGCGGGCCCCATGGACGTGCAGGTCGACGAGCTCAACATGTTCGTCATCACCGACCTCACGGCCCAGCTCAACGCGCTCCTCGCCGGCGACGTCGACATCATCTCCGCCCAGTGGAGCCAGCGCGACCAGGCAGAATCGCAGGGCTTCGCTGCTGCCTCCAACGAGTCGAACGTCGGCGGCCTCATGCTCTTCGACCGCGGCGGCGAGGTCATCCCCGAGCTCGCCGACGTGCGCGTCCGCCAGGCCATCAACTACGCCCTCGACCGTGACGCCATCGGCACCGCCCTCTGGAGCGACTACCAGCGAGGCACCTCCTCCGTCTTCGGCAAGTTCACCTCCGCCTACGACGAGTCGCTCGACGACTACTACGAGTACGACCCGGAGAAGGCGAAGCAGCTCCTCGCCGAGGCCGGATACGCGGACGGGTTCGAGCTGCCCATCCTCAGCCGCACCATGTTCGGCGAGAACAAGCGCCTCGAGGCGACCATCCCGTACCTCGAAGCCGTCGGCATCACCGCCACCCTCACCGACCGCACCAACGACTACTTCGACGCCATCAGCAACAAGGAGTTCGGTGCCTCGCAGGGCCAGCAGAACGGCGGCATCGACTCCTACGTGAACAGCATGAACATGCTCGCCCCGAACGCCCAGCTCAACCCGTTCGGCACCGACGACCCCGAGCTGACCGCCCTCATCGACGACGCGTCCAGCGAGCTCGACGCCGACGCGGCCGCCACGAAGTGGCAGGCGGTCAACACGTGGGTCGTCGAGAACGCCTGGTTCGCCCCGGTCGCGTTCTACCACACCCACACGGTGTGGGATGCGGAGAAGCTCGGCGGCGTCGAGCTCGCCGCCGGCCAGGTCTTCCCGCTCCCGTTCAGCTGGGCCCCCGCCGAGTAGCTCTCCCCGCAGGCTGACGCTGGCCGCGGTCTCCGCATCACCGCAGCCCCCCGGATGCGCGGGGAGGGTCCCCCTCCCCGCGCACCCGCCAAGCACGCTCACCACAGCACCCGCTTCAACCCGAAAGGAGCACACGTGGCCCTCTACATCCTTCGACGAGTCGGCATCACCGTGCTCATGGTCTTCCTCGTCGTCTCGGCCGCCTTCTTCCTCGTGGCCCTCATGCCGAACGACGTGACCCAGACCATCCTGGGGCCCGACGCCACCCCAGAGGCCCGAGCGCAGCTGCGCGACGAGATGGGCTTCAACGACCCGGTGCTCGTGCGCTACGTGACCTTCCTCGGCGGCCTCCTCACTGGCGACCTCGGCGTCTCCTACCTCAGCCAGCAGTCGGTGACCGCGCAGGTGCTCGAGCGCCTCCCCGTCACCCTCACCCTCTCCATGGGAGGCATCCTCCTCACCACAGTGCTCGGCATCGTGCTCGGCATCCTCGCCGCGAACCGAGGCGGCTGGCTCGACACGATCATCCGCGGGGCCGCAGGGGTGATGCAGGCCATCCCGAGCTTCTGGCTCGCCGTGCTGCTCGTGCTCGTCTTCGCCGTGAACCTCAAGCTGTTCCCCTCCTCAGGATGGGAGCCGTTCGCCGAGGACCCGGCGGAGTTCGTGCGCCGCATCACGCTCCCCCTCATCTCCATCGGCATCGCGGGCACCGCCGCCGTCGCCCGCCAGGCACGCGTCGCGATGATCGACGTGCAGGGCCGCGACTTCATGCAGACGCTGCGGGCCACGGGCCTCCCCGAGTGGCGCATCGTGTGGCTGCACGGCCTCCGGAATGCGGCCATCCCCGTGCTCACCGTCATCGGCCTCCAGTTCGTCGCCCTCTTCGGCAGCGCCGTCCTCATCGAGCAGGTCTTCGCGCTCCCCGGCGTCGGCAAGCTCGTCGTCGACTCGGTGAACCTCGGCGACATGCCCATCGTCCTCGGCGTCGTCGTCGCCCTCAGCATCGTCATCCTCGCCATGAACCTCGTCATCGACATCCTCTACGGCATCATCAACCCGAAGGCGAGGCTCGCATGACCCGCGTCCGACGCACCGACACCGCCCTCTCCAGACTCCTCAGCAAGCCGGGTGCGGTCGTCGCCCTGGCGTTCCTGGTCCTCCTCGGCCTCTCGGTGCTGTTCGCCGACCTCGTCGCTCCCCTCGACCCGCTCGCCCAGGACCTCTCGCTTGCGCGTCAGATGCCGAGCGCAGAGCACCTCCTCGGCACCGACGACCTCGGGCGCGACGTCTACTCGCGTCTCATCCACGGCGGCGCCGCGACCCTCGGGGGCGCCGTCCTCGCGGCCGTCGTCGCCATGAGCATCGGCATCCCGCTCGGCATGATCGGCGGCTACTTCCGCGGCTTCACCGACACGCTCGTCTCCCGCTTCGCCGACTTCTTCCAGGCCCTCCCCACCATCGTCATCCTCATGGCCGTCATCGGCGCCTTCGGCAACAACACGACGGTCGCGATGGTCACCCTCGGTGTCGCGATGAGCGACGGCTTCGTGCGCCTCGCCCGGGCGACGACCCTGCAGGTGCGGCGCGAGCTGTACGTGGATGCGGCGAACGTCGCCGGCATCGCCCCCGGCCTCATCCTGTTCCGCCACGTGCTCCCGAACATCCGCGGGCCGCTGCTCGTACAGCTCTCCATCACGATGGGTGCCGCCCTCCTCATCCAGGCGGGCCTCGGCTTCCTCGGCCTCGGCACCCCGCCACCGGCGCCCAGCTGGGGCGGCATGATCAGCGAGGCCAGCGAGCTCATCTACCTGCACCCGTGGCTGCTCGTGCCGAGCGGCGTGATCATGATCCTCTCCATCCTGTCCTTCAACGTCGTCGGCGACGCGCTCGCCGGAAACCGGCCGGGCACCACCCTCGTGCGCTCCTTCTTCCGGACGAAGACGTCAGCGCCCGTCGCGTCGAAGCCCGTCGCGGTCGACGACCCACAGGCTGAGGTCGACGACGCCATCGTCTCGGTGCGCGACCTCAGCGTCTCGTTCACCGACAGCAACGGCGAGTTCGCGGTCGTGCAGGGCGTCTCCTTCGAGGTGTCCCGCGGTGAGGCGCTCGGCATCGTCGGCGAATCGGGATGCGGCAAGTCGGTGACCGCGAAGAGCCTGCTCGGCCTCGTCGCCCCAGGCGGTCGCGTCTCGAAGGGCGAGATCCGCATCGACGGCACCAACATCGTCGGCCAGACCAACAAGCAGCTCCGAGCCGTCCGCGGCTCGAAGATCGCGCTCGTCTCGCAGGAACCCATGACGGCCCTCGACCCGACCTTCACGATCGGCGCCCAGCTGCGCGAGGCCATCGCCCATCACACGGGCCGGAAGGCCGGGGAGGCCCAGGCGCGGGCACTCGAGCTGCTCCGCCTCGTCGGCATGCCCGACCCGCAGCAGGCCGCGGCCAGCTACACCTTCCAGGTCTCCGGCGGCATGGCGCAGCGCGCCGCGATCGCCATGGCCCTGACGGGCGACCCAGAGGTGCTCGTCGCCGACGAGCCCACCACCGCCCTCGACGTGACGGTGCAGGCGGAGATCCTCGACCTCCTCAGGCGCCTCCGCGAGGAGCTCGGCCTCGCCGTCATCCTCGTCACCCACGACCTCGGAGTCGTCGCCGACACGTGCGACCGCGCCATCGTCATGTACGCGGGCCAGGTCATCGAGGAGGCCGACGTCGACACGCTCCTCACCGCCCCCTCCCACCCGTACACGCGTGCCCTCCTCGCGGCCATGCCCGCGAACGCCGTCGCGGGAGTCCCCATGGACGCCATCAGCGGCGCGGTTCCCGCGCCCCGCGACTGGCCGAGCGGCTGCCGCTTCGCCGACCGCTGCACCTTCGCGACCGACCGGTGCCGCACCACCCCCGTCGCCCTGACCCTGCTGCGCCCCGGCGCCGGCCAGCAGCACCCCGCCGCGGGCATCCAGCGCTCCGGCATGGCCCGCTGCGTCCGCGTCGAGGAGGTCGCCAAGGCGGCCAGCACCGGCTCGGCCACCCAGAACACCAGCGCGAACGAGAGGAGCATCGCATGAGCGAGGACCTGCTGCGCATCGACAACCTACAGATGCGGTTCAAGAACCCCCACGACCGCAAGCAGACCGTCCACGCCGTCGACGACGTGAGCTTCACCGTCGCCCCCGGCGAGATCCTCGGCGTCGTCGGCGAATCGGGCTCGGGCAAGTCGACCATCGGGCGCTGCCTCCTCGGCCTCGAGCGGCCGAGCGGCGGGAGCATCCGCTTCGGGGGCCGCGACCTCACGAAGCACTCGCTGCTCCGCAACCGCCGCGACATCGCCAAGCAGCTGCAGGTCGTCTTCCAGGACCCGTACAGCTCGCTCAACCCCTTTCGCACGATCGGACAGACCCTCGCCGAGCCGCTGCAGGCAGCCCTCAGGCTCTCGGACAAGCAGGCGGATGCACGGGCTCGCGACATGCTCGAGACCGTCGGCCTCCCGAGGGCGGCCGCCGACCGCTTCCCCGGCCAGTTCTCCGGCGGGCAGCGGCAGCGCATCGGCATCGCGAGGGCCCTCATCATGCAGCCGCAGCTCGTCGTCCTCGACGAGGCCGTGAGCGCCCTCGACCTGTCGACGCAGGCGCAGATCCTCAACCTCCTCGCCAAGCTCGCGAAGGAACGGGGCCTCGCCTACATCTTCATCGCCCACGACCTGGACGTCGTCAGGTACATCTCCCACCGAACGCTCGTGCTGTACCGCGGCCGGATCATGGAACAGGGGCCCGCCGGCGAAGTCCACGGCGCTCCCCTGCACCCCTACACGGCGGCGCTCAACGCGGCGGCGCCCGTCACCGATCCCCTCGAGCAGCGCAAGCGCCGCGCGGCACGCGCCTCTGCTGCCGCGACCGCAGCCGCCGCCGACACAGGTGACGGCGCCACTCCGGCCACACCGGTCGCCGGCCCCGCGACGGGCCAGGTCGGCTGCCCGTTCGCGGCCCGCTGCGCCTTCGCCCAGGAGGTCTGCCTCACGAAACGGCCCGCCGACACCCCCGTCGGCAACCGCACCGTCGCCTGCCACATGTACGACGCGACAAGCGGACACACTCGACTCGGATCCGGCATGCCCGCCACCGAGCTCGTCGCGAATTGACCCCGTCCCCTCACCCACACCACGTCGAACAACCCCGCCGCGACGCCCCCGCGCCGCAGCCAACCCGAACACGAACACGAACACGAACACGAAGGAGCACGTCAATGCCTGACGTCACCGGATACCGCGCGAAGATCGGCGTCATCGTCCCCTCGACCAACACGGTCGTGGAGCACGATGTCAACAAACTCGCGCCGCACGGCATCACGTTCCACTGCGGCCGCATGTACGTCGAGCAGCAGGCGATGGGCGACCACGCAACCTTCATGGGGCTGCAGACCCAGATCCGCGGTTCCATGTCGGTGGCCCTCCGCGACGTCATGACGGCGCAGCCCGACCTCATGATGATGGGCATGTCGGCCCCCACCTTCAGCGGCGGCGTCGCCGGCAACGAGGCCTTCCAGAAGGAGGTCAGCGACCAGATCGGCGGCATGCCCGTCACGACCGGGGCGTCCGCCTGCCGTGCCGCCCTCGAAGCCCTCGACGTGAAGAAGATCTCCGTCTTCTCGCCGTACCAGCCCGTCGCCGACGAGTGGGTCGACCAGTACTTCACCGAGGCGGGCTTCGACGTCGTCAAGGTCACGGGCCTCCGCTGCCCCACCGCGACGTCGATCGCGAGCGTCACCCCCCGCGACCTCGTCAAGGTGCTCGAGGAGATCGACACCCCTGAGACCGAGGCGATCGTGCAGGTCGGAACGAACCTGTCGTTCATCCGCATGGCCGACGAGGCGGAGACGTGGCTCGGGAAGCCCGTCGTCGCCATCAACACCGCCACCGTCTGGCACACCCTCCGCCAAGCCGGCTTCACCGACACCGTCGGCGGCTACGGCACCATCATCCGCGAATTCTGACCGCCACAGCGCACCCAAAGGACCACACCATGACTGCTTCCCCCCAGTTCGATGTCATCGTCGTCGGCGGCGGCCCCGTCGGCACCACCACAGCCCTCAAGCTCGCCAAGCGGGGCATGACGGTCGCCCTCTTCGAGAAGCGCGAGGCGAGCACGCTCGAGCACCGCGCATCCACCTTCCACCCGCCGACACTCGAGATGCTGGAGGAGCTCGGGCTCTCGCAGCCCCTCATCGAGGCCGGGATCATCGCCCGCTCCTACCAGTTCCGGGATGCGACGATCGGGAAGATCGTCGAGCTCGACTTCGCGGTGCTCGACGACGACACGGCCTACCCGTACCGCGTGCAGGTCGAGCAGAGCCGCCTCACCGCGGCCGCCCAGCAGGTGATCGCCGGCGAGCCCAACGTCACCTCCACGCTCGGCGCCGAGGTCATCGCGATCCGCGAGGACGACGAGGGCTTCGAGGTGGATGTGCGCGGCGAGGGTGGAGAGGTGACCACGGCGACCAGCACCTACCTCGTCGCCGCGGACGGCTCACGCTCCATCGTGCGCGAGCACTACGACATCGACTTCTCCGGGCACACCTACCCGGAGCGCTACCTCGTCATCACGACGAGCCTGCCGCTGCACGAGATCCACGAGGACCTCGCCGTCGTCAACTACGTCGCCGACCCCGAGAACTGGCACGTGCTGCTGCGCAACCCGAGCGGCTGGCGGGTGCTCTTCCCCTGCGACCCCGCCCTCACGACCGAGCAGCAGACCGACCCCGCCTACGTCGTGAGTCAGCTGCGGCGCGTGGTGCCCGAGCTCGACGGATACCCTGTTGTGCACGTCACCGTCTACGAGGTGCACCGCAAGGTCGCGCAGACATTCCGCAAGGGCAACGTCTTCCTCGTGGGCGACGCGGCACACGTCAACAACCCGCTGGGAGGCATGGGCATGAACAGTGGAATCCACGACGGACTGCTGCTCGCCGAGCTGCTGCCCGGCTACGCCAACGGCGAGATCTCGAGCGAGGCGCTCGACGACTGGGCCGAGAAGCGCCGCGCCGTCGCCCGCCACTACGTGGGCGAGGAGACGGAAGGCAACTGGAACGCCCTCCGCGACACGAGCGAGGAGCGCCGCGCCGCGAAGCGCGCCGAGTGGGAAGCCCTCGGCCGCGACGAGACCGCCCGCCGACAGTTCCTCCTCACGTCGTCGATGCTCGCGAGCGTTCGATGATCGACACCCCCACGCACGCGCTGCTGCCCGAGAGCCTCACGGGCGGCGACCTCGCGTACGCCGAGCTTCGCTCGCGCATCATGAGCGGCGAATACGCGCCGCACACGGTGCTGCGCGCGCAGGCGCTCGCCGCCGAGTTCGGGCTCAGCAGAACCCCCATCCGCGAGGCGCTGCAGCGCCTCGCGGAGGCAGGGCTCGTGGCGTACATCCCCAACAAGGGCGCCACCGTCATCGGCTACACCACCGAGCAGATGGCCGAGACCTACTTCGTGCGCGCCTCCCTCGAGAGCCGCGCCGCCGGCCTCGCCGCCGACCGCATGACCGACGCGGACGCCGAGCTGCTCATCGACCGCATCGAGCGGATGGACCCCCTCGTCCACGCGAGCGACCAGGACGAGATCGTCGAGCTCGGCCGCCTCAACCGCGAGTTCCACGAGCACATCGTCAAGGTGTCCGGCAGCCTCCAGCTGCAGACACTCCTGCGCAGCGTCAGCCAGGTGCCCATGATGATCCGCAACTACCAGGCGTACGGCGACACGTTCCGCATCCGCTCGAACCACCACCACCGCGACATCCTGACCGCCCTGCAGTCAGGCGACTCCCTGTGGGCCGAGGTCGCGATGCGCTCGCACATCCTCGCCGCCCGCAACGCCGTGCTCCAGGGCCCCGGGTCCTCCCTGCACGCCGACACCTCCCCACACGAGGACTGACCCATGTCGCGCACCACCGGGCCCACCACGGGGCCCGAGCAGCAGCATGCCCTGATACCCGCGCCAGACGAGACATCTGAGGCGGACGGAGCGGCCGCCCCAGCCTCAGCCTCCGCCTCAGCCTCAGCCTCCGAAGCACCGACCCACGTCTGGCGAACCCGACGCCCCGGCCGCACGGCGACCCTCGCCGGCATCGGGACGACCGTCGTCACCGCGCTCCCCGTCTTCCTCGTCGGCGGCCTGTCCATGCAGCTGCGCGCCAGCACGGGGCTCACCGAGTCGATGCTCGGCATCGTCGTCGCCGCCTACTGGGGTGCGTCCGCGCTCCTCTCACCCCTCGCCGGCAGCCTCTCCAGCAGGCTCGGCTTCCGCTGGGGCATGGTCATGGCCTCCTCGATCGGAGGCCTCGCCCTCATCGGCATCGCCGCCTACACGCCGACGTGGCAGTGGCTGCTGGTGTGGCTCATCCTGGCCGGCGCGGGGAACTCGCTCGGGCATCCACCGTCGAACGCCCTCATCGGTGCAGGCGTCTCCACACGGCGCAGGGCCCTCGCGTTCGGACTCAAGCAGGGCGCCGTGCCCCTCGCGACCTTCAGCGCGGGCCTCGCCGTCCCGGCCCTCGGCCTCACCGTCGGCTGGCAGTGGACCTTCGCGATCGCGGGCACCCTCGCCGCCGTCGCCGTGTGCTTCCTCGCCTGGCGGGTGCCGCGCACCAAGCGCTCGCCCCGCCTCGCGCGCCGACGCCCCGAGCGCCTCCCCCGCGACCTGCGCGTCTTCCTGGTCCTCGCCTCGGCCGCGAGTGGTCTCGGCGCCGCCCAGTCGAGCGTCATCGGCGCCTTCACCGTCACGACCGCCATCGGCGTCGGCTACTCGGCAGCCGTCGCGGGCCTGCTCCTCAGCCTCGGCTCGCTATCGAACATCATCGCCAGGCCCCTCGCCGGCTGGCTCGCCGACCGCGGCATCGGCGGCACGCTCACGACCGTCGCGCTCATGATGCTCTCCGGCGCCGTTGGCCTGACCGGCATGGCCCTCGCCCTCCCCTGGAGCTTCGCCGTCGGCGTCGTGCTCGCGTTCGGCCTCGGCTGGGGGTGGAGCGGGCTCCTCCACTACGCCGTCTCCAACGCCGCACCACGCTTCGCCGCCCAAGCCACGGGGCTCGTGCAGTCCGGCGCGTACATCGGCAGCGCCGCCGGTCCGCTCGCGATGGGCTTCGTGTTCGAGTACTTCGGGCCAAGCACCGGCTGGATCGCCTCGGCCGGCATCGCGCTCGTCGCCGCCACCGCGGCCGCCATCGCCGCCCGCTTCCACCCCACCCGCCGCAAGGCCCGCGCCGCCACACGAGACAGCGCGGCCCAGAACAGCGCGGCCCGGAACAGCGCGGCCCGGTGAGCTCGCGCAGCGCCGCGAACCCGCCGAGCAGAACGAACCCTCTCGACTTCCGCTTCCAACTCAACCTCCCCCGCAACCCCACGAAGGGAACCACCATGACCACCACCACGCCAACCGCATCCACCGCCGAGAAGCAGGCCGGCGTCCCCGCCGACTCCGAGAACCAGGCCGTGTCCGCCAACAACGACGCCGTGTCAGCTGACAACGACGCCGTGTCAGCTGACAACGATTACGCGGCTGCGGGCTTCGGCCGGCGCCTCGGTTTCGGGAGGAAGCCCGCCCTCATCGTGATCGACTTCGTGGACGCGTACCTCGTCGAGACGTCGCCGCTCTACGCGGGCGTCGAGGACGAGCTCGCCTCGGCCGCCCGCGTGCTGCAGTCGGCGCGCGCCGCCGGCATCCCCGTGCTCTACACGGTCGTCGAACAGGACACGGGGCCAACCGGTGGCGGTGTCTTCGCCCGCAAGGCCGCTGGCCTCGCGACGCTCGCGACCGGATCCCCGCTCGGCGCCATCGCCGAGCCCCTCACCCCCGCCACGGGAGAGCCGATCCTCTCGAAGAAGTACGCGAGCTCGTTCTTCGGCACCTCCCTCGCCACCGACCTGACCGTCCTCGGCTGCGACAGCGTCATCCTCGTCGGCCTGTCGACCTCGGGATGCGTACGGGCCACGGCCGTCGACGCGTGCCAGCACGGCTTCATCCCGCTCGTCGTGCGCGACGCCGTCGGCGACCGCCGCGCGGAACCACATGAGGCCGCCCTCTTCGACCTCGACGCGAAGTACGCCGATGTCGTCAGCGAGCACGACGTCGTCGACTACCTCGCGGGCCTCGCCGCCGTCCCCGCAGCCAGCTAGACGCAGTCTCGGCGCCGGCTCTCACGGCAAGCGCCGCAGGAGAACCCGCGCAGTCAACGTTGTGGCGAAATGCGGTCCGGCTCGTGCCTGACCGCACTTCGCCACAACTCTGCGCACCCGATCTCAGCTCGACGGTGCCACGCAGAGGCCCCGCGCGTGCGCCCGTCGCGGGCCCGGTCGACGGTCCTGCCTGACTGCCGCGCGTGCCGCCCCCGCGTGACGCCCGCGCGAACCGCCGCAGGGTTGTGGCGAAGTGCCCTCAGGGCTACTCCCGACAGCACTTCGCCACAACTCTGCGCACCCGATCTCAGCTCGACGGTGCCACGCAGAGGCCCCGCGCGTGCGCCCGTCGCGGGCCCGGTCGACGGTCCTGCCTGACTGCCGCGCGTGACGCCCCCGCGTGACGCCCGCGCGAACCGCCGCAGGGTTGTGGCGAAGTGCCCTCAGGGCTACTCCCGACCGCACTTCGCCACAACTCTGCGCACCGGATGCGGGAGCGGGCGCCGTCAGCCCGCGACGACGTGCGCGCTGCTCGCCGCGGCCAAGGCCTCAACGGCTGACAGCGTCGGGTCCCAGAGCTTCGCGATGACGCGCGCCCCGGAGACGTTCGCGCTCTCGGGCGAGCAGAGCCAGACCGCCGGCGCGGCCATGACCTCGGGCGACAGGAGGTTCCCGTCGGCCCCCTTCCGGTCCGGGCCAGATGGCAGCAGCTCGGTGTCGGCCGCACCGCCGGGCAGCAGCAGGTTGGCCGTGACACCTGTGCCGGCGAGGTCGGTCGCCCACGAGCGGGTCATCGCCTCGAGCGCAGCCTTCGACGGGCCGTACGGGGCGTAGCCGGGGCGGATCATCGTCTGCGAGCTCGTCGACACGTTGACGATCCGCCCGTCGGCCTGCGCCAGGAAGCGCGGCATGACGGCCTGCGACATGACGAACGGCCCGTTGACGTTGGTGTCGATGATCTGCGCCCACGTCGCCGGGGGCACGTCCCAGAAGTGCACGGGGTCGGTCGTGAAGGTCTCGCTGACGAGCCGCATCCCGCGCCCCGCGTTGTTGACGAGCGCGTGCACGCCCCCGAAGCGCTCGACGGTCGCCTCGACCACCTCGTTCGCTCGGTGCGGGTCGCCGACGTCGGCGACGAGCGGCAGCAGCTGCTCGGCGCCGCCGGGCAGCTTCGCGGCGTCAGCCACCACCTCGTCGAGGGCAGCGGATGCCCCGCTCGCGGTGATCGTGACGGCGTAGCCTGCCGCTCTCAGCGCGAGGGCCATGACGCGGCCGAAGCCACGCGACCCGCCCGTGACGATGGCGACTCTCGGGGAGGTGGTGTGTGCATCCATGCATCAAGATTGCGTGCAATCCGCGCCCCAAGTATGCCGAAACAAGAACTTTTCACACGATTGCAACATGGATTGCATGCGATGTTCGCACTGGGTGTCGATCATAGTTACATGCATCTCGACTCCTTCATCAACGGGCGCCGCGTCGCCTCTCCCGCCTCGATCGACGTCATCAGCCCCATCGACGGGCACACGATCGTCGGCTCGGTCGCGACGGCGAGCGCCGGGCAGGTACGCGACGCGCTCTCCGCTGCCCGCACCGTCGGCACCTTCTGGTCGCAGATCCCCGCGGCCGACCGCGCGCGGCAGCTCATCGACGCGATCGAGGACTCGGCGGCGATCCCCGACCACTCCGGCCAGCTGATCGCGAGCGAGATGGGCAAGCCGGCGCAGGATGCGGACGGCGAGTTCCAGTTCGCGCGACGGCTCGCCGCGTTCTGCGCCGCGAACATCGAGGGGATCTGCGCAGACCGGGTCATCGACGACGACGAGGGCACACTCCTGCGCATCGTCGAGCCGATGGGCGTGGTCGCTGCGATCACCCCGTGGAACGCGCCCGTCATCCTCGCCGCCCTCAAAGTCATCCCGGCCCTCATGACGGGCAACACGATGGTGCTCAAGCCCTCGCCGCTCGCGCCGCTCGCCGTGACGGCGTTCTACTCGGCGATCGCCGCCCGCCTCCCGGACGGGGTCCTCAACATCGTGAATGGTGAGGGCGAGACCGGTAGCGCCCTCGTGGAGAGCTCGGACGTCGACCTCATCTCCTTCACGGGCGGCCCCACCGCGGCGCGCGCGATCGGCGCCGCGGCCTCGCGGACCATCCGCCCCACGGTCATGGAGCTCGGCGGCAACGACGCCGCGATCCTGCTCGACGACGCCGGCTGGGGGCCGGAGCTGGCCGAGCGGGTCGTGTTCGGCGCGATGCTCACGAGCGGGCAGGTGTGCATGGCGATCAAGCGCGTGTACGTGCCGCGCGAGCGCCACGACGAGTTCGTCGCCGACCTCGTCGCGGCGGCCGGGCGGGTGCTGCGCATCGGCGACCCCAGGCTCGAGGGCGTCACCATGGGCCCCGTCATCAGCGCCGACGCGCGCACCCGCCTTGAAGCGCTGCGGCAGCGGTCCGTGGATGCGGGCGGCACGGTCACCGAGTTGGGCTCGCTCGACGAATCGGTCACCCCGGGCGGCCACTGGGTGCGGCCCGCGATCGTGACCGGGCTCAGCGACGCCGACGAGCTGGTGCGCGAGGAGCAGTTCGGGCCGATCCTGCCGATCCTCGCCTACGACACCGTCGATGAGGCCATCGAGCGCGCGAACGGCGTCGAGCACGGACTCGCGTCGTCGGTGTGGAGCGTCGACATCCCGCGAGCGCAGACCGTCGCGCGGCGGCTCCGCGCAGGATTCACGTTCATCAACTGCGCCAACCGGGCCGGCGTCTCCCTACGAGCCCCCATGGGCGGCCGCGGCGTGAGCGGCCACGGCCGCGAGTTCGGGGACCTCGGGTTGTCCGAGTACGTGCAGAGCCACAGCATCAACTACCCGGCGACGGCACGCGTCGGATCGGCGATGGCCGCGAACCGCTACCCGGGAGCCTGATCGAGGCGCAGCAGCCGGGGCAGGCGCGGCGCGCGGAACTGGCGGGTCAGCGCGTGACTGCCCCGTGCATCCACTCGTCGCCGCTGCCGTCGAGGGAGTCCTGCACCGCTTCCTCGGCGTCGGCGAGCGCCTGCTCGGCGGCGTCGAGCTCGAGCTTCGTGGCTTGCTCCGCCTCGAGCCGTTCACGGTCGGCCGCCTGGCGCTCGGCGCGATCGCGCCGCGACAACGACTGCGAATCCGGCAGGTGCAGGTCCTCGCTGCGCAGGGCCGCGAGCCGCGAGCGCAGCTCCCGCGTGCGCAGGTACGCCTCGCGGACGCGGAGCATCAGATCGGGTTCCGACTGCTGGCCTGCTTCATCTGCGCGCGCGTTCACAGGACCGAGCCTAGAACGTCCCGACGTCGGCGCCGAACGCGCAGCGGGAACGGGCAGCGGGAACGCGCAGCGGCAACGTGCATCCGGTAGACATGACGCATGACTCTCGACGACCGCGGCCGGACGATGCGCATGTGGATCCTCGCGAGCGTGATCGCCCTCGTGCTGGCCGCACTCGCGACGTGGTTGTTCTTCCCGCTCGAGATGGAGAGCTACTGCGGGCGCGTCGGCACCGGCCCCGAAACGTGTCTCGAAGCGCGAAGCTCCGCGGTCGGCCTCCCCACGAGCATCTCGTCCTTGACGCGGGCCGTGGGGGCGGCGGTCGCGACGCCCTTCATCGTGGTCGTCGTGATCCGCTACGTCCGGAAGCAGCGAGCCCTGCGAGCCGGTGGCGCACCCCGGGGAGACTCGGGGGCCCAGAGCGCATGACCCCTCCGTTCCTCCGCCCTCGGTCGACCGCGCGGATCTGGCTCTGGACGGCCGTCATCGTCGTCCTGATCTCGCTCGTCCTGGCGCCCACGCACGACTACACGATCTGCGTCGACAACTACAGCGACCCCTCCCTCTCCTACTGCGAGAGCTACCCGCTGTCCCTTGCCGGCAACCGGACCCACGTGCTCGCATGGCTGGCCGCCGTGGCCGTGACGGCCCTCACCGGCTGGCTCCTCGCTCGGCGCCACAAGCGGCGCGACCCGCGATAGGCGCGGCGCGGATCGCCCCAGTGTCACCGCATTTCCGCGCGCGACCTCGCCTCAGCATTCTGCCGCTGCCCAGCGAGCCGCACCCGCTTCGCGCGGAGCCGGGCGCGCGGCCGGAGCGAGGTGACGAAGGCCGCGAGGATGACCGCCGACCCGGCCCAGGCGGCGACGGCTCCCGGAATGGGCACGACGAGGCTCGTCCACAGCAGCACGCTGAGCAGCCCGAGCACGTAGGCGGCCCCCGCCCTCAGGTGCCGGAGCTTGGAGAGCCCGTCAGCCGAGACGACGCCGGACGTGAGCCCGGCGAGGAACACCGCCCCGATGAGCACCGCCGTGCCCGCGACCATCGCCTGCACGGCGGGCACCGGAACGATCGTCACCGACTGCAGCGTCGAGACGCCGTCGAGGATCTCGAAGACGAGGAAGATGACGAGCGCCCGCTCGACGATGACGGTCGAGGCGTGCGCGTGCAGGCGGAAGGCGCCGACCCCGCCGCGGGCCCACTTCGAGACGCCCTTCGAGAGCGCGTAGGTGAGCCCGCCCGCTGCGCTCCAGGCGAGCACGTGCGGGCGATCGGCCGGCGCGACGAGCGCTGCGACGAGCAGGGCACCGGCGGCGGCCGTCGCCCACGACCAGGCCCACGGATGCTGCACTCGCGCGAGCGCCGCCTCCGGAGCCCCCATCCACGGTCGCCTCGTGAGCCGGTCCGTGTTGAAGAGGTACTCGGCGAACACGAGCCACACGAACACCGCCCCGAACGCGGCAATCGCGGGGCGCACCTCGAGGAGGTCGGCCGCGAACTCGCTCGGCTCGACCACCGCCTCCACCATCGCCCCGCCCGCGTCGCCCTCGTCGGTCGCGACCGCCAGCGGAGGCAGCAGCAGCCGCACGGACACGACGCCGATCACCAGCCCGAGCGAGAGGAAGAGCTGCCGTGCGCGGGAGTCGATGCGCGACGCGACGCCCGCCATCGGCACCGACGAGTCCGCCGCCATCGCGATCTCGAGCGTCACCAGGAGAACCAGCGCCAGCGCCACCTGCGGGCCGAGTGCGACCCCCGCGACGACCGCGGCGACGGCGGTGAGCAGGGCTGGAACGATCACGATCTGTCGGAGTGCGCGCATCCGGGGTTCCTCTCGTCGTTGCTCGTCGAGCGGAGCCCCATCGCACCAGGACGCCCAGACGAGCAGACGAAGGTGAACGCGCGCTGGCCGCCTGCGTCACCGGACGCAACAGGACGCGAATCAGGGATGCGAGAGCTTCGAATCGCCCAGTCAGCACCGTCGCCCGCCCTGCTAGCTTGAGCGCGTGGCCCCGCAGATCCCCCCGCAGATCCCCCGGCAGCTCGCCGACCGGCACACGCGTCGCCTGCGCCGCCCGGCCACCGAGCGCACGCCGGCGTTCGACCTGGGCTACGCGCGCACCGGGCCCCGAGCATCCACCCCCGTCGTCGTGATCCCTGGCGGCCCCGGCCTCGGGTCCCTCCTCCCCTACCTCGGCTTCCGCCGGCGCGCAGCCCAAGGTGGGCTCGACGTGATCATGGTCGAGCACCGCGGCGTCGGCTTCTCGCGTGCCGACCTGCGCGGCCGCGACCTGCCGGCGTCGGCGATGCGCATCAGCGACGTCATCGACGACATCGCCGCCGTGCTCGACCACGAGGGCATCGGCCAAGCGCATATCGTCGGCGCCTCCTACGGCACCTACCTCGCGTCGGCGTTCGGCGCCCGCTACCCGGAACGCGTCGCCGGCATGCTGCTCGACTCAGCCCTCCAGTCGGCGGAGTCACTCAACCTGGAGCGCCACACGGTGCGCGAGCTGTTCTGGCGCGGCGACACCGCCACCGCCGAGGCCGTGCACGCGCTCATCGACCAGGGCGTCGACTCGCGTATCCTGCTCGACGTGGCGAGGGCTGCGTACGAGCTCGGCGGCGACGAGCTCCTCCTCCCCGTGCTGCGGCAGCGCGCCAACCACGCGCACACGGCCGCCTGGAGCGCCCTGCAGCTCTACGCGACCCGCGACCGCTCAATCGTGCGGTTCCCCGGCATCTACGAGTTCGACCTCGCAGGCGTCATCGGCTTCCGCGAACTCGGCTACGGCGGCACCCCGGACGGACTTCCCCTCGACCCCGCCCTCACCTACTCGGAGATCGCCGACCTCTTCCCCGCCTTCGCGGGCGAACCCTTCGACCTCGCCGCCGAGACCCCGAAGTTCACGTGGCCGCTCGTGCTGCTCGTCGGCACACGCGACCTGCGCACCCCTCCGCCCATCGCCCGCGCCGTTGCGGCGACGGCACGGGATGCGGTGCTCGTGCACATCGAGAACGGCCACTCCGCCCTCGAATCGCACCCGCTCGCACTGCTCAACGCGATCCGCGCGCTCGTGCGGGGCCGCGAGCACGCCCTGCCCGGAGCCTCAGCGCACCTCAACCGGCTGCCGCGCCGGGGGCTCGCCGCGCGCATCCCGGAGCTGCTGGGAGCCGCGACCCTCGTCGAGAGCACGGTTCGGCCCTAGCCCGCCGACCGCCGCCCCTCAACCGCGAGCGGGGTCCATCCCATCGACGACACCTGTGATGCTGTGGTTGATCGGGTGGTAGGTGTTGATGCCGATGTTGTAGTAGACGCCGCCCCGGTAGGAGCGGCGATGCTCTCGGAGGGCGGGCGTCCCGACAGACATCTGGAGCGACCCGGCGAGGACGTCGTCGAGGACGACGGCCGTGAGCTTGTACTCGATCCGATCGGCCGCCCAGCCGTTTCCCGCGAATTCGGCTTCGATGCTCCCCCGGGTCAGCGTCTCCTCGTCGAAGACCACGGCATCGGGGCGGACGTAGTTCTCGAAGCTGGCGATCGGCACCCCGCTCGCGTACCTGTCTCGGACGATGTGCAGGAGGCGAGCCCCGATGGGGAACCCCGTGACCGACGACACGTCGGCGTCGGCGTGCGTCCAGGAGAACTCCCGAACGTCGGTGCTCGGCTCGCGCTTGCTCGCCGCGATCAGCTCGAAGAGCGTGTGCGAGGTCTCGGGATGATGCTGGATGGCGGCGGCACCCTCGACTCGGGTTCCGCTGCCCTGGGTCCGGGAGATCAGCCCTCTGGCCTCGATATCCCCCATCGCACGCCGCAGCGTCGACCGGGCCACCCCGAACCCTTCGCAGAGCTGCCGTTCCGTCGGCAGCAGGTCTCCGCTCTGCAGCACGCGCCGCCGGAGAGCTTCCTCCATCTGCGCGATGACCTGCGCATACAGCGGCGCCCTGCTTGTCACATCGACGGCGACGAACGCCTCGCCGAAGGACACACGTCGTGGAGCATCGCTCACTGCTGATTCTCTTTCCTCGCTTGTCGCGACGTGCGACGCCGGGATCTCCCGGCGCCGCACCGCTGGCCTCACTCTAGGAACGAGAGCTGCGCCACAGATCCTGCCAAGTGACCGTCTTGGTGTAATCATCCTGCAGGGTGTCGGTGTTGTACGGCTGGAACCCGCCCGCCTCCTTCAACTCGATAACGCCCCAATCGTCTGCCACGGGCTGCACCTCCGGATCGAACGAGGACTTGCTGTCGGGCATGATGAACTCCATCCCCTCCTGCGATGTCGCGAAATGGATGTAGAGCTTCGCCGCGTTCGGGCTCGCGCTGTTCGTCGCGTACGCCATCGTCTGCGGTGTCGCGGCCCCCGCATACGGGTTCATGCCCTCGCAGGGCGCGAGCTTGTATCCCTTGTCGACATTGTTGCGGTACTTCGCGGCATACATGAGGCCGAAGGGCGGGTCGCTCTGACCGGCAGCCCCCACCGCGTCGGAGACCTCCTCATCGTTCTTGAAGATCGTTGGGCTGTTGCCCGCGAGACGCTTCACCCACTCGTGAACCGCCGTGGGCTCCTCGGTCACGAGCTCCTCGCCGAAGTGCTCTTCGTAGGCTGCGGCGTACTCGTCCGCGTGATGGTTCGCCGCCTGGTTCCAGATCGTCGTGTACAGCGCCCGGCTCTCCGGGTCGGGGATGGCGACGCTCCCCGCCCACTCCTCGTCCGTGAGCTGCCAGATGTTCGAGATCGGGCAGGTGTCCCCGTACACCTCGGTGTTGTACGTCCAGATCGCCTGGTTGTCGCTGGTCAGATACGGGTACTGCGCGTGCGCAGGCAGGCGGTCGTAGGCGTCACCCGGAACCCAGTTCGTGAGCACCCCGTCGGCGAGCAGCTCGCTGTAGAAGGTGGGCACTTCCGAGTTCGCGACGACATCGCCGATGACGTTGTCCGCCTCGTACTCCTTGGCCACCTTGTCCATGACGTTGGTCTCGATCTTGATGCCCGTCGCCGGGATGCCGTACTTCGCAGTGAACGCCTCCGCGATCTGCACGACCTTCCCGGTCTCGTCGTAGATCGTGATGGGGCCTTCGTTCTTCGCGGCGTCGATGAGCGCATCGAGGTCGAAGCCCTCGGCCGTCTCGTCTGCTGCGAGGTCCGGGCGCTCCACGGTGTTCTCGGCAACGCTGCCGTCCGCACCGGGAGGCGCGCAGGCCGACAGCGAGAGCAGCGCCGCCGCGGACACTCCGACGGCGAGCGCCCTGCGGAGGGCCCGCGAACGTGTTCTGGTCATGATGGTTCCTTTCGGGGAGATGAGATCAGTTGTCGGAGAAGACCGACGGGACAGGACGGGTGCTCTGGAGGCGCATCAGCGATTCGATGTGCGGGAAGACGGCGCCGGCGACGGTGCCGTAGTAGTGGCGGTTCAGGTGATCAGATGCACCCGGCAGCTGCTCCCCGCCGCCGTACGTGCGGTAGATTCCACCGGCCCGCTTCAGGATGAAGGCCGGTGCGGCGACATCCCAAGGGGACGCCTCGAACGAGAAGACGGCGTCTGCCCAGCCCGCGGCGACGTGTGTCAGCGTGATGGCGCTGCTCCCGAGATCGCGGACGTGCGAGTACGTGTCCTCGAGCTCTGCGTAGGCCTCCAGCGCTTCCGCCCGCAGGTGCACCAGGTCGCGCGGCAGCGGGAAGCTGGCGAGGACCGTGGCACGTTCGGGGGTCGTCGCTCCCTCTGATCGCAGGTCTTCGCCGTTGAGAAACGCGCCACGCTCATCCGCGACGAACATGTTGTCGGCCACCGGGTCGTAGACCACGCCGGCGACAACCTCCCCGTCGACGGCCGCGCCGATGCACACGGCCCACAGGGCGATGCCGCGTGCGAAGTTGGAGGTTCCGTCGATCGGGTCGATGAACCAGGTCACGTCGCCGGCACCGCTCGCGCCTCCTTCTTCTCCCACGATCCTCGAGTCGGGCAGCTCCTTCTCGATGACGCCCCTGATGAACTGCTCGGCGCGAACGTCGTACACGGTCACCAGGTCGTGGAAGTTCGCCTTCTCGTCGATGCTCATGCCCTTGGAGCGGAAGCCCTCGAGGGCGAGCGCCCCTGCGCCCCGCGCCGCCTCCTCGGCGATCCGTGCGAGTTCGATGCTGCTGATGGTCTTCGTGGTCATGCGGTTTCCACCTTCATGCGTTGTTCGTCCTGATCGAAGACGTGCAGCGCGGATTGCGCGGCACGCAGTGTGACCCGGTCGCCCGCCCGGACCGGCGCGGCGACGGATGAGGTCGTGTAGACGTGGCGTTCGCCGACGAGGACGTCGGTGGTCCAGCTGCCCCCGGTGGGCATGACGGACGCCACCGTCCCGTCGAGCGTGAGCTCATCGGTGACTCCCGTGTCCCCAGCAGGCTCGACCCGGATCGCCTCGGGCCTCACTCCGAGCGATCCGAGCCGACCAGCATCCACCCTCGCCGCGAGGTACTCGTATGCCGACGCAGAATCGGCACCGGCGGGAGTGAAGTCGAAGAAATTCATGGGTGGCACGCCGAGGAAGTTCGCGACGAACCGATTCGCTGGCCTGTCGTAGATGTCGAGGGGTGTGCCCACCTGCTGCAGCTTCCCCTTGTTCAGCACGGCGACGCGGGTCGCGAGGGTCATCGCCTCCCACTGGTCGTGCGTGACGAAGACGATCGTCGACTTCGACTCGTTGTGGATGCGCTTCAGCTCGGTCCGCATCTCCAGGCGCAGCCGGGAGTCGAGGTTCGACAGCGGCTCGTCCAGCAGCATCGTGTCCGGCTGCACGGCGAGCATGCGGGCGAGGGCCACGCGCTGCTGCTGCCCTCCAGAGAGCTGCGCCGGATAGCGATCGCGGTAGTCCGTGATGGAGAGCGAACGCAGCACCTCGTCGATTCGTTTCGCACGGGCCGCCTTGTCCAGCCTCCGGAGCTTCAGGCCGTAGTCGATGTTGTCGGCGACCGTCAGGTGCGGCCAGAGCGCGTAGCTCTGGAACACGAGACCCAGGTCGCGCCGCTCAGGAGGAACGAAACGAGCGGCTCCGGGTTCGTCGACGGCGCGGTCGCCGATGCGGATGGATCCGCTGGTCGCGTTCTCGAGGCCGGCGATCATGCGGATCGTGGTCGTCTTCCCGCATCCGGACGGGCCGAGGAGGCACATGAAGTCGCCGTCCTCGATGGTCAGATCGAGGTCGTCGACAGCGTTGGAGGCTGCCCCGTAGTTCTTGACGATGCTCTTGAGATCGATGGTGGGCATGGGGTTAGCCTCCTAGGCCGCGGGACAGGTCGGTCTTCATGATTTTCTGGACGGCGTAGGTGCCGAAGAAGGCGAGGGCGGAGACGACGAGGACGACCCCGTTGCCGGCTTGCGTGTACCCCACATCCAGAAGACGGATGGACAGTGTGGTGAGCACTTCGAGGCCGGGGACCGCGAGGATGACGACCAGGCTCAGGCTCTTGACGCCGGAGATGAAGGACATGAGCATCGACGTCGCCACGGCGCTCTTCTGGACGGGCAGGATGATCGTGCGGAAGCGGTGGAACCAGCCTGCGCCTGCGACTCGCGCGGCCTCCTCGGTCTCGCTCCCGAGCTGCATCATCGCGGAGATGCCGGCCCGCGAGGCGAAGGGCATCTGCTCCGTGAAGTAGATGATCACCAGCAGCGCCGCGGTCCCGTAGAGGGCCGGCACCGGCCCCCGCTGTACGGCGAACAGCGACAGGTAGGCGGTCGCGAACGCGATGCCGGGAACCAGGTACGGGAAGAACAGCATCTGTCGCAGCGTCCCGGAGAGGAGCCTCGACTCCGACCTGACGATGACGTAGCCGACGAGCAGCCCGACGACGCCGGCCATCACCGACGACAGCCCGACGATCCAGAACGTGTTGAAGGCCGCGCTGAGGACTTCCGCGTTGAGGAGGATCCCGTTCGGGAATCCGAACGTCTGCAGGTTCGTGCCGATCCAGAAGTCGAGTGTGAAGTTGTCGGGCGCGAAGCTGCCCGGCACGCGCATGACGGTTGAGAGCGCCAGCACGAGAATGGGGAGCGCCACGCTGACCGTGAAGAGCGCGACGCAGGCCAGGGTCGCGAAGATGCGAGACCTGCCGAGCCGCACCTCGTTTCCCGCCGAGCCGCTCTTCCCCGAGATCGTCACGAAGCGCTTCGCTTCCTTGAGGAAGTGCATGTCGACCCACAGCGAGATCGCGCCGATGAGCACGATCGCCGCGACGATGACCGCCGCAGAGCCTTGCTGGTTGCTGTAGACGCTCCGGTAGAGGCTCGTCGCGAGGACGTTCATGTTGACGGGCAGGCCGAGGACGTAGGCGACGCCGAACTCTCCGAGCACTTTGGCGAGGATGAGCGTCACCGCTGAGATCAGCGAGGGTCGGAGGATCGGCAGGACGATCGTGAAGGCGGTCCTGATGCGTGATGATCCGAGAATCTGGGCCGACTCCTCGAGTGTGGAATCGAAGCGCTTGAGGGCGTTGCCGACGAGCAGGATCACGAACGGGACGAAGTGGATCGCGAAGATCAGGATGATGGGCACTCGGCCGTAAGCGAGCCAGTCCGGGACGACGACCCCCATCGCCTCAAGCCATCCGGCCTGGCCTCCCGCTGAGCGATTCTTGAACATCGTCAGCCAGGCGAGCGCGAAGGTCCAGGCCGGGAGCATGTACGGCACGATGAGCGCGGTCGCGAACCACTTGCGACCCCACATGTTCGTGCGGACGAGCAGCCAGGCGGCGCACACGCCGATGACGAGCGCGAGCGCCACGCTGCAGACCGCGATGACGACGGTGTTGCCGAGCGGCCCCCAGAATATGGCGGCGGCCTGCGGCGAGAAGAGCACCCGCCAGAGGTAGTAGGAGGTGAACGACCCTTCCTCCTGCTGGGTGATCGCTGTGTCGGCCCGGTCGACCGTGATCCCGTCTCCGAGCAGCGAGATGATCGGCGCGACGATCAGGTAGGTGAAGAGCAGCAGGGCCAGGATGCCGATCGTCGTCGTGGGGTTCGTCGAGAGGACCCTGAGCCGGTACGCGAGCGGCGTCTTCGTCTTCGGTGGACGCTTGCCGCGCCTGGCTCGCGGGGGCACGGGCGGTTCCCCCTCCGGCGTCTCCGGAATGATGATGCTGGTTGTCAAGACATCCTCGTCTCACAGTGCAGGTGAATTGGTACCTTATTAGGTATGTTTAGAGGAAACACCCACCCCACCAAAATGTCAAGACAATAGATCGAAGTGACACCTCATTTCCGCGCCGGTCCAACAGAGCCCGCTGCGTCGGTGCGCACAACGGACTCGGGGCGGTGAGCCGAAGCCCACCGCCCCGAGAGACGTCCGAGAGAGACCGAAGCTACTCGCTGATGACGGCGTCGACCTCGACCTCGAGCAGCAGGTCCTTCGCAACCAGGCCGGCGGTGCCGATGAACGCGCACGCCGGGCGGATGTCGCCGAAGACTTCGCCGTGCACGGCGCCGACGGCGTCGAAGTCGCGCTCGATGTCGACGAGGAACACTCGCGTGCGTACGACGTCGCTCAGTGAGGCGCCCGCCTGCTCGAGCGCGGCCCCGATGCGTTCGAAGATCTCCCGCGCCTGCTCTTCAGCGTCGACACCCGGGGCCGTCGTGCCCGCCACGAAGACGAGCTTGCCGACCTTCACGGCCCGCGAGTAGCCGACCGTCGCCTCGTAGGGCGAGCCGGAGGAGATGTTCGTGCGTTCGGTCATGGGGGCTCCTTCTTGTGGTCAGGTTCCGCATCCGTCTGGGGAAGCGCGTCCTGGCAGGCGATGTCAGGGAGAGCATGCCATGCGGGCGGGCGCCGCGTGAACCCGCCTCAGACTCCGACACGGCCCCCGTCGTCATCGCGGTCCAGCTCCGGCTCCCCGGACTCGAGCGCCGCCCGAGCAGTCGGCGCCTCGATCCGCGCCGGGTCATCGGCATCCCGTCGGTCCGTGTCCCGTCCCTCCGCATCGGCCTTCACCACGTCGAGCATTCCCGTCGTGGCCTCCGTGTACCACTCGGTGAGCGCCGGGTCCGCGGTATCGAGCCACGCGCCGGCCCCATGCTCCGCCTCGACGACGCTCGCACCGAACACGAAGTCGTCCCCGTGCTCGGCGATACCAGCGCGCACGCCCTCGTCGATGGCCTCCTTCGCGTACCGGCGGCGCATCATGTACGGGTCCATGCGCAGGTCCTTCGCCCACGCCCACATGATGCCCATCACGACGAACGCGAACGGCAGCGCCGTGACGACCATGATCGCCTGCAACCCCGACAGCGCATCCCGGCCGCCCGCGAGCAGCAGCGACGCAGCGATCAGGCCGAGCATGAGGCCCCAGAAGATCGTGACCCAACGCGATGGCTCGGCCTTGCCCTGCTGGCTCATCGACCCCATGACGATGGACGCGGAGTCCGCGGAGGTGACGAAGAAGATGACGATCGATACGAGCGCGACGACACTCGTGATGGCCCCCAGTGGGAGCTCCGCCAGCAGGGTGAAGAGCTGCGCCTCCGCCGAGCCGGCCGCACTCACGCCAGCGCCCTGCGTCTCCAGCCACATCGAGGTTCCCCCGACGATGCCGAACCAGACGAGGCACACTGCGGACGGTACGACGATGACGACCGTCACGAACTCGCGCAGCGTGCGCCCGCGGGAGATCTTCGCGATGAACAGGCCCACGAACGGCGTCCACGACACCCACCACGCCCAGTAGTACGTGGTCCAGGCCTGCATGAACACCTCCGTCTCCTCACCCATGGAGGCGTTGCGCATCAGCATGGTGCCGAGTTCGCTGAAGTACGTGACGCCGGCGGCTGGGATGAGGTTCGCCAGCAGCAGCGTCGGCCCGGCGACGAGCACGAACAGGCCGAGGAGGCCCGCCACGACCATGTTGATGTTCGAGAGGATGCGGATGCCCCGCTTCACGCCCGACACGGCGGACAGGATGAAGAGGGCCGTGAGCACGGCGATGGCCCCGATGATGAAGCCGTTGCCGAGCGTGCCGAGCCCCGTCACCATCTCCACGCCCGACGCGATCTGCAGGGCGCCGATCCCCAGCGAGACGGCCGTGCCGAAGAGCGTCACGAGGATCGCGAAGACGTCGATTAGCGGGCCGAACCAGCCCTGCGTGCGCTGCGAGAAGACCGAGTCGAACAGGGCAGAGATCAGCGGTGGACGACCGCGGCGGTAGGCCGCGTAGGCGATGGCACCGCCGACGAGCGCGTAGTAGGCCCAGGCCATCGGCCCCCAGTGCAGCACGGTCTGCGCGACCGCCGTATGCATCGCATCCACGCTGCCCGGCGCGACATCGAAGCCGTGGGGCGGCGCCAGGAAGTAGGTGAGCGGTTCCATCGGCCCGTAGAAGAGCAGACCGATGCCGATGCCAGCGGAGAAGAGCATCGCGATCCAGGAGACCATCGAGAACTCTGGCTTCTCATCGTCCGCGCCGAGGCGCACCCCGCCCGTGCGGCCGTACCCGACGACGAGCATGAAGATGGCGACGACGATCGTGAGGAGCGAGAACAGCCAGCCGAAGTTCTCCGTCACCCAGTCGAGCGACACGGAGCCGACGGCCGAGATGCTCGCCGGGTCGACGAGAGCCCAGGCGATGACCGCGACGACGCCGGCGCCGGCGACCCCGAACACCCCCCAGTTCGTCCGGAACGACCTCCCAGTCTCCTCGACGCCGATGCCGGGGATGAGCGCTGGATGCAGCGGATCCGGATCGATCACCTCCCGGATGATGCGCGACATGGGCCTGCGTTGAGGCCCGAACGTCGCCGGCTCCTGCGCGAATCGGGAGGGTGGTGCGTCCTGTGAGTTCATGGCGTGCGGTGCATCCGTTTCTCTCGGGGGAAGGCAAACGGGGTGCAACGTTACCCGAAGGGCTTCCCGGCGCCGAGTCGAGCTCGCACCGCCGCGACCGTCTTCGCACGCGGCGACCGGCGCTGAGCAAGCTCGGAGGCCCGCGCGCAAGACTTGTCGGAGTCACGACGCTCACATCCCCAGCATCGAGGAGACCCAATGCCGCTCAACATCGCCGACCTCACGATCAGCAGCCCCGACTTCGAGGCCGGAAGCCGCCTCGCGGACACGTTCAGCGCCGACGGGGGCAACACCGCCCCTCGGCTCGAGATCACGGGCGTCCCGGCCGACGCCGTCGAGCTGGCCCTCATCGTGCACGACCCGGATGCGCCCATGCCGCTCGGCTTCACGCACTGGATCGTGTACGGCCTCCCAGCCCAGGACGGACCCGTCGACGCCACCGCCGACCACGCCAGGACCGCCGAGAACACGGCGGGCAAGAGC
The DNA here is from genome assembly GCF_002931575.1 of Pseudoclavibacter sp. RFBA6. Classification (NCBI taxonomy): domain Bacteria; kingdom Bacillati; phylum Actinomycetota; class Actinomycetes; order Micrococcales; family Microbacteriaceae; genus Pseudoclavibacter; species Pseudoclavibacter sp. RFBA6. Next base: position 51,236 of record NZ_PSUA01000007.1, on the reverse strand, counting down.
GAGTACATGGGGCCCCAGCCGCCGGAAGGCCACGGCGACCACCACTACTACTTCACGGTCTACGCCCTCGACCACCACGTCGAGGGAACGCCGTCCCGAGAGGAGTTCCTCGACGGGTACGCGCACGCGATCATCGAGCAGAACCGACTCGTCGGCGTGTACTCGAACTAGGCACTCTGTCAGCGAGACACGGCCGCCCTCGCGAGGAGCCCGCGCGCCCGCCTATCTCCGCCGAGCGCGCACGATGCGGGCGGCGCCCACGGCGAGGAGCGCGCCGCCGGCGATCCACGGCCCGGCGACGAGCAGCGGGTCGACCCACGCGTGCCGCTGGTCGACGCGTCTCGTGCGCAGCCGATCCGCGCCTGCCCCCTCCTGCAGCTCCGCGAGCGCACCCGTCTCCCGCAGCGGCAGGTCGGGACGCCCTGACAAGACCGAACGTGCGGCAGCTCCTGCCACGTCGAGACGGTCCGCGAGCATCAGCATCAGCCAGTGCGCCGCCCGCGCCTCGCTGAACCGCCGGTAGGCGTACCGGCGGACGGCGCCTGAGACCCCGTGGAGGGGCTGCGCCGTCCCGAACACGGGCGTCAGGAACGCATGCTCGATCGAACGCTCCCGCGGCGCCTTCTCCTCCTGCCGCTCCGGGAACTCCCAATGCGCACCGGTCTCCTCGGGGGCGAACCGCTCCCGGGGAACCGCGGGACGGTCGGCCGGGTCGAGGTCGGCGCCCCACCCGGGGATGCGGCGCCGGAGCTCCTCGGCGGTCGGCGGCGGCGTTGGCGTGTCGGCGACGTAGGCCATGATGCGCTGCTCCTTCTGGTCAGTCCGTGGGTGGAACGATGACGGGCTTGATGCAGCCGTCGAGCTTCGCGGAGAACAGGTGGTACGCCTCGGGTATCTGATCGAGCGGGATGCGGTGCGTGATCATGTCCCTCGGCGACAGGTAGCCGGCGCGGATGTGCTCGAACAGTCGCGGCCACTGACGCTTCACGGGTGCCTGGTTCGTCCGGATCGTGAGGCCCTTGTTGACCGCGTCGCCGAATTTGACGGCGCTGAAGATGGGCCCGTATGCCCCCATCACCGAGACCGTGCCGCCCTTGCGGACCGAGTCGATCGCCCAGTTGAGCGCGATCGGGGAGCCGCCCTGCAGCTTCAGCTTGGCGCCAGTCACGTGCTGCAGCAGGTTGCCGTCGGCCTCCGCCCCCACAGCGTCGATCGCCACGTCGGCGCCCCGGTGGTCGGTGAGGCGCTTCATCAGCACGACGACGTCGTCGTGCTCCGCGAAGTTGACGGTCTCGGCGAACGCGAACTCCCTCGCCTTCGCGAGCCGGTACTCGAGGTGGTCGATGACGATCACCCGACCGGCCCCCATGAGCCATGCCGACCTGGCGGCCGCGAGCCCCACGGGCCCCGCGCCGAACACCGCAACCGTGTCACCCTCCGCGATGTCGCCGAGCTGCGCCCCGAAGTAGCCGGTGCTGAAGGCATCCGTGAGCATGAGCGCGTCCTCGTCGTGCAGCCACTCCGGGATCACCGTCGGTCCGACGTCGGCGAAGGGCACCCGCACGCGCTCCGCCTGACCGCCGTCGTAGCCTCCCGCCGTGTGCGAGTAGCCGTAGATGCCACCGGCGGCCGTGGCGTTCGCGTTCACGTTGTGACAGTTCGAGATCAGTCCCCTGACACAGAACCAGCACGAGCCGCAGAAGATGTTGAACGGCACCATGACCCGGTCGCCCACCTGGAGCCGCTCCACGGAGGAGCCGACCTGCTCGACCCGGCCGATGAACTCGTGGCCGAAGGTGTGACCGACTCTCGTGTCGGGCAGGAGCCCGTGGTAAAGATGCAGGTCGCTGCCGCAGATCGCTGCGAGCTCGACTCGCACGATCGCGTCGTTCGGGTGCTCGATCACCGGGTCCGGCTTCTCGTCGACGCGGACCCGGTACGGCCCACGGTAGACCATGGCTCTCACGACGCCTCCCTCGGTCGCTGGTGCATCTTCGCTGGTGCCTTGCGCCCGACGCTAGGCGGGCGGCCGCCCGATTTCAGGGCGTTGCCTTTGCCGGAATCGTTTGCTATGCGGGCCCCTCGAGAACCGCGGCACCGTCGCCGCTACGAACGCCCCGCGGCTCTCGCGGCGGCGACGGCGTCGCTCAGCTCCCCCGTCCACGCAGCCCCGTGCCCGGGGAGCATCGTGCGCCGCCCGAGCTCGGCGATGGCGGCGAGTGAGCGCAGCGCTCGAGGCGAGTCGGCCGTGGCCGCTCCGGCGATGATGCGCGGCCCCTCGTGCCCCGTATAGGGGTCGAGGGTCACGAGCGCGTCGCCGGTGATCGTGGCGCCTCGGTCCGGGAAGTCGAGCGCGCAGTGCCCCGCGGTGTGCCCCTGCGTGAGGATGACGTTCGGACGACCAGGGAGCTCGGACGGCCCGGCAGGAAGTCCCTCCGGGATGCGGTCGAGGCCGCGCACCCGCAGCGCCCCGGCGCGCGCCATCCGCAGCAGCTGCGCCGCGCCCTTCGGATACCGGAGCGGGTACCCGAGACGCGGCCGCTCGTGCCGGTAGCGGTACGGGTGGAGCGCGAGGTACGCATCCGCCAGATGCACGTGCACGCTGCACCCCACCTCCTCCTGCAGCCGCCTCGCCATGCCGACGTGGTCGAAGTGGGCATGTGTCAGCACGATGGCCCGGAGCTCGGCGGGGGTACGCCGCAGCTGACGCAGCGCGTTCAAGAGATGCGGGTACGTGTTCGGTAGGCCGGCGTCGACGAGCAGCAGGCCCTGCTCGGACTCCACCAGGTACGTGTTCGTGTGCGCCTGCGTGAGGCGGTGGATGCCGGGGGCGACCGACTGCGTGAAGGTGACGTCTGGGGATGCGAGTCCAAGAACCACGATGTCCGTCCGATCTGTCAGCGTGACTGGGCCTTCCATCCGTACCACCGACGATGGCCAGGAAGGGGGCCTTGCCATTCGACGTCCGACTGTGCTCACACTGTGGACTTCCACTCCCTTCCCCTGACCATCGCGGAGAGCGAGGTGCACGATGCCGCCCAGCGGCGACCCCGAGCGCACGGTGCGCACGGTCACCGTCCGAGGCCTGGACTTCCGCGTCCACGAGGCGGGACCTGTCCGTGCCCATCAGGTGTTTGTGCTCGTCCACGGCATCGGCATGTCCCACCGGTATCTGCGCCGCCTGCAGGTTTCGCTCGCGACCGATGCCCTCGTGCTGACGCTCGATCTCCCCGGGTTCGGGTCGTCGCCGCGGCCGAAGCGCCCGATCAGCATCCCGGAGATGGCGACTGCGCTGGGCCAGCTGCTCGGGATGCTCCTGCCCTCGAGAGCAGTGCTCGTCGGACACTCCATGGGCACGCAGTGGATCACGGAGCTGTCCATCCTCGAACCGGCACTCGTCTCCGGCGCTGTGCTCATCGGTCCCGTCACCGACCGGCGCCGCCGGGCTCTCAGCGCTCATCTCCTGCGGCTGGCAGCTGACTGCACCCGCGAGCCAGCGGACGCGAACGCGCTCATCTTCGGCGACTACCTGCGCTGCGGCCTGGTCTGGTACCTGCGGCAGGCGCGCGCCATGATCGCGTACCCGCTCGAGGATCGGCTCGCGGACGTGTCTGTGCCCGTGCTCGTCGCCCGAGGAGCCCGCGACCCGATCGCTCCGCACGACTGGTGCCTCCTCCTCGCCGCCCGCGCGGTATCCGGCAGGCTGCTGACGATCCCCCACCACAGCCACGCGGTCCAGCACACCGCCGCTCCGGCCCTCGCGGGCGCGCTCCGAGCGTTCGCCGACGCTGCGCTGTAGCACAAGCAGCGCGGACGCCGACTGCCCACCCCGGGCCGGAAGTGGCGACGCCGGCAACCGAGGCGCACCACATTCCACGCGGATTCTCTACCCCTCATATTCGGCTTCGCCCTCGGAAAGACTGAAGCGCACGAGACGAGGAGGCGGCCATGTCCGACCATGCTGAATCGCCGGGCCTCCCTGCGGACCCCGCAGCGGATGAAGACCAGTACTGGGACGTCTACTTCCGGTCGGCGATGCCTGATGAGATCCTCGCCCTGTGCGCGATCACGGCCATGCTCACCGTGATCGTCGGCATCGTGGTCCTCGTCCTGGCGTGAACCGTGGGAGGTCCCAGGCAGCACCCCGGCGCCTGCCCCTACATTGGGGGCCGTGACCCACCCCCGCGATTCCTCCCAGGGTGTCGAGGGCGAGCTCGCCCAGGACACCGCATTCGACGACCGCGTCGCGCGAAAAGCCGACTCCAGAACGGCGGTTGCCGTCCGCCAGAGCATCCAGCGCGTCGGAGACAAGGTCGGTCCGAACAGCGCGCTGATCCTGCTCCTCGTGATCGGCGCGGCGATCATCCTCGGCCTGAGCATCCTCGCCGCCGAGATCTACGAGGCCGTCACCGACCGGGACGGCGTCGCGGGCCTCGACCAGCCGCTGCTCGACTACGCGATCACCCTCAGATCACCGCAAGCCGACTCCATCATCACCTCGTACACCGACATCGCCGGGCAGATCGGCATGCCCGTCATCGCCGTCGGAACACTGCTGATCCTGTCCATCCGCCGCCGATCGTGGACACCGGCCATCCTCATCGTCGCCGCGGGCGGCGGCTCGCTGCTCATGACGGTCGCCGGCAAGAACTTCATCGGGCGCGTCCGCCCCGAGCAGTCGGAGGCCGTGCCCCCGTACGAGACCTCGGCGTCGTTCCCCAGCGGGCACACCCTCAACGCGGTCGCCGTCATCGGCGTCATCGCCTACCTGCTCATCCTGCGCCGCCAGACCAGGCGCGCCCGAGTCCTCATCGCCCTCGGTGCCGCGCTCTTCGCCATCACCGTGGGCCTGTCCCGCGTGTACCTCGGGCATCACTGGTTCACGGATGTGCTCGCCGGCTGGGTCCTCGGAGCCGCCTGGCTCGCACTCGTCATCTGCGCGCACCGCCTGTACCTGCTCATCCGCGAGCAGCGCCATGCCAGGCAGCTCGAGCAGACGGCTCAGGACCGCGCCATCTAGGGCGATGCGTCCTGCCACGAGTCTCCCAGGAGGCTCAGACGACTCGTGGATGCACGCTCGCTACGGTCGCCGGCATGGTTAATCTCAAGAAGCGGGTGTCCACTGTCATCGCCGGTGCCGTCGTCGCGGGTGGCCTCATGTTCGGCGGGGCGACCGCCGCCCAGGCGGTGACGCCCAACTACAGCGTCGGCCCGTTCGCCACGGTGAGCGAGTGCGAGGCCGCGAAGATCACCTACATCTCCTCCTGGACGAAGATCAGCCAGGGCTGCACGTACTACCCGCAGCAGGGTGGCTTCGTCGACAACGGCTACTACTTCCACTACCGCGCGATCGCCTGATCGGGGTCGCCGGCACCACACGACCCAGCGAGCGATGCCCTCCGCCACACCGAACGTGGCGGAGGGCATCCTCGTTCATAGGCCGCCGCAGTTGCCGACAGTGGTGCGGGCGGCGGCCAGACAGCTCAGACGCGCTGCTCGTGCACGGCCTCGAGCGCCGCGCGGTCCTCCGGCAGCATCCCGTCGATGGGCTCGCCGTTCCAGACGATGTCGGCACCGAGCGCGGCGAGCAGCTCCGTGCGCTCTCCGTGCGAGAGCTGGGCCCCGTGCACGATCGTCGCCGGGCTCCACAGCATCGCGAGCTCGTCGTGCCACCCCGCGCCGACGTCGCGGACGTGGAGCAGGTCGTGGAGCGACTTCGGGAGGTGCCTGATGGGCTCGGCGAACGCATCCGCGAGCACCGCCAGCTTCACCTGCCGCTCGACGCCGGGCGCGACCACGAACGGCTCGGGGTTCGTGCCAGCGATGGCCTGCGAGACCTCCTCAGCCTCCAGCAGGATGACGCCGCTCGTGGGCCGCGGGTTGCATTCGATGGCGAACAGCCCGCCGTCGTTGTCGACGAAGTCGAACGACAGCTGCCCCGTGTAGCTGGAATCGAGCGCGTCGACGAGCTTCTGCGTGTAGTCGAGCGTCTCCGCGCTGTCGATCGCGAGGAACGAGATGCCCGTGCTGTGCGCCCACTGCTCGGGCGCGCGGTAGGTGCAGTGCGCCGTCACACGGCCGTCGACGACGATGCTGTACGTGCAGATCATCGGCCCATCCACGAACGGCTGCACGAGCCACGGCTGGTCGGGGGTCGGAACAGCGTCGTCCACCGACATCTTGCCAGCGAGCGGTCCCGTGTTCGTGAGCAGCCCCACCCCGCCGCGCGAGAACGCGGCGCGCGCGAAGTACCTCGGGTACTGGTCGATCGCCGCCTGCAGTTCCTCAGGACTGTTCGCCACGATCGTCTCCGGCACGGGGACGCCGGCCTCGATGGCGAGGCGCTTGAAGCTGGCCTTGTCGTGCAGGCGGGCGAGCTGCTCAAACCCGCCCGTGAAGACGCTCGTGCCGTCCGGCAGCTCGTGGCCGCGGGCCGCGAGGTAGAAGGCCTCCTCGAACGTCGGGATGATGACGTCGATCCTGTGCTCTTCCACGATGTTCACGAGGTCTTCGATGAACTCGTCCGTGTTGAATCGCGGCGAACTCGTCACGAAGTGCCCCGCGAGGTACCTGGAGTGGTTGCCGATCGCTCCGGCGTACGTGTCGCTCGCGAACACCGTGTGGCCGGTGCTGCCCAGCTTTCGGATGAGGTCGAGCGCGAACGTGTTCCGGGAACTGGTGACGAGCACTCGCACGGGGAGATCCTCTCGAAGGGGAATCGGGGTCCCGCCAGCCTAGTGAGGCTGGCGTCTGCGCCGGAAGCCTGAGTGTGTTCGGCTCCCTGCAACTCCCCGTCGAACTCCCCTGATCATCCCCACGCGTGCGCCGCCCGCCCGGCGTTCCCGCCCGATGTCGGGGGCCGGTGCTGTACTTGGCGTATGGAAACTCAGGGGTGGGTCGCGGTGAGCTTCGTGCTCGGCGCAGCAGTCGCCGTCATCGTCGCGCTCGTCTTCAGGGCTCGGGCGAACAAACGCTGGAAGGCCACGCTCGATGAGCGCGAGAACGCTGCAGAGGCTGAACGGAAGGCGCTTGCCGTCGAGGCGGAGCGAGCACACGCAGCGTTCGACGAGCGACAGCGGGAGCTCCTGCGGACGACGGATGCCCGTCTTGAACAGCTCGCGCAGGCCCACGACCAGGAACTCCAGCGACGCCAGATGGAGCTCGACCACCACCAGCGGCAGGCCAGGCGCTCCCTGGAGTATGAGCTCATTTCGATGGCGGCGATCCTCCAGGGCTGCGCGACCCTTGGGCTGGACGGGGTACTCGCGACCAATACGTGCATCCTCGTCGAGGCAGGCTTGAGCACCAACCGATACGTGACGCAGATCGACCACGTGCTCATCACAACCGCCGGGGCGCTCATCGTCGAGCACAAACGCTGGCGCGGAACCATCTTCGACGGCATCCGACCGAGCGCCGCGAGCACCTCGTACAAGAACCTCATCGACGACTCCAGACTCGATCCACCCTTCGCCGTGCAGATCGCACCCCGAAGCGGCCCGTTCCGAGGCGGCGAAGAGGAAGCCGGCGGGCTCGTCGTGCGCACGCACCTCGGCTCCAAGTCACCGCGCAAGCAGGTCAGAGCGCAGGCCGTGCACCTCTCCAAGCACCTCGACGAGCACCTCGGCGGTGCTCCCTGGATCGAGACGTGCGTGTTCTATTCGAGTTCCGACGCGACCGTCTTCACCGAGACGCGAGCCGGCACCGCGCAGGAGGACAAGACAGCGGTCGTCGCGGGCGAGCGGGAGTTCCTCGACCTCCTTGTGCGCCGAGAGCGGACCACGCGGGAGCGCCTCGACCATGACCTCGTGGAGCGGATGGCGGCGCTCCTGCACGCGGGCGGGGCCAAGATCGATGGCTTCGGAGCGTTCTCGCGCGGACCGGTACCGCTCCTCGCCAGTGAGGTCAACCCGGTGCTGGACACCCCGCCCTCCCCGGCGATGGTCGATGCGCCCACGGGGTGACCCGGACGACCGAGCGCAGCTACGCGAAAAGGCCCCGCTCGGCGGGGCCTTTTCGCGTTGCTTCTGTTGCTCAAACTGGCTGGGGTACCTGGACTCGAACCAAGAACAAAGGTACCAGAAACCTCCGTGTTGCCAATTACACCATACCCCACTGGCACCGAAGCGCCTCAGAGAGCATAGCGCACTCCCGGAGGCTGAACAAATCAGCGTGTCAGCGACCGGAGACGAGAGCCGCGCTCCAGAGCCGAGCTACAGGCCCAGGAGGTCACGATCGACGGCCATGCCCGTCTCCGCGCCGTTGCCCGCGGCGACGATCAGCATCTGCGGGCCAGGGCCCGTCAGCTCTCCGGTCGCGTAGATCCCCGGCACGCTGGTGCGGCCGTGCGCATCCGCGGCCACGAGCCCGAGGCCGTCGAAGTCGATGCCGAGCCCACTCGCGAAGTCGAGCTTCGCCACGTAGTTGGGGCGCACGAAGACCGCCTCCGCGGTCACGACGTCCCCGTCGGCGAGGGCGACCCCCGTCACTCCCCCTGGGCCGCCCTCGACGTCGACCACCTCACGTGTTTCCACGACCACGCCGCGATCGACGAGGTCGAGCTCCTGCAGCGCCCCAAGCTGCCCGTGCCCCGCGAACACGGTCAGCGCGCCGGTGAAGCGCGTCAGCTGCACCGCCCGCTCGTACAGATCCGTCACCCCGGGCGCCGCGATGACCGAGACTCGGCGGTCCCGCTGCGTCCACCCGTCGCACTCGACGCAGCTGTGGATGCTCGTGCCGTAGAAGGCGCGCAGCATCGGCAGCGCCGGCAGCACCTCCGTCAGCCCGGTCGCCAGGATCACCGAACGCGCGAACACCGCCCGGGCCGGCGTACCGCGCACGCCCTTCGCCTCGACCGCGAACCGGTACGGCACGCGCACACCACCCCGGCGACGAGACGCGATCTCGCGCGGATCCGTGCTGACACTCGAACCGTCCTCGGCGGGGACGCCACCCGCCACGAACGCGAACGACCCCTCGAACGCTGCCCCCTGCGAGGCCTCCGCGCCCACCGACTCCTCGTCGCTCAGCGCGCGCACCCGAGAAACCTGGGCGAATTGGATCTCCGCATCCTCGTACGCCTCGACGTCCTCACGCCCCAGCCTGCGCAGCTCGTTCGGAGCCGTGTGGTCACGCGTCAGGAAGCCGTGCGCCTCGAGCGTCGCCGAGTGCCGGGGCCGATTGCCGTCGAGCACCAGCGTCGAGTACCGGTGCCGCGCGAGGATCAACGCCGCCTGCAACCCCGCTGGCCCACCCCCGATGACGACGACGTCGTAGTGCGTGCCCAAGGCCTCGGTCATGCAGTCCTCCCGGAGTCTCCCGCCCGCAAGCTCAGGCCAGCGGGCATCCTCTGAGGGTATCCTCACCCGTCCCGACGTGCGAGGGGCGGCGCGATCCGCGGGCGTCCGGGCGCCATCGGGACCACCCACTCTGCCCCACTCGCGTCCGCTCGCACCTGAGCGCCACAGTCCCGGACACGAGTTTCGGGATGGGTTAATCGCTTCGGGATGGGAAAGAAACCATCCCGAAGCGCGTAACCCATCCCGAAACGAGGTGCGTGCGCGCCCGACGAGCCGCCGAGCGTTCCGCGAAACCTGCGGGCGCCATCGCATACGCCCACTCACGCCGACTGCGCGACTTCACTAGCCCCTCGCCCCCGGACACAAGTCTCGGGATGGGTTAATCGCTTCGGGATGGGAAAGAAACCATCCCGAAGCGCGTAACCCATCCCGAAACGAGGGGGTGAGTGCTCGACGAGCGAGGACGCGCGCGAGGACGCGCGAGCGGACGCGCGCGAGCCGGCGCGCGCTACGCGGCGAGGCGCGAGGCGAGCGAGCGGATGCGCGCGAGCGACTGCTCGCGGCCGAGCAGCTCGAGCGACTCGAAGAGGGGCGGGGAGATCTTGCGGCCGGAGACGGCGACGCGGATCGGGCCGAACGCGACGCGCGGCTTGAGGCCGAGGCCGTCGATGAGCGCGCCCCGGAGCGCCGCCTCGATCTGCCCCGTCGTCCACGCATCCGGCGCGTCGAGCGCGTCGAGGGCCGTGATGGATGCGTCGAGCACGCCGGAGACGTCGCCCTTCAGCGACCCGACCGCCGTGTCCTCGACTTCGAGGTCTGCAGCGTCGACGAAGAGGAAGCCGAGCATCTCCGGGGCCTCGCCGAGGAGCTGCATGCGCTCCTGCACGAGTGGCGCGGCGCGGCCGAGCAGCTCGAGCTGCGCATCCGTCGTCTCGAGCGGGAGCACCCCGGCGAGCTGCAACGGGGCGACGAGGCGTGACGCGAAGTCGTCGGCGCCGAGCAGGCGCATGTGCTCGCCGTTGATGGCCTCGGCCTTGGTGAGGTCGAAGCGCGCCGGGTTCGGGTTGACGTCTTCGACGTCGAACGCGACGATCATCTCGTCCATCGTGAACACGTCGCGGTCGGCGGCGATGGACCAGCCGAGCAGGGACAGGTAGTTGAGGAGCCCCTCGGGCAGGAAGCCGCGGTCGCGGTGGTGGAAGAGGTTCGACTCGGGGTCGCGCTTCGAGAGCTTCTTGTTGCCCTCGCCCATGACGTAGGGCAGGTGACCGAAGCGCGGGATGAACTCGGCCACTCCCACGTCGATGAGCGCGTGGTAGAGCGCGATCTGGCGGGGCGTCGACGAGAGGAGGTCCTCGCCGCGGAGCACGTGCGTGATGCCCATGAGCGCGTCGTCGACGGGGTTCACGAGCGTGTACAGGGGCTTGCCGTTCGGGCGCACGAGCACGAAGTCGGGGAACGACCCGGCCTTGAACGTGATCTCGCCGCGCACGAGGTCGTCGAACGAGAGGTCGGTGTCCGGCACCCGCAGGCGCAGCGCCGGCTCGCGGCCCTCGGCCTTGAGGCGGGCGATCTCGTCGGCGGACAGGTCGCGCTCGTAGTTGTCGTAGCCCATCTTCGGGTCGCGACCTGCGGCGATGTTGCGCGCCTCGATCTCCTCGCCCGTCGCGAAGGACTCGTACAGGTGGCCGGCGTCGCGGAGCTTCTGGATGACGTCGAGGTAGATGTCGGTGCGCTGCGACTGGCGGTACGGCTCGTGCGGCCCGCCCACGTTCACGCCCTCGTCCCAGCCGAGGCCGAGCCAGCCGAGGCCGTCGATGATCTGCTGGTAGCTCTCCTCGGAGTCGCGCTCCGCATCCGTGTCCTCGATGCGGAACACGAAGGTGCCCCCGGTGTGCTTCGCGTAGGCCCAGTTGAAGAGGGCCGTGCGGATGAGCCCGACGTGCGGGGTCCCCGTGGGAGACGGGCAGAAGCGGACGCGGACGTCGCTGCCCGTTGCGGTGGTTACGAGCGAAGAAGAGGATGCAGTCATGAGGCCCCCAGCTTACCGGGGCGTGCGACGGCGCCGGGTGCTCAGTCGAGCACCTTCCGCCAGGCGCCCTCGCTGATGAACGGACGGAAGCCGAGCGCCTCGTTGACGTTCAGCATCGGCCGGTTCTCTTCGGCGTTGTACGTGTAGACGCGCTCGACGTCGGGGTGCAGGCTCCTCCACGCGAGCAGGTTCTCCGCCTTCACGAGCAGGCCGAGCCGGTGGCCGCGGTGCTCGCTCAGCACGAGCGTGTCCTCCTGGTCGGCCCGCTTTGTGCCGTCGGCCATCCGCTGCAGCTCGGTGAAGGCCACGAGCTCGCCGCTCGGGAGGTGCTGGATCGCGCCGACCAGCACCTGGTCGCCGCGGGCGATGGCCGTCGACTCGAGCTCCTCGCGAACGCGCTTCGCGTCCCACGACTGCTCGTCCTCGGCGAGGTCGCCCTGCGGGGCGTCCGTGCTCATCCGCGCCTTGAGCTGCGCGTAGCCGTCGATGTGCTCCTCGGGCGTCGGGTAGGCCCATGACACGTAGCGGTAGTCGTCGCCGGCGATCTCGGCCGCGCCGTCGCGCAGCCCGCGGAGGCCGGCGTCGCGCCCCTCCCCGAGCTCGAGCACGCTCATCCGCTCGACCTGTCCCAGCTCGAAGCCGCGCCCGAGCAGCATCTGGGCGGCCGGGTCGAGGGCGGGGATGTCGCCGACCCCGGTCGGTGACGGGATGCGCGGCCCGTCGACCTCCCGGTGCACGGCCCAGGTGCGGATCTCGGTGCGGCCCGCTTCTCGCACCAGGCGCTCACCCAGCTCGTAGGCGGCGGCCCCGAACCCGCGGCGTCTCGCCTCCGGGTGGATCTCGAGCATCATCTTCGCCACGTTGATGTCTTCCGTGAGCGGGAGGTTGCAGAGGACCCGGCCGACGAGGCGCCCGTGCTCCCGGATGAGACGACCGTCGCGGCGCTCGTACTCGCTCGCTTCGTACCCCGGAAGCAGCACCTCAGCTGGGAGGACGAAGTCGTCGTTGCGGTACGTCTCCCGGGCGACGGTGTTGCGCAACGCCGTCATCTCGTGGAACGCATCGGCCGACGCATCGCCGAGCGATGAGGGGATGTCCAGGGGTTCGGCGGTGAATCCGTCTGGCTGGGTGGAATCGGGGGCGGTGGTGTCGAGCGACATCGGATGCTTCCTGTTGGTGCGGTGAAGCTGCGGCATCGCAGCCGGTCAGGATATCGGGGCTGGGATGCGCACCTCAACGGTTCGGCGTGGCGACCCGATGGATGGGCGACGCGAACGCCCCGCGGAGCGACCACGACGACCAGAACCGTTCCAGAACTGGACGCCAGGGTAAGGCAAGGCTTATCTTTGCTGGGTGACTGCTTCCGCTGCTCTTCAGACCCGCCCCGCCTACCGGCCGTACTGCGCCGAGGTCCGCTCGGTGCAGCATCTGTCGCCGGCGTTCACTCGGGTGACCTTCACGTGCGAGGAGTTCGAGCACTTCGGCACCACCGGGCTCGACCAGCGGATCAAGCTCATCCTTCCCATGGCCGACGGCACGACCAGCGACTTCGGGCAGCGCGACCAGGAGGTCCTCGACGCCGGCCTCTGGTACGAGCGCTGGCGCGAGACGCCGACGGCAGAGCGCAGCCCCCTGCGCACGTACACGGTTCGCCGAGTCGACCCGGATGCACGCGAGATCGACGTCGACTTCGTCGTGCACCACGGTGCTGGCCCCGCGGGAGCCTGGGCCGAGACCGCGAAGCCCGGCGACGACCTCGTCATCGTGGGCCCCGACCAGCGCAGTGAGCACTCGCACCTCGGCGCCGACTGGCACCCCGGTACAGCCAAGCGCCTGCTCCTCGCGGGCGACGAGACCGCGGTCCCCGCGATCGGCTCCATCCTCGAGTCGCTCGACGGGCGGTGCGAGGTGGATGCGCTCCTCGAGGTGCCGACGAGCGCCGACATCATCCGCATCGACGCGCCCGCGAACTTCCGCATCACGTGGCTGCCGCGCGACGGCGCCAAGCACGGGGCGCGCCTCACGGAGGCCCTGACCAGCTGGTGCGAGGCCTCCCCCGACGCGCTCGCGCAGGCCGCATCGCCCCGCCCGCAGCAGATCGCCGACATCGACGTCGACGTCGACCTCCTTTGGGACAGCCCAGCAGACGGCGAAGGTGAGTTCTACGCGTGGATGGCGGGGGAAGCGGCGACCATCAAGACGCTCCGGCGCCACCTCGTGACCGTGAACGGCGTCGACCGCAAGCGCGTCGCCTTCATGGGGTACTGGCGCCTCGGCCAGTCCGAGCACCAGGAATGATCGCGGGCGCACGCGCGCGCCGCATCCGCCTGGTCGCCGTCGGCGCCGTCGCGCTGCTGATTGCCGCCGTGATCCTGAGCCTCCTCATCGGAGCCCGCCCCATCGCCCCCTCCGTGGTCCTGGATGCGCTGCTCTCCCCCGATCCAGAGCTCGCGGACCACACCGTCGTGCGGGACCAGCGCATCCCCCGCACGCTGATCGGCCTCCTCGCGGGCGCGGCGCTCGCCGTCGCGGGCACCCTCATGCAGGGCATCACCCGCAACCCGCTCGCCGACCCGGGACTCCTCGGCATCAACGCGGGGGCCTCCGTCGCCGTGCTCGTGGCCATCACGTTCTTCAGCATCTCCGCGCCGACCGGATTCGTGTGGTTCGCGTTCGCGGGAGCCGCCGTCGCCGCCGTGGTCGTGGCCTTCGTCGGCACTCGGGGGCCCGACGGCGACAACCCGGCGAAGCTCGCGCTCACCGGGGCCGCGTTCACCGCCGGCCTCACCGCGGTGACCACCCTCATCTTGACGACCTCCATCGTGGCGCTCGACGTCTTCCGCTACTGGCAGGTCGGAGGGCTCACCTCGCGTGGCCTGGACACCGTCGCCGTCGTCGCCATCCCGCTCCTGGTCGGCGGCATCATCGCCGTCGCGAGCGCGCGCGGCCTCGACCTCATCGCCCTCGGCGCCGATACCGCGGCAGGCCTCGGGCAGAACGTGGCCCGCACCCGCGCGCTCGGCATCCTCGCGACCGTGCTGCTCTGCGGGGGCGCCACGTCGATCGCCGGCCCCATCGTCTTCATCGGGCTCCTCGTGCCCCACGCGCTCCGCGCCATCGTCGGCGACGACTACCGGCGCCTCCTCCTCATCGGCGCTCCCCTCGGCGGCGCCGTCCTGCTCATCGCCGACATCGTCGGCCGCGTCATCGCCCTCCCCGGCGAGGTGCAGGCCGGCGTGGTCGTCGCCTTCGTCGGCGCCCCGGTCCTCATCGCGCTCGTGCTGCGCCGAAAGCAGGTGGCGCTGTGACCAGGCTCGATGCGCTCCCCATCACCCCCGCCGATGGGGCGGACACGAGAGCATCCCCCCTCGAAGCGGTGCGGGCGCGCGTCCGCCGCCGCCGTTCAGCCGTCCTCATCGGACTCAGCGCGGCCCTGGCCGCGGTTGTCCTCATCGGCGTGACGACGGGCGACTACCCGCTGACGCTCGAGCAGCTCAGCCGCACCCTCTTTGGCGGCGGCGACCGCCTCGAGACGTACGTGCTGTTCCAGGTGCGACTCCCCCGGGTCCTCATGGGCGTCCTCGTGGGGGCCTGCCTCGGCGTCGCCGGCGCCCTGCTGCAGGGCGTGCTGCGGAACCCCCTCGCGAGTCCCGACCTCCTCGGCATCAGCGGTGGCAGCAGCGTCGCCGCCGTGTTCCTGCTCCTCGCCTTCGGCGTCACCGGGCCGCTCCTCGCCGCCGCCGCGTTCGCCGGAGGGCTCGCCGTCGCGCTCGTCCTCCTGCTCGCAGCCGGCCGGCGCGGCGAAGCCGGCTTCCGTCTCATCCTCGCCGGCATCGGCATCTCGTTCCTCTGCGTCGCCATCATGAACTACCTCATGGTCCGCAGCCAGGTCGAGCTCGCGCAGGCCGCACTGCTCTGGGTCACGGGCTCCCTCGCATCCACCGCCTGGTGGCACCTCCTCGTCGTCGGCGTCGTCGCCGCCGCCGCGCTCCCCGCCGTGACGCTGTCGGCCCGCTGGCTGCCCATCACGCAGCTCGGCGCATCAACGTCCGCCGGACTCGGCGTCAGCACCAGTCGGGTGCGGATGATCGCGGTCCTCACCGCAGTCCTCCTCACCGCCGTCACCTGCGCCTTCGCGGGCCCCATCTCCTTCATCGCCCTGTGCGCGCCCGCCATCGCCAGGTCGCTGCTCGGCCACGGCGCCATCGGCGTCGGCGCGAGCGCGGTCACCGGAGCGGTCCTCCTCACCGGCGCCGACCTCGTCGCGCAGTTCGCGATCCCCGAGACCTCACTGCCGGTCGGAGTCGTCACCGGCGCCGTCGGCGCCGTGTTCCTGCTCTGGCTCCTCGCCTCGACGAAAGGACGCCAGCTGTGACCGGCGACGACTCCGCGCTTGCCCCCACCGTCGACCCTTCCGCGACCACCGGTCCGGGCCCGCGCCTCTCGGCACGCGGCCTGTCCGCCGGCTACCCGGGCCGCACGGTCATCGAGGGGCTCGACCTCGACATCACCCCCGGCCGCATCACGATGATCATCGGCGCCAACGCCTGCGGCAAGTCCACCCTCCTCGGCGTGCTCGCCCGCCTCACCGCACCCCTCGCGGGCAGCGTTCACCTCGACGACCTCGACGTGGCGAGCATCCCGAGGCGCCGGTTCG
The DNA here is from genome assembly GCF_002931575.1 of Pseudoclavibacter sp. RFBA6. Classification (NCBI taxonomy): domain Bacteria; kingdom Bacillati; phylum Actinomycetota; class Actinomycetes; order Micrococcales; family Microbacteriaceae; genus Pseudoclavibacter; species Pseudoclavibacter sp. RFBA6. Next base: position 35,248 of record NZ_PSUA01000007.1, on the reverse strand, counting down.
CGCAGACCGTCGGGATGCTCCCCCAGCATCCGACCGCCCCCGACGGTCTCACGGTCGCGGAGCTCGTCTCCCGCGGACGCCACCCCCACCGCGGACTCTTCGGCCGCTGGGGTCAGGCCGACACGAAGCACGTCGACGAGGCCATGCGCCGCACCGGCGTCGCCGAACTCGCCGACCGCCCCGTCGGCGACCTCTCCGGCGGGCAGCGCCAGCGAGTGTGGATCGCGATGTCGCTCGCCCAGAACCCCGAGGTGCTCCTCCTCGACGAACCCACGACGTTCCTCGACCTCAGCCATCAGCTCGAGGTCCTCGACCTGCTCGTGAGCCTCAACCGGCGCGAGGGCACCACCATCGTGGTCGTGCTCCACGAGCTGAACCTCGCCGCCCGCTACGCCGACGAGCTCATCGTCATGCGGGACGGGCGGATCGTCGCAGGCGGAGCCCCCACCGACGTCCTCACGAAGGAGGTCGTCGCCGACGCGTTCGCGCTGGACGCACTCGTCATGCCCGACCCTCTCACCAAGACCCCCCTCATCGTCCCCGTCCCGGGCGGCGCCCACACCGGCAACGAGCCCGCCTAGTCCCGCCGCACCCCGACTTCCTCACTTCACACCCCCGCTCGAAAGGAACCACCCATGCACCGAATCCTCCGACCGATCGCCGCAGCAGCGGTCGCAGTCGCGGCGCTCGCGCTCAGCGCCTGCGCCCCCGCCGCCACCGCCACCGACGCGGGGGCGGCGGCCGCCGCCCCCGGCGACGCATCCAGCTTCCCCGTCACCTTCGAGCACATGTACGGCAGCACCACGATCGAAGAAGCACCGACCCGCGTCGCGACGTGGGGCTGGGGCGTCACCGACGCGGTGCTCGCCCTCGGCATCGTCCCCGTCGCCATGGCCTCGATGGACTACGGCGGAGGCGAGGACCGCATCGCGCCGTGGGTGTCCGACAAGATCGAGGAGCTCGGCGGCGAGACCCCCGTCATCCTCGACAACGCCACCTACGAGCTCTCCGTCGAAGCGCTCCTCGCCACCGACCCCGACGTGTTCATCGCGTCGTACTCGGGGCTCACGCAGGAGGAGTACGACGCCGTCACGGCAGCCGGCGTGCCGGTCGTCGCGCCGGAAGAGGCCATCTGGTCGACGCCGTGGCGCGACGTCATCACCGACACCGGGAAGGCACTCGGCCTCGAGTCGGACGCCACCGCGGTCCTCGCCGACCTCGACCAGCAGGTCGCCGACCAGGCCGCCGAGCACCCCGAGTTCGAGGGCACCACCATCGCCTACGCCTCAGAGGACGTCGACACCTTCTACCTGCTGCTCGAGAACGACCCGCGCGTCGAGCTGCTCACCGACCTCGGGTTCACGAGCGCGCCGTCCGTCGCGGAGCTCGCCACCGGAGAATCGACCTTCTCCACCACGGTCTCCAGCGAGAACCTCGACCGGATCGACGCGGACGTCGTCTTCACGCAGACCGAGACCGAGGAGCAGCTGCAGACGTTCCTGACCTCGGACCGCACGAAGCTCATCCCGGCCGTCTCGAAGGGCGCCGTCGCGGCACTCGTCGGCGAGGAGAACGGCGCGGCCATCTCGCCGACCGCGCTCTCGATCCCCTTCTTCCTCCCGACGCTGGTCGAGCAGCTCGCCACCGCCACGGAGGTCGCGAACAGCTAGCCGCGGCGCTCACGCGCGCGCAGCGAAGATCGCTGCCAGTCGATTCGCCCTTCGGGGCACCCCGGAAGGGCGAATCGGCTGGCAGCGATCGTGCTGTCCGAGCCCGATTCTGCGCGAGCCGCTACGCCTCGGCGAGGAACTCCCGCAGCTGCTCGACGACGAACGCGTGGTCCTCGACCTGCGGCAGGCCAGAGACGCCGACCGCGCCGACGACACCGACCCCCTCGATGCGCACCGGAAACACCCCACCGTTCGCGGCGACCTCGTTGGGGTCGAGCCGCGCCTCCTGCTCGTACACCCGGCCGAGGGAGCGGAACAGCGCGCCGACGCCAAGCGATGACTGCTCGAAGTGCAGAACCGCCCGCGTCTTGCGCTCGAGCCACGCGTCGTTGTCCGGCACAGCCCCATCGAGCGCAGCGTGGAAGACTCGCTGCTGGCCGACGACGATGCCGATGACCACCGGCAGCGAACGAGCTGCCGCCGCCTCGCGCATCCGGGAGCCGAGCCGCCACGCGTCATCACGCGAGAACCGGGCGAAGATCAGCTCGGCCTCCTCGGCGCGGATGCGCGTGAGGTCGGCCCGCGCGCTGGCTTGGGCCCCGCTCTCCTGCAGCTGCTCCGGCGCCCGCGCCTCGGGCTGGACCCGCGCGTGCGCGTCAGGCATCCGACGACGCCGTCCAGATGTTGATGCCGCCGTCGACGGCGTGCGTGTCGATCTCGGCCAGCTCAGCCTCGGTGAACGGCGCGGCGTCGAGGCACTGCACGAGGTCGTCGAGCTGCGAGGTGCGGGACGCGCCGATGAGGGCCGAGGTGACCCGCTCATCCCGCAGCACCCACGCGATCGCGAGCTGGGCCAGCGTCTGCCCGCGGCGCTCGGCGATCGCATTGAGCGCTCGCACCCGCTGGAGGTTCTCCTCGCTGAGCATGCCGTCGCGCAGCGTCTTGCCCTGCGTCGCCCGCGAGCCCTCGGGAACTCCGCCGAGGTACTTGTTCGTGAGCAGCCCCTGCGCGAGCCCGGAGAACGCGATGATGCCGGCGCCGGCCGCCGCGTTGGCCTCGAGCACGGACGGCTCGCCGTCCTCGATCCAACGGTTGAGCAGCGAGTACGACGGCTGCGAGATGAGCAGGGGCGTGCCGAGCTCACGCAGCAGCCCAGCGATCTCGGCGGTGCGCTCCGCGGAGTACGAGGAGATGCCGACGTACCGAGCCTTCCCGCTGCGCACGATCGCATCGAGCGCCGACGCCGTCTCTTCGAGGGGTGTCTCTGGATCGAACCGGTGGCTGTAGAAGATGTCGATGTAGTCGGTGCCGAGCAGGCGCAGGCTGTTCTCGAGGCTGCCGATGAGGTGCTTGCGACCGCCGCCAGAGCCGTTCGGCCCCGGGTAGACGGGGTAGCCGGCCTTCGTCGAGAGCACGAGCTCGTCGCGGAGCCCCGCGAAGTCCTCGCGCAGGATGCGGCCGACGTTGGCCTCGGTCGAACCGAAGGGCGGGCCGTAGCCATTCGCGATGTCGAAGTGCATGATGCCGAGGTCGAAGGCGTGGCGCAGCAGCTCCCGCTGCTTCGCGATCGGGGTGTCGTCGCCGAAGCCGTGCCAGGTGCCGAACGAGATTGCGGGCAGCTTCAGGCCGCTCCGGCCGACGCGGCGGTACTGCATGCGCTCGTAGCGGTCGTCTGCGGGGCTGTAGCGGGGGGTGAGTTGGGCAGTCATGGGTTCTCTTCCAGTCGAGTGCGGCGGGCGGGTTCAGCGGGTGGCGGCGGATGCGCCGAGCGCGGAGAGGAGGGGCAGCTGCGCTTCGTCCTCGAGGGCGCTCCCGACGGCCACCACGTCGGCGCCTGCGCCGAGGTATTCGGCGGCGTTGGCGGCGCTGATGCCTCCGGTCGCGACGATGCGCACCTCTGGGAACGGGCCGCGCATCGCCGAGAACCAGTCGACGCCGAGGACGCTGGCGGGGAACGCCTTGACCCAGGTGAGGCCGAGACTCTTGGCGAGCTGGATGTCGGTGCCGCTCGCCACGCCAGGCAGCGGCGCCAGACCGGCCTCGAGCGCGGCCTCGATGACGGCGGGGTCGAGGCCTGGTGCGACGGTGAAGGATGCGCCCGCCTGCTTGGCGTCGCGCACGTGGGCCAGCGAGATGACGGTGCCGGCGCCGACCGCGTGACCGCCAGGCTCGGCGGCGCGGACCACCTCGCGCAGCGCCTCGAGCGCCCGCTCGTTCTGGATGGGCACCTCGACGCTCGAGATGCCAAGCGACCAGGCGAGCCTCGCGAGCTCGACGCTGCGCTCTGGGGTGTATCCGCGCAGGATCGCCATGACGGGCGACGTGGCGAACATGGTGTCGAAGGTGTCAGTCATGTGGCCTCCAGCCGATGTCGTGGGAGATGGCGAGGACGACGTCGTTCAGTCGCTCCTGCCATTCCGCGAGCGCCTCGAGGTCGGCGCTCGCCTTCAGTGCTGTGATGGACACGGCCGCGACGACCGTGTCGCTCGCATCGCGGATTGGCATCGCGATGCAGTTGATGAAGTTCTCGTACTCCGCGTCGTCGACCGCCCAGCCCCGCTCGCGGGTGCGCTCGAGGTCGGCGTCGAGGGCGGCCCGGGACACGAGCGTGTTCTCCGTGTACGGCGTGTACTCGTAGCCCTCGAGCATCCGGTCGGTCTTGGCCGCATCCTGGTTGGCGAGCACCGCCTTGCTCACACCCGCCGTATGGAGGAGCACTGGCTGCCCGATCTGCGAGTACAGGCGGACCATGCCAGGCTGCTCGATCTTGTCCGCGTAGACGATACGGTCTCCCTCGAGGACGGCGAGGTGCACGGTGTGCGTGCAGTCCCTGCCGAGTTCTTGCAGCACTGGGCGGGCGATGTTGCGGAGGTCGAACTGGTCGCTCGCCGCCCGCGCGAGGCCGCTCAGTCGGTAGCCGACTCCGTACCTGCTGTCGGCGTGCCGGCGGGTGAGGCCGGTCTCCGTCAGCGTCTGCAGCATCCGCAGCGCCGTCGACCGGTGCACGCCGAGCTTGGCCGCGATCTCCGACTGGGTGCGCGGCGCGAGGCTCACGTACTCGAGGATCTCTGCAGCGCGGTGGATGCTCTGGGACATGGTGGTGCTCCGATCAGGCCGGGACGAAGTCGTGCGTGCTCCCGAGGGTGCGGGCTGCGAGCCCGTGCCCCCGGTTCAAGCACACGTCGACGGGTTCGCCGCCAAGCATGGCACCGAGGTAGCCGGCGGTGAAGGCGTCGCCTGCCCCGACCGCTTCCACGACGTCGACCGGATGCGCGGGAACGAACTCGACCGTGGTCCCGCTGTCCGCGGCCGCGACCTCTGTGGCCCCCACGCTGCCGTCCTTCACGACGAGCCTGCCGCGCAGGCCGAGCGAGGCGTGCAGCGTCTCGGGATGCCCCTCACCCCAGAGGGTCTCGGCTTCGTCGCGGCCGACGAAGACGAGGTCGGCGAGGGTCGCGAGCTCGGCGAGCCGCGGGGCGGCGGCTTCCACGCTCCAGAGCCCCGGCCGGTAGTTGACGTCGAAGGACACGACGATTTCGCGACGCCTCGCCTCGAGCATGACGGCCTCGAGCATCCCGGCGCAGCCCGCGGAGAGCCCCGCGGTGATGCCTGTCACGTGCAGGGCCGCGACGCCCCGCCAGTCGAGCTGTTCGAGCACCGTCGAGTCCATGCGGGACGCGGCCGAGCCCGCCCGGTAGTAGTAGACGGTCGTCTCTCCCTCGCCTGGGTCCTTGAAGTACACCCCGGTCGGTGCTCCCGCGATGAGCTGCACCCCGGCCACGTCGACGCCGCTCGCGCGGACCTCGTCGAGGAGGCGCCACCCGAGCGGGTCGTCGCCGAGCCAGCTGACCCAGCTCGCCGGCACGCCCGAGTCGGCGAGGTACATGGCGACGGTGGATTCGGCGCCGCCCGCCTTGACGGCGAAGCTCACGGCCTCGCGCAGGGGCGCCACGTGCGTCGGGGTGACCATGGCCATCGTCTCGCCGAGGCACAGCACCCGGCCAGCGTCCGGCCCAGGTGCGGACGGGCTACTTGAGAATGGGCTCTTCGGTGCGCTCACGCGACGACCGTCCTTTCAGCAGGGCGCGGATGCGCGGGGCGAGGACGGCGATGATGCTCAGGATGATGAGGGTCAGCGCGATGGGGCTCGTGAAGACCGCGCCGTAGCCGTCGATGAGCAGCGCGCGTCGGAGGTTGCCCTCCGCGAGCGGCCCGAGGATCAGTCCGAGCACCAGCGGGCCAGGCGGGAAGCCGAAGCGCCGCATCGCGAGGCCGAGGATCCCGAAGGCGAACATCAGCACGACATCGAAGACGGAGTTGGAGACGGCGAACGTGCCGACCATGCAGAACGTGACGATGACCACCGAGAGGTAGCGCTTCGGCATGGCGAGCAGCTTCACGACCCCGCGCATCCGCACGAGGGCAAGGGCGAGCGCCAGCACGGTCGCGACCAGCATGATCGCGGAGAGGCTGAACACGAGGTCAGGCCGGTTCGCGAAGAGGCTCGGTCCTGGCTGGAGGCCCCAGACGATCATGGAGCCGAGCATGACGGCCATGACCGAGTCGCCGGGCACGCCGAGCGACAGGGTCGTCGTGACCGAGCCGCCCATGGTCGCGGTGCTCGAGCTGTCGGCCGCGGCGACTCCTTCGAGCGCCCCCTTGCCGAACTTCTCCGGCGTCTTCGACGCGCGGCGGGCCTGGTCCCAGGCGATGACGCCTGCGATGTCCCCGCCGGCGGCCGGGATGACCCCGACGACGGCGCCGATGCCGGTCCCGATGGCCGTGGGCTTGCGCAGCAGCTTCCGTTCCGACTTGCTCGGCCACCACTTGCCGAGCTGGGTGATGGGCTGCGGTTCTGGCCCCTGCTTGGCGGAGATGACCTGGTTGAACACCTCGGCGATGCCGAAGAGTCCGATGATGGCCGCGATGAACGGCACGCCGCTCGACAGCTCCGGGATGCCGAAGGTGAAGCGCTGGTCGCCCGAGATCGGGTCGTTGCCGATCGTGCCGAGCCACAGGCCGAAGGCTCCGGCGGCGAGCCCCTTCATGACGCGGTCGCCTGAGACGCCGATCATCATGGTGAGCCCGAAGACGACGAGCGCGAACATCTCGATCGGGCCGAAGCTCAGCGCGAAGCCCGAGATGGGTTGGGCGAGGAACACCAGGATGAGGATGCCCGCGAACGAGCCGACAGCTGAGACGAGCGCCGAGCTCGTCAGCGCGATGCCCGCCTTGCCCTGCTTCGCCAGCGGGTATCCGTCGAAGGTCGTCGCGATGGACGCGGGCGTGCCGGGCGTGTTGATGAGGATGGACGGCACACGGTCCCCGAACTGCGCCGCGATGTAGATCGAGAGCAGCACGGCGAGACCCTGCAGCGGCTCCAGCGTGAGCGTGAAGCCCGCCGCGAGGGCGACGGCCATCGTCGCTGTGACCCCGGGGATCGCGCCCACGAGCGTCCCGAGGAGCACGCCGATGACGAGGCACAGCGCGATGGTGGGGTCCATGAGGGCGCCGAGGCCCTCGGTGATGCCGTTCACAGCGGCACCCCCAGGAGGACTCCGAAGACGCCGTAGAGCACAACCGTGACGATGACGGGGAACAGCGCGAGGTCGCGCCAGCCGCGACCCCCGAGCACGAACGTGAGGCCGGCGGCGAGGAGCAGCGTGACGATCACGAAGTGCAGGAAGTACCAGGCGACGCCGTAGGCCGCGATGGCGGCCAGCATGAGGAGCATCCGGACGAGGCCGCGCCTCGTAGGGGCATCCTCACTCGCCGCGTCCGGTCTGCGGATGGCGACCCCGACGAGCAGCGCGCCGAGGACCACGATCCCCACGCCGAGCAGGGTCGGCCACCAGCGTGGGCCGAATGGGTCGCCGCCCGTTGCAGGCACGACCGCGAAGGCCACGGCGATGGATGCACCGCCGACGGCGATCACGCCCGCCGCGATGAGCAGCTCCCTGCGCCGGCTGACCGGCCGCGAGTCGGTGGACTCCTCGTTGATCCCGAGGGCCACGTCGAGAGGGTTCGCCTCGACTGATCTGTCCATGACGGTCACGTCTCTACTCGCCGAACAGCTCGGCGAAGCGCTCGTGCTCCGCCGTCACGAAGTCGGTCGCCTCGTCGCCGGGGATGAACACGGGGATGTTGCCGCCGGACTCGATGAGCTCGATGTACTCGGAGCTGCCCGCGGCAGTCTCGATCGCCGCCTGGAGCGACTCCTTGACGGCGGGGTCCAGTCCTGCCGGGGCTCCGATGGCCGCCCAGCTGCCGATGACGACGTCGTAGCCCGCTTCTCCGGCCGTGGGGACGTCTGGCAGTGCGGGGGCGCGCTCCTCGGTGAAGACTGCGAGCACGCGGAGGCGGCCGTCCTCGTTGGCAGGCGCAGTCTCGCCGATACCGGCGACGACCGCGTCCACCTGTCCGCCGACCGCGGCCGTGACCGCGGGGGCGCCGCCGTCGAAGGGCACGCCTTGGAACTCGACGCCCGCGACGTTGCCGAGCTCGGTCGCACCAGCCTCCCAGATCGAGCCGGGGCCGGCGTTCGAGATCGTGACGCTGCCCGGGTTGGCCTTGGCCGCCGCGACGAGGTCTTCGAGGGTCTCGTACGGGCTGTCCGCGGGAACCGCGATCGTGCCTGGCTGCTCGTTGACGATGCCCAGGAAGTCGTAGTTGGCAGGGTCGATGTCGTAGCCCTGGTGGCCGAGCATGCTCACCTCGACGGGGAAGACCATGATCGAGTACCCGTCGGCGGCCAGGCTGGCGACGTGCGTCATGCCGACAGAGCCGGCCCCGCCCGGGCGGTTGTCGACGACGATCGACTGGCCGAGCTCCGCCTCGAGCTGACTCGCGAGCGTTCGCGCCGTGAGGTCGGTCGCGCCGCCCGCCTGGGTGGGCGTGTAGAAGGTGATCGACTGCGCGGGGAAGTCCTCGCCGCCGGCCGTGCCGCCCGCACGGTTCGCGCAGCCGGAGAGGGAGAGCACTGTCGCCGCGGCGGCGAGCAGCGCGAGGGGCGCCAGTTTCGAAGGACGTCGCTTCATCGGGGTTCCATCCACTTCATCGGGAATGTGTTGCACATGTTGCAACGCGGTTGCACTTACTGCACACATCGTATGAAACAGTGGATTCACGCGCAAGCCCCGCCCGGCAATCTCGCTGTCGCTCCGAGCGGCGCGGCCGAGCCCCGCATCCCGTGCGCACGCCGCACAACGCACGACGCACGACGCACAACGCACAACGCACAACGAGGATCGCCGCCAGTCAATGTGCCCTTTCGGGGCGCCCAGACGGGCACATTGACTGGCGGCGATGGGCCAACGCAAGGTCGGCGGGGCTCCAGCTACGGGCGGCGAGCGCGGCTCAGCGCGGCGAACTCTGCGGAGAGCGCGGCCCTAGCGGGCGGTGACGGGGTTCGAGAGCGAGCCGATGCCCTCGATCGTGCAGGTGACGGTGTCGCCCTTCGCGAGGGGACCGACGCCCGCGGGAGTTCCGGTGAGGATGATGTCGCCGGGCAGCAGCGTGAACACGCTCGACGCGTACTCGACGAGCTTCGCCACCGAGGTGATCATCTGCGAGAGGTCGCCTTCCTGGCGCAGCTCCCCGTTGACCTCGGCCGTGATGCGGCCCTTCGACGGGTCGAAGTCGGTCTCGATGATCGGGCCGAGCGGGCAGAACGAGTCGAAGCCCTTCGCGCGGGCCCACTGGCCGTCGCTCTTCTGCAGGTCACGGGCCGTCACGTCGTTCGCGATCGTGTAGCCGAAGATGACCTGGCCTGCATCGGCAGCCGGCACGTTGCGGGCGACCTGGCCGATGACGACGGCGAGCTCAGCCTCGTGGTCGACGCGCTCGGACTGCGGGGGCAGCACGATGGGGTGGCGTGGGCCGATGACCGAGGTGTTCGGCTTGAGGAACATCATCGGGACCTCGGCGGCCTCGTTGCCGAGCTCGTTGGCGTGCTCCGCGTAGTTGCGGCCGAAGCCGATGACCTTCGAGCGGGGCAGTACGGGCGACTGCAGCTGCACCTGGTCGATCGGGATGCGTTCGTCGAGCGTCTCGTAGCCGAGGTAGAGGGGGTCACCCGCCAGCTTGACGTAGACCTTCTCCTCCTCGTCGAGGATGCCGAAGGTGAGCTGACCCTGGTATTCGAAGCGCGCGATCTTCACCGGGCCAGCCTACAGCGGCCCCGGCCGCCCGCGGTCGGGCGACGCCCAGCCGCGTCGCGCCAGGTCGCGTCGCGAGCTACTGCAGGGCCGGGGCCGGCTCCGCGTCGCCGTCGGCGCCCGTCTTGATGGTCTCGCCGCGGAAGAAGCCGGGGCTGCGGAAGTACTGCACGACCATGAGCACGACCCCCAGCAGGAGCACCCCGACGCCGAGCACGAACACGAGGCCGATGCCGTCCTGGGCGATGCCGTCCGCGTCGTAGCTGGTCGCGAAGATCGCCGAGCCGGATCCGAACGACGGCGAGAGCGACGCCCTCGCGGTCTCGAAGAAGAAGTAGAGCAGCGCGAGGCCGCCGAGCAGCGGGAACAGGAACCGGAAGAACACGTTGCGCGTGGATGCGAACAGGGAGCGACGGAAGTACCAGACGCAGGCGAGCCCGGTGACGCCGTAGTAGAAGCAGACCATGAGGCCGAGGGCCGCGATCGTGTCCCACAGCGCGTTCTCGGAGAGGAGGCGCAGCACGATGTAGAAGGCGATGGCGGCAACGGCCGAGGCGATCGTCGCGACCGACGGCGACTTGAAGCGCGGGCTGACGCTCGCGTACGCCTTGGGTAGCGCCCCGTAGTGGCCCATGGCGAGCAGCGTGCGCGACGGAGACACCATGGTCGACTGCAGCGAGGCGGCCGAGCTGAACATGACGGCGACGGTCATGAGCAGCGCGAACGGGCCCATGATCGGCTCCGCGAGGGAGGCGAGGATGCTCTCCTGGTTGTCAGGGTTGCCTGCGCCGAGCCCCTCCTCGCCGATCCCCGCGTAGGCGAGCACGGCCAGCGTCATGAGCACGTAGATGGCGACCATGACGAAGATGGTGAGCATGGATGCGCGTCCCGGGGTCTTCTCCGGGTCCTTCGCCTCCTCGTTCATCGTGATGACCGTGTCCCACCCCCAGAAGAGGAAGATCGACAGCGAGACTCCCGCGGAGATCGCGGCGAGGGAGCCCACCTCGAACGGGTTGAACCAGGACAGCTCGATGGGCGTCGCGTCGAACGCAGTGCCGTTCCCGACGTGCACGAACGCCGCGATGATGAACCAGACGATCGCGATGAGCTGCACCACGACGAGCACGTACTGCACCTTCTTCGTCGACTCGACGCCCCGATACGAGATCCATGCCGCGAGCGCCGTGAAGATCACGGTCATCGGGATGTTGATCCACAGCACGCGGGTGAGGTCGGCGAGCTCCGGGTTCTGGAGGATCTGCGCCAGCATGATGAAGAAGAAGTCGACGGCGACCGCCGCCAGGTTGGAGAGCACCAGCACGGTGGCGGCGATGAGCCCCCATCCGCCCATCCACCCGATCCACGGGCCGAACGCGCGGGTCGCCCACGTGAACGAGGTGCCGGAGTCGGGCATCGCCGTGTTGAGCTCCCGGTAGCCGAAGACGACGAGCAGCATCGGGATGAAGCCGACCAGCATGATCGCCGGCGTGTACACGCCGACCTCCGCGATGGTGGGGCCGAGACCGGAGGTGACCGCGTAGGCGGGGGCGATGCAGGAGACGCCGATGACCGCGGCTCCGAGCACGCCGACCTTGCCGGCGGAGAGGCCCTTCGCGCTCAGTCCCCCACCGTGGAGCTCCTCGTTGAGCTTCGTGGCGGCTGAGGTTTCCGATGTTGTCATTTGGTGATGATGACCCATGACCGGGGACCCGTCAATGGGCCGAAACGGCCCGGAAATAAACGCGAATCGACAGAACGGCCAGCGGACGTTCCGGGGCCGTCGGTTTGCAATCCGGCCGGGCCCGCGAGACATTGGCACCTGCTCGCGCGTGTCCTCCCCCTCGAGAGTTGGTGGGCAGCACCCTCGACCGAGAGGCACCATGAAGAGGCCGACAGACCCGCATCCCGTCATCGAGACCCTGCTGGACGGTGCCGACGACGACGCAGCCCGTCCCAGCCCGCGGTCGCCGAGGCGCGCATCCGCACCCTCCGCCCGCCGCCCCAGGACTGGCGAGGGCCGCCACGTGTCCAGGCGCAGGCGGACGAGCTCGAAGTTCGTCAGACGCCGCATCATGGTCGCCGCGGCGGCGGCGGTCTGCGTGACGATGGTCGCCGGCATCAGCTTCGTGTCGGCCACGTACTTCCAGGTCGTCGGCAACCTCGCCGACAACGCGGTCGGCCGCGCCGACGGAACGGGCACCGAGATATCCGGATGGGACGGCGCCGTTAACATGCTCATCATGGGCTCCGACTCCCGGGACGGGCAGACGAGCGCCGACTATGGGGAGGCGGGAGGGGACAGATCCGACGTCATGATGCTCCTGCATGTGTCGGCAGACCGCGAGGACGCGACGCTCATCAGCATCCCCCGCGACACGATGCTGCCGACCCCGGAATGCACGACCCCGGCGGGCGACATCGTGCCAGCGCAGGAGGCCGCGCAGATCAACGCCGCCCTCGAGAACGGGCCGTTCTGCTCGCTCGACACGATCCGCGCCTTCACGGGGCTCCCCATCGACCATTTCATCGTCGTCGGCTTCGACGGCGTCATCGGCATCACGGAGGCGATCGGCGGGGTCGACGTGTGCGTCGAGAACGACATCGCCGACGACTACTCCGGCCTCTACATGACCGCCGGCACGCACAGCCTGCAGGGTGAGGCGGCCCTCGCGTTCCTCCGCACGCGCCACGGCTTCGCAGACGGCAGCGACCTCGGCCGCATCCAGGCGCAGCAGGCGTTCCTCGCGTCCCTCGCACGCAAGGTGACCAGTGCCGGCACCCTCACGAACCCGGGCGCCCTGTACGGCCTCGCCGACTCGGCGTCCAAGGCCATGACGGTCGACGAGGCGCTCGCGCAGCCGAGCAGTCTCGTTGCCCTCGCGCAGACGCTCTCGAACGTCGACCTCGGCCGCATCGTCATGCTGCAGCTGCCCGTCGTGCCGTACTGGGCAGACGCGAACCGCGTCGAGCCGCTGACCGAGGAGACCGACGCGATCTTCGCGACGCTGCGAGCTGACCTGCCGTTGTCGTTCCAGGACGACGAGGCTGCGGATGCGGCCGCCGGGGTGGCCCCGGAAGCCCAGCCCGACGACGCGCAGCAGCCCGATGGGGTGGCGGATGCCCCGAGCGAGCCCCTGACGCTGTCCGACGACATCGTCGGCCGGACAGCGGAGGACACCACCTGCGCGAGCTGACGAAGCACCGCGCACGACGGCAGAAACTGGAGGTGCGCATCCCGATCAGGTGATCGGGATGCGCACCTCCAGTTTCTGTCTCAGGCTCGGCGCGGGCCGGGCGGGAGCGCCGGGCGCTAGTCCTTCAGCACCTCGATCGACTGCGTGTCGCGGTCGTTGCCGATCTGGATCGTCTCGCCGCGGAAGAAGCCGGGGTTGCGGAAGTACTGCACGACCATGATGACGACGCCGAGCAGGAGCACCCCGATGCCGAGCACGAACACGAGCCCGATGCCGTCCTGGGCGATGCCGTCGGCGTCGTAGCTGGTCGCGAAGATCGCCGAGCCGGATCCGAACGACGGCGAGAGCGACGCCACTGCGGTCTCGTAGAAGAAGTAGAGCAGCACGATGCCGCCGAGCAGCGGGAACAGGAACCGGAAGAAGAAGCTCCGTGCGGAGGCGAAGAGGCTGTGCCTGAAGTACCAGACGCAGGCGAGGCCCGTCACGCCGTAGTAGAAGCAGATCATGAGGCCCAGGGCCGCGATCGTGTCCCACAGCGCGTTCTCGGACAGCAGCCTCATGACGACGTAGAAGACGACGGCGGCGATGGCCGAGGCCAGGGTCGCGACCGACGGCGACTTGAAGCGAGGGCTGACGTCCGCGAACCGCTTCGGCAGCGCCCCGTAGTGCCCCATCGCGAGGATCGTGCGCGACGGGGAGACCATCGTCGACTGCAGCGATGCCGCCGACGAGGAGAGGATGGCGAGCGACATGAGCAGCGCGAACGGGCCCATGACCGGGCCGGCGAGCGCCGCGAAGATGCTCTCCTGGTTGTCCGGGTTCCCCGCCCCGAGGCCCTCGGTGCCGATGCCCGCGAAGACGAGCACCGCGAGGGTCGTGAGCAGGTAGATCACCATGATGATGATGATCGTGAGCATGGCGGCGCGGCCCGGGGTCTTCTTCGGGTCCTTCGCCTCCTCGTTCATCGTGATGACCGTGTCCCAGCCCCAGAAGAGGAAGATCGACAGCGAGACGCCGGCGGCGACCAACGACATGTCACCCAGCTCGAACGGGTTGAACCAGGACAGCTCGACGGGAGTCGGGTCGAAGGCAGTGTTGTTGCTCAGGTGCATGAACGCGGCGATGATGAACCAGGCCAGCGCGATGACCTGGAACGCGACGAGCCCGACCTGGATCTTCTCGGTCGCCTCGACACCCCGGTACGAGATCCACGCGGCAAGCGCCGTGAAGAGGATCGTGACGGGGATGTTGATCCACAGCACCCTCGTGAGGTCGGCGAGCTCCGGGTTCTGGAAGACCTGCGCCAGGAGGATGAACAGGAAGTCCACCGCGACGGCGGCGAGGTTCGAGAGCACCAGGACGGTTGCCGCGATCAGCCCCCATCCGCCCATCCACCCGATCCACGGCCCGAACGCGCGCGACGCCCACGTGAAGGTCGTGCCGGAGTCGGGCATCGCCGAGTTCAGCTCCCGGTAGCCGAACACGACGAGCACCATCGGGATGAAGCCGATGAAGAGGATCGCGGGCGTCTGCACGCCCACCTGCGCGATGGTCGGGCCGAGGCCCGAGGTCAGCGTGTAGGCGGGGGCGATGCAGGAGATGCCGATGATGGTGGCGCCGATGACGCCGACCTTGCCGGCGGAGAGGCCCTTGGCGCTGAGCCCGCCCCGCTCCGTGCTGTCTACTGTCTTCGTCATCGCCCTGTTCCTGTCTCAGTGGGTTCGGCACCGCGGGCGCGCTTCGGGGTCTCGGCGGGGAGCACCGCGCGCGGCACGACGATGACCGGCACCGTCAGCACCCGCAGCAGTCGTTGCGCGCGGGCGCCGAGGAAGATCCGGCCTCCCTGCGCGAGTCGGCTGGAGCCGACGAACGCCACGTCGCCCGCACTCCAGTTCGCCTTCTCCAGCGCGGCCTCGAGGTTCTCGCCCTCGACGGTCTCGACGGTCGCCTTCCCGGACTCGAGCAGCGCCTCCGCACGGCCCGCGAGCACGGCGCCGCCGAACTCGCGCACGAATTCCTCGACCTCCTGCACCTGGCTCGGCGGAACGCGGTCGAGCTGCACGAGCGAGAGCAGGCGCAGCTGCACGTCGCGCTGGAGCGCGCTCTCGACGGAGGTGCCGATGAGCGCGGCCGCGCCGGAGCGTGTCCCGAAGAGGGTCGTGATGCGGGTGACGGGGCCCTCCTCCGCGAAGCCGGCCGGCGCGAGCGCCACGGGCAGCGGGGAGGCGTGCAGGAGCGTGGATGCGACGGTCCCGACCGTGAACTGACGCAGGAGCGCCGTCGTGGCCGCCCCGATGACGATCGCGACCGCACCGAACTCAGCGGCGACGTCCATGAGGCCCTGCGCTTCGCCGGAGGCGCTACGCACGACGCCCTGCGCCTGGATGCCCGCAGGCACCTGCGCGAGCGCTTCGCTCATCCACGTGTCGATCTGCTTGCCGATGATGCTGTCGGCGTCGTCGAGCGGCAGCGGGTGCGTGCCGCTGTACGGCGACGTCTCCGGGGTGATCATCGCGATGATGAGCTCCGTGTCCGTGCCCTTGGCGAGGAAGGAGGCGAGAGCCAGGGCGTCGTGCCCTCGGTCGCTCGCGATGTAGCCCACTACGAAACGCTGCGTCATGCTGCCTCTCCAGTTCTTCGGGTGTCGTCCGATTTCACGTGCCGTGGGCGCTCAGGACTCGAGGATGCGCTTCGCCGTAGCTTCGCCCATCCGCACTGCGCCGTCAACGTGCTGGTAGCCCTCGGCCGCGAGGTCGGAGCTGGACCAGAAGATCGGGCCGACCGGGTCGTGCTGGATGGCGCCCCAGCGGGCGAGCCCACCGAGGTCGTAGCTGGTGGCGTACGCGCCTCGCGTCCACTCTTCCGCGCCGAAGTCGGAGAGGTAGAACACCTCGGGCTCGAGGGCCTTCGGGCCGAGGAATTCGGCGACGGCGCCGAGCACGGCCGCCTTGCGCTCCTCTTCGCCGAGCGCCCACATGGCTTCGGCCGCCTCGTCGGTGATGAACCCGACGAGCGTGCCGCGCTCATCCTCGTGGTTGGTGTTGTCGTAGACCTCCTGGACGAGGTGGCCGGCGCCGAAGGCGGTGCCGCTGAGGCCGTCCTCTCGCCAGAACGGCGTCGCGTAGGTGGCGTGCACCTTGATGACGAGGCCCATGGAGATGTGCTGGTGCACGATCATCTGCTGGCGAGGCAGCGCTGGCACGAACGAGACGCGCGAGTAGAGGTTCGGCGGCACGGCCATGATGGCGTGCTGGGCCTTCACGGTGATGTGGTCGGCGATGGCGGTCACCGGAGCGGCCTTGCCTGCCCCGTTGTCGTCCCAGTGGAGGAAGCGCACGGGGTTGCCCGGGAACACGACGTCGTCGCCGAGGTCTGCCGCCATCTGCTGGCTGACGGACTGCATGCCGCCGACGACGCGCTTGTCGAGGATGAAGCTCTCGTCGACGAGGTTCGAGAACGAGCCGGCGGATGCGGCCATGAGCACGGCCTGCAGGGCCGAGAACGCGAAGGCCGGCTTGGTGAGCATGCCGCCCGCGACGAAGAGCCCGATGTTGTTGCACGCCTCCTCGTCGTCGGACTGCTGACGCAGCCAGTGGTGGAAGGAGATCGTGTCGAGTTCGCGCGCCTTGGCGTGCGCCCAGGGCTCGTGGGGGCCGATCTCGGCGGCGAGGCCGTCCAGGATCTCGATCATGCGGTCCATCTCGGCGGCCGTGTGCTCGCTGACGGGGAAGGTGTCACCCTCGTAGACGGTGCGCTCGCCCTTCGGGCTGATGTAGACGGACTTGCCTTCGCGGTAGCGCGAGAAGGTGTCCTTGCCGAGCTCTTCGAGGAGGGCGAGGAGCGCCGTCTGGTCGGGCGAGACCCACTGGCCGCCGATCTCGAAGAACTGGCCGTCGATGATGTTGCTCCACGTGCGCCCGCCGACGCGGTCGCGCGCTTCGAGGACGGCGACGGTCTTGCCCGCCTGGGTGAGGCGGCGTGCCGCTGTGAGCCCGGATGGGCCCGCTCCGATGATGACGACGTCGCGTTCGATGGTCTGCATTTCCGCTCTTTCCGTTGTGACAGCCCCAAGCGCCCTGGCTTCGCCGTCGAAGTGAGTCAGGATGGCGACCGGATTCGTGACCGGGCCATCCAAATGAACAGGATTAATTTACGTTAGTCGACACCGCCCCCTCGGACAAGGAGCATTTGCGAGGCGATATGGTCGGGAGACGGGAGGGCCAGTGAGCACCAGCGAACATGTGGAGTCCGACGGACAGCGGCGTGCCGGGCGACCCCGCACGCGCATCCTGACGCAGAAGCGCATCACCGACGCCGCCATGCGGGTCGCGAGCCACGACGGCTACGACGCCCTGACCATGGCGAAGCTCGCCAAGGCACTCGACGTGACCCCCGCCGCGCTCTACAACCACGCACACTCGAAGCGGCAGATCCTCCGCTGGATCGAGGACCGCCTCATGGCCGCCGTCGACGCCTCCGCCTTCGAGACCGAGCCATGGAATCTGGCCCTGGCAGCGTGGGCGCGCAGCTACCGACTCGTCATGAAAGAGCACGACTCGCTCGTCGAGGCGATCGCGAAGATGCCCGTCGCCGGGGCGACCGAGACCCTCTCGATGTACGAGAGCGTCGCCGCAGGCCTCCGCCGTGCGGGGTGGCCCGACGCGAGCATCATGCCGGCGATCGTCGCCATCGAATCCTTCATCTACGGCTCCGCGTACGACCTCAACGCCCCGCTCGACATCTTCGACCTGGGCGAGCAGGCGGACGCAGCACCGACGCTCGCGGCGGCCGTCGCCGCGCATCCACCACAGGAGCTGCGCGAGCAGGCATTCGAGCGCGGCCTCGCAGCGCTCATCCGCGGACTCGCGCCATCCTCCGAGGCCTGAACGGCGCCTCGACCCGGAGGTCGTGTGAAGCGGCCACTGCACACCATGGCGCTCAGGCGGATTTACACGAGCGTTACATCGCAGAAACCTGCCGACGAGCGTGAAGTCATAACTTCAACGCATGACCGATCAACTGGCACAGCCTGGCGCACCGAACAGCGTGCGCGCCGCGGACACCGCGGCCCCCGCCGGCAGCACGCCCAACGACGTCCTCGGAGCCGCGGGCCACCCCGCAGGCGAGGGCAACATGAAGCCGAGCTACGACCCGCGGCTTGCCAACGAAGACCTCGCCCCCCTGCGCAGGCAGCGGTGGGGCTCCTACAACATCTTCGCCTTCTGGATGTCCGACGTGCACAGCGTCGGCGGCTACGTCACCGCCGGCAGCCTCTTCGCGCTCGGCATCGCGAGCTGGCAGGTGCTGATCGCGCTCATCGTCGGCATCCTCATCGTGCAGTTCTTCACGAACCTCGTCGCGAAGTCGAGCCAGAAGACGGGCGTGCCGTACCCCGTCGTGAACCGTGCCATCTTCGGCGTCAAGGGCGCGAACATCCCCGCGATCATCCGCGGCCTCATCGCGATCGCCTGGTACGGCGTGCAGACGTTCCTCGCCGCGGAGTCGCTCAACATCGTCTTCCTCAAGTTCATCCCCGCGAGCGAGGTGCTGCGCACCGACTACTCGTTCCTCGGGCTCTCGGCGCTCGGATGGATCTCCTACGCCATCCTCTGGTTCGCGCAGGCCGCGCTGTTCTGGGGCGGGATGGAGTCCATCCGACGCTTCATCGACTGGGCGGGCCCCGCCGTCTACGTCGTCATGATCGTGCTCGCCATCTCCCTCGTCGGCCAGGCCGGCTGGGAGAACATCGACTTCAACCTCTCCGCAGGCGAACCGCTCGACTTCTGGGCCTCCATCCCGGTGATGTTCACGGCCATCGCCATCGTCGTCTCGTACTTCTCCGGCCCCATGCTGAACTTCGGCGACTTCTCGCGGTACGCGAAGAGCTACAAGGCGGTCAAGAAGGGCAACTTCCTGGGCTTGCCCCTCAACTTCCTCTTCTTCTCGATCCTCACCGTGCTCACCGCGAGCGCCACGGTGCCCGTCTTCGGCGAGCTCATCACCGACCCGATCCACACGGTCGAGCGCATCGACACCCACTTCGCGATCCTGCTCGGCGGCCTCACGTTCGTGACGGCCACCGTCGGCATCAACATCGTCGCGAACTTCATCGCCCCCGCCTTCGACTTCTCCAACGTGGCGCCCAACAAGATCAGCTGGCGCATGGGCGGCATGATCGCGGCCGTCGGCTCCGTGCTCCTCACCCCCTGGAACTGGTACAACAACGACGCCGCCATCCAGAACACGCTCGGCGTGCTCGGCGCGCTCATCGGCCCGCTCTTCGGCATCCTCATCGCCGGGTACTTCGTGATCGGCAGGCAGCGCATCAAGGTCGACGAGATGTTCACGATGAGCGAGACGGGCGCCTACTGGTACAAGAAGGGCTTCAACCCGAACGCGGTCTGGGCCATGGTGGCGGCGGGGGTCCCGACCGTGGCGATCGCGGTGCTGACGCGCCCGCTCGCCGAGGCGGGCATCCTCGACCTCAGCTACCTGGCTGACTTCAGCTGGTTCATCGGGTGCGGGCTCGGCTTCTCGCTGTTCGTGCTCTTCGAGCGCCAGCGTCCGCTCATGCCGACGTTCGAGGGCGAGACGGCCGGCATCTCCGACGGCTCGATCGACGAGGACTGACCACGTGCGCATCACACTCATCAACCCGAACACCTCCGTGGCGATGACACGGAAGGTCGAAGCCGCTGCCAGGGAGGTCGCTGGCCCTGGCGTCAAGATCGTCGCCCTGTGCCCGCCCCCCGGTGACGGACCCGAGGCTGTCGAGAGCCACTTCGACGAGGTGCGAGCGGCATCCGTCGTCGTCGACCTCATCGAACGGGACCTCGAGGCCGGCGGGAGCGACGGCTACGTCATCGCCTGCTTCGGAGACCCTGGGCTCGACGCCGCCCGCGAGCTCGTCGATGTGCCCGTCATCGGCATCGCCGAGGCGGCCATGCACGTCGCTGCGCTCACGGGCCGCACGTTCGGCATCGTGACCACCCTCTCCCGCACCCTGGGACGCGCCGACGACCTCGTGCTGCGGTACGGCTTCGAGCGGGCCTGCGTCGCGGCGTACGGCACGGGCATTCCCGTGCTGGCCCTCGAGGAGACGGGGTCCGCGGCCTTCGAGGACATCGCCGCGTGGTGCGAGCGAGTGGTCCGCGAGGACGGCGCGGACGCGGTGGTGCTCGGATGCGCCGGCATGGCCGACCTATGCGCCCGGCTCTCCGCGCGAGTCGGGGTGCCGGTCGTCGACGGCGTCACCGCCTCGGTCGGGCTCGTCGCCGCGATGTCGCGCATGGGCGTCGGCACGAGCAAGCGCGACGAGTACGCGAGGCCATCGCGGGCCCGAGTCCGAGCGGCGGCGATCGCGTGAGGATCGCCGCCGAGCGCGCCTTCATCGACGGCGCGTTCTCCCCCGCCACGGTCCGCTTCGAGGACGGGGTCATCACGGGCATCGAGCGCTTCGACGCCTCAGCCGACGTCGTCCTGTCGACGGCCCAGGTGCTCCTCCCCGGCCTCGTCGACACGCACGTGCACCTCAACGAGCCCGGCCGCACGCACTGGGAGGGCTTCGCGACCGGTACGGCCGCGGCCGCGGCCGGCGGGGTCACGACCGTCGTCGACATGCCCCTCAACTCACTGCCCGTGACGACCACCGTCGAGGCCCTCGAGGCGAAGCGGACCGCGGCGGCGGGCCAGCTCGCGGTCGACCTCGCCTACTGGGGCGGTGCGGTGCCGCAGAATCTCAGCGCCCTGCAGCCGCTCCTCGCAGCCGGGGCCGTCGGCGTGAAGTGCTTCCTCGCGCCGAGCGGCATCGACGAGTTCGACCCGCTGTCGATCGGCGACCTCGAGCTGGCGCTCACCGAGCTCGCCGAGGTCGACGGCCTCCTGATCGCCCACGCCGAGCTCGACGACCACCTCGGCGAGGCATCCGGCCCCGTCTTCACCGACTTCGTCGCCACCAGGCCCCCCGCCGCTGAGGTCGAGGCGATCCGCGCCGTGGTCGAGGCGGCGAGGCGCACGGGCGCCCGCGCGCACATCGTGCACGTCTCGGCAGCCGAGGCGCTCGACGTCATCCGCGCCGCGAAGGCCGAGGGGGTGCGCATCACGATCGAGACCTGCCCCCATTACCTGAGCCTCCGCGCCGAGGAGGTGCCGGACGGCGACGGGCGCTTCAAGTGCTGCCCGCCCATCCGCGACACCGCCAACCAGGACGCGCTCTGGGACGGCGTCCTCGACGGCACGATCGACGCCATCGTGAGCGACCACTCCCCCGCGACGCTCGAGCTCAAGGCCGGCCCCGACCTCGGCACGGCGTGGGGCGGCATCGCGGGTCTGCAGACGGGGCTCACCGCCGTCTGGACCGAGGCGCGGCGGCGCGGCATCCCGCTCGATGCCATCCTCCCGCTCTTCACGACGGGGCCCGCCGCACTCGTCCGCCTGGGCGACCGGGGCCGCATCGCACCGGGCGCGCCCGCGCACTTCGCCGTCTTCGAGCCGGAGCTCGAGCACACGCTCGAGGAGAGCGCGCTCGAGTACCGCACCAAGATCAGCCCGTGGCACGGGCAGCGGATGCACGGCGCCATCACCGCGACCTACCTGCACGGCGACGAGATCTACACTCGCGCGAGGGGGCTCAGCTCGCGCCGCGGACGCGAGGTGCTCGCAGAACCGGCATCTGCCGGGTTGGATCTCGACGAGGAGCAGGCAGCATGACGACGTCGAGCATCACCGACCCCCGGGCGATCGCGAACCGGTTCGGCGTCAGCTCGAACACCCCCGCCTTCGCTCGGACACCGATCCTGCAACCGGGCACCGCCCTGCCGGACGGCGTGACCTATCTGCCCTCTGGGCGGGCGACGTCCCTCTGGGGCCGGCTCCCCGCGCGCGACGACGCCCCGGTGCTCACGATCGAGCCCGGCGCCACCGTCGTCGTCGACACCGTGAGCCACGAGGGCCTGCTCCCCGACCAGGGACAGGACCCGGCCCGGTTCTTCGGAGCGCACGGCGTGCAGGCCGACGCCGTGCTGCTCGACGCCATCGAGATCGCGCGCGACTCCGCGCGCGATGCCGCACAGGACGGACCGCACGTCGTGACGGGCCCGATCGAGATCGAGGGCGCCCTGCCGGGCGATCTGCTGAGGATCACGGTCGTGAAGCTGGAGCCGCGCGTGCCATACGGCGTGGTCTCCAACCGCCACGGCAAGGGCGCCCTGCCAGGCGTGCTGCCGAGGAGCGGCACGACCGTGAGCGTCTTCACCCCCGTCGAGGAGCGCGACGGCACCCTCGTCGGGACGATGCCGCTCACCGAGGGCGGTGAGCGGCACGTGGCGTTCCCGCTCGCCCCGTTCCTCGGCACGATGGGCGTCGCCCCAGCAGAGGGAGGACGCCTGCACTCGGTGCCTCCCGGCCCGCACGGTGGCAACATCGACATCAAGCTGCTCACCGAGGGCAGCGTGCTCTACCTCCCCGTCCAGGTCGCGGGCGCCCTCGCCTACGTCGGCGACCCGCACTTCGCGCAGGGCGACGGCGAGGTCGCGCTCACCGCACTCGAGGCCTCGCTGCGCGCCACCCTCACCTTCGACCTCGTACCGGCGGCGGATGCGCGCGAAGCGTTCGGCGAGCTGACCGGGCCCCTCGTGCGCACCCCCGACTACCTCGTGCCGACCGGCCTCGACCCCGACCTGAACGTCGCCATGCGCAACTGCGTGCGCGCCTCCCTCGACCTGCTGCATGCGCGGTGGGGAATGGACGAGCACCTCGCCTACGCCTACCTCTCAGCGGCCGCCGACTTCGACATCTCCCAGGTCGTCGACGTCGTCTGCGGCGTGCACGCCCGCATCCGCGAGGCAGACTTCGCCGACGTGCAGAGCGGCCCCAGCCGGCAGACAGGAGCATCCGCGTGAGCGCAGCAGAGCACCGCCAGGTCGGCGCGGCCCCGGACCAGGCCGCAAGCGCGGCGCCGGGCACCCCGCCGGCAGAGCTCCTCGCGGCCTTCGAGGCCTACGAGCGAGCCGTGCAGGACAACGACCTCGACGAGCTCGACGCCTGGTTCGCGCCCGGCGCCGAGACCATGCGCGGCGACGACGCCGGGCTGCTCGTCGGCCACGAGCAGATCAGCGACTTCCGCTCGCAGCGCGGCGGCGTCGCGAGACGACGCATCGAGACCATCCAGTACCGCCCCCTGGCGGACGGGGTCGCGCTGCTCGTCTCCACATCGGTCTTCGCGTCAGGCGGCCGCGGGATGCAGACGCAGCTCTGGCAGCTGCTGCCAGAGGGGTGGCGCATCACGGCCGCGCACGTGACCCCGCGGCCGCGCGCCTTCGACAGCTCCATCTGGCGCGCCGTCGGCGACCCGCTGTTCCAAGGCGCCTGGGAGGGGCCGCTCGGTGGGCTCACGGTCGCCGTCAAGGATCTCTTCGCGATCCGCGGGTACCGGATCGGCGCCGGCAACCCCAGCTACCTCGACTCCGCGAAGGCCGAGACCAGGACGGCACCGGCCGTGCGCGACCTGCTGCGCGGCGGCGCCTCCCTGCGAGGCATCGCCCGCACCGATGAGTTCGCGTACTCGATCGCGGGAGACAACGCCCACTTCGGGACCCCGCCGAACGCCGCCGTCCCCGGCGCGCTGCCCGGCGGCTCGTCGAGCGGGCCCGCATCCGCCGTCGCCGCCGGCCAGGCAGACATCGGCCTCGCCACCGACACCGCCGGATCAGTGAGAATCCCGGCCTCCTACCAGGGACTGTGGGGCCTGCGCACAACCCACGACCTCGTGCCACGCCAGGGCCTGCTGCCGCTCGCGCAGTCGTTCGACACCGTCGGCTGGCTCACGCGGGACGGCGAGACGCTGCAGGGCGTCGCCGACTGGTGCCTGTCGTACGAGAGCTCCGACTCGACCGCGAGCGCTGCCGGACAGCGCGGCGACGACCTGCCCGCCCGCCTCCTCGTCCCGACTGAGATCCTCGCCGCGGCCTCGACCGAGACCGCGGCCGCCTTCGAAGCCTTCCTGCTGGGGCTCGAGACGGACGGCGCGCTGGATGCCCCCGTCGAGCGCGTCTCGATCGGCGAGCTCTCGGGATACCAGGAGCCGTTCCGCATCGTGCAGGGCGCGGAGGCCTGGCGCAACAACCGGCGCTGGCTCGAGGAGCATCCCGGCACCACCGGCCCCTCGGTGGCGCAGCGCTTCGCGGCCGCGGCACGCATCACCGCGGCGGAGGAGCAGGCGGCTCGCGACGCCCTCGCCCCCCTCAGGGCGCGCCTCGAGCAGCTCGTCGGCGACGCCGTGCTGCTCTTCCCGACGGCCCCCGGTGCCGCGCCGAACCGCACCGCGGACGCGACCTCGATCGACGCGACCCGCACCGCCACCCTCCGCATGACGACCCCGGCGGCGGTCGCCGGACTGCCCGCCCTCTCAGTCCCACTCCTCCGAGTGCCTGCCGCGACCGGAGGGCACGAGGCCCCCGTCGGCGTGTGCCTCGTCTCGCGCGCCGGATCGGACCTGGCGCTCGTCCGGCTCGGCAGGCAACTCGCATCCGCCGCCGCATCAGCCCCGACTTCCACCCACCCCGCCGCGACCGGCGAGCGAGCCACGAAAGAATGATCCAGATGACTGCGATTCCCCCGATCGAACCACCAGCCCGCCTCCTCATGGGCCCCGGCCCGATCTCCGCGTACCCGAGCGTGCTGCGCGCCATGTCGAGCACCCTCGTCGGGCAGTACGACCCGTTCATGACGCAGGCCATGAACGAGACACAGGAGCTGTACCGGCAGGTGTGGTCGACCGCCAACGACGCGACGATGCTCATCGACGGCACCTCGCGCGCAGGCATCGAGGCGGCCCTCGTGTCGCTCATCCGCCCCGGAGACCGGGTGCTCGTGCCCGTCTTCGGGCGCTTCGGCCACCTCCTTGCCGAGATCGCCGAGCGTGCCCTCGCCGAAGTGCACACCATCGAGGTGCCGTGGGGGCAGGTCGTGCCCGTCTCGCAGATCGAGGAAGCCGTCGTGCGCGTCAAGCCGACCCTGCTCGCGCTCGTGCAGGGCGACACCTCCACGACCATGAACCAGCCGCTCGACGAGGTGGGCGCCATCTGCGCGAAGCACGGAGTGCTCTTCTACGCCGACGCCACCGCGTCGATCGCCGGCAACGAGTTCCTCGCCGACGAATGGGGCCTCGACGCCGCGACGGCCGGCCTCCAGAAGTGCCTCGGCGGCCCGAGCGGCTCGGCCCCCATCACCCTCTCCGAGCGCGCCGTCCACGTCATCCGCTCCCGCACGCGCGTCGAAGCGGGCATTCGCGAAGCGGGCGACGAGTCGGCGAGCGACTTCATCCGCTCCAACTACTTCGACCTCGGCATGATCCTCGACTACTGGGGGCCACGCCGCCTCAACCACCACACCGAGGCGACATCGATGCTCTACGCGGCCCGCGAGTGCGCCGCGGTGCTGCTGCGCGAGGGCCTGGACAACGCCATCGATCGCCACCGCGTCGCGGGCGCGGCGATGCTCGCCGGCGTGCAGGCGCTCGGGCTCGAGGTCTTCGGCGACGTCGCACACAAGATGAACAACGTCGTCGCGGTTGCCATCCCCGACGCCGTGCCCGGCGACGCCGCCAGAGCTGACCTGCTCGACGACTTCGGCATCGAGATCGGCACGTCCTTCGGGCCGCTGCACGGCAAGGTGTGGCGCATCGGCACGATGGGCTACAACGCACGCAAGGACACCGTGCTCACGACCCTCGTGGCACTCGAGGCCGTCCTCCGCAGGCACCGTGCTTCGGTGCCCGTCGACGGCGGCGTCGAGGCCGCCGCCGATGTCTTCCGCGCGTCAGCCCTACCCCTCGGATCCGCCTCGTGACGGCCGCCCGCCTGGCCGCCCTCGAACCCGCGGCCTTCGAGCTCGCGGCCCGCCGCGTCATGGCCCGCTGCGACGAGCTCGCGCGCATCACGTCGACACCCGGCACCATCACCCGCGTGCACCTCTCCCCCGAGCACGCACGAGTGAACCGGCTCACCGCCGAGTGGATGCGCGAGGCCGGCCTGCAGACCAGGCAGGACGCCGCAGGCAACCAGCTCGGACTCCTCCCAGCCGTCGACCCCGACGCCGCCGTGCTCATGCTGGGCTCCCACCTCGACACCGTCGTCAACGCCGGCCGCTACGACGGGGTCGTCGGTGTGCTCATGGCCATCGAGGTGGTGCGACTGCTGCAGCGCCGCGACGGCACGGCCGCTGATGCGGGTGCGCCTGCTCAGTCCCCCTTCGAGTTCGGACTCGAGGTCGCCGCGTTCTCCGACGAGGAGGGCGCCCGATTCGGGAAGGCCCTCCTCGGCTCCTCCGCCGTCGCCGGCACGTGGGACGACTCGTGGTGGGAGCTCGAGGACCCCGACGGGACGACCCTCCGGGAGGCCGCCCTCGAGTTCGGCCTCGATCCCGGTCGAGTCGCCAGCGCCGCCCGCCGTCCAGACCAGCTCGTGGGCTACCTCGAGGCGCACATCGAACAGGGCCCGGAACTGCACGCGCGGGGCGAATCGCTCGCCGTCGTCTCGTCGATCGCCTCCGCCCGCCGCTTCCAGCTCGTCGTCGAGGGCGAGGCCCGCCATGCAGGGGGCACGCCGTACGACATGCGGCGCGACGCGCTCCTCGGCGCGAGCGAGGCCGCCCTCGCCGTCGAGCGCATCTGCTCGGCGCAGCACCACATCATCGGCACCGTCGGCCAGTTCGAGGCGTTCCCCGGAGCCATGAACGTCGTGCCGGGTGAGGCGAGGTTCAGCCTCGACCTGCGCGGTGAGTTCGATGGTGAACGCGATCGGGTCTGGGACCAGATCTCCCGCGAGCTCGACGAGATCATGGGCCGCAGGCGCCTCCGATGGCACACCCGCGAAGTGCACAACGCCCCTGCCCTGTTCTGCGCACCGCTGCTGCAGGACGTCGTGAGCGAGGGCATCCGCGCAACCCTCGCCCCCGGGTCCAGCTCCGCAGCCGGCGCCGGTGCCGGCGCCGGTGCCGGCGCCGGCGCCGGTGCCGGCGCTCTGGCGTCGAGGCGGGTCGACGACCCCACGACCCTCTTCAGCCCGGCTGGCCACGACGGCATGGCGATCGGTGCCATCACCGACGTCGGCATGCTCTTCATGCGCAACCCGGACGGCGTCAGCCACCACCCGGACGAGGCGGTATCCTTCGGCGACGTCGCACTCGGCATCCGCGCCCTCGCAGAAGCCGTCGCCCACCTCGCCGCGGAGCACCGCAGCACCCAAGGAGCTTCATGACCACGCCAGCCCCCACCAGGTCCCGCCGCGACTGGATCGCGCTCATCGCGATCGGGCTCGCGGCCGGCTTCCTCTCCGGCTTCCTCGGCGTCGGCGGCGGCACCATCATCGTCCCGGCGCTCACGGGCTTCCTCGCCTTCAACCAGCGCCTCGCAGCCGGCACCTCGCTGGCCGCGATCATCCCGCCGGCCATCGTGGGCGTCATCGGCTACGTGGTGACGGGCTCCGTGAACTGGATCGCCGGGCTCATCCTCATCGCCGGCGCCATCGCCGGCGCCTGGATCGGCTCGTGGCTGCTCAACAAGCTCCCGCTCATCGTGCTGCGGTGGATGTTCATCGTCTTCCTGCTCGGCGTCGCCGTCTCCCTCTTCTTCGCCGTCCCGAGCCGTGACGCCGAGGTCGACATCTCCGCACTCACCGCGCTCATGCTCGTCGCCCTCGGGCTCGTCACCGGCATCATCTCCGGACTCATCGGCGTCGGCGGCGGCGTCATCCTCGTGCCGGCCCTCATGCTGCTCTTCGGATCGAGCGACCTCGAAGCGAAGGGGACGAGCCTGCTCGTCATGATCCCGACCACCATCACGGGCACCATCGGCAACTCCCGCCGCGGCAACGTCGACCTCAAGGCGGCCGCCGCGATCGGCCTCACGGCCGCCCTCACGAGCCTCCTCGGCGTGTGGTGCGCCGTGCTCATCGACCCGTGGGTCGGCAGCATCCTCTTCGGCGGCTACCTGCTCTTCATCGCTGGACAGAACGCCTACAAGACCATCAAGTCGCAGCGCGCGGCCAAGCGGGCCCCCGCCGCCTGACCCGCCGCGCGCTGCGACGGCGACGGCGACGGCTCCTGCTGCGACGGCGACAGCGCAGACATACGGGAAGTGCAGGTTCGTTTCGAAACGAACCTGCACTCCCCCTATGTCTGCGGCCAAAGCGGCCAATTCAGGTGAGCGCAGTCGCCGGGCGAGCGCGGAGACACCTCGACGCCCCGGCGGCGCGGAATGTGCCGGGGCGTCGAGATTCTGGTGCCGAGGCTCTCGCCCGGCGGTCTGGTGCGCGCCCGTGGCGGGCGCGAGCGGCTTACGCCTGCGCGCGGATGGCGGCTTCGAGCACGTCGAGGCCGTCGTTCAGCAGCTCGTCCGTGATGGTGAGCGGCGGGAGGAGGCGCACGACGTTGCCGTAGGTGCCGCAGGAGAGGAGCACGACGCCCTGGCTGAGCGCGTCGGCGACGATCGCCTTCACGGCTGCCGGGTGCGGCTTCTTCGTGGTCGTCGCCGTGCCGGCCTCGACGAACTCGAACGCCAGCATGGCACCGCGTCCGCGGACCTCGCCGATGATCGTGTTCTCGCCGAGCTCGGCGCTGAGCGCCTCGAAGCGCGTCTTCACGATGGTCTCGATCTCGAGGGCGCGGGCGGCGAGCTGCTCGTCCTCCATGATGCTGATCGTTGCGAGCGCGGCGGCAGTGGCGACCGGGTTGCCCGTGTAGGTGCCGCCGAGTCCGCCGACGTGCACGCTGTCCATGATCTCGGCGCGGCCGACGACGGCCGAGAGCGGCATGCCGCCTGCGACGCCCTTGGCGATCGTGACGAGGTCGGGCACGATCTCCTCGTGCTCGGAGGCGAACCAGGCGCCCGTGCGGCACATGCCGGCCTGCACCTCGTCGGCGATGAAGACGACGCCGTTGGCCTTCGCCCACTCGACGAGTGCGGGGAGGAAGCCCTCGGCGGGGACGATGAAGCCACCCTCGCCCTGGATGGGCTCGATGATGATGGCCGCGACGTTCTTGCCGCCGACCTGCTTCTCGATGACGTCGATCGTGCGAGCCGCCGCCTCTGCGCCGGTCAGGCCGTCACGGTACGGGTAGCTCATGGGCGCGCGGTAGACCTCTGGCGCGAAGGGTCCGAAGCCGTCCTTGTACGGGATGTTCTTCGCGGTGAGGGCCATCGTGAGGTTCGTGCGGCCGTGGAAGGAGTGGTCGAACGCGATGACGGCGTTGCGGCCGGTCGAGTGGCGGGCGATCTTGACCGCGTTCTCGACGGCTTCCGCACCCGAGTTCAGGAGGACGGCCTTCTTGGCGTGGTCGCCTGGCGTGATCTCGATGAGCTTCTCGGTGACGGCGACGTAGCCCTCGTACGGGGTGATGCCGAAGGCGGTGTGCGTGAAGTGCGACGCGGCTTCCTGCACGGCGGCGACGACGCGGGGGTGGGATGCGCCGACGTTGGTGACGGCGATGCCCGCGCCGAAGTCGACGAACTGGTTGCCGTCGACGTCGCGGATGATGGCGCCATCGACGTCAGCCGCGTACACGGGGACTGCGGGAACGAGCGATGCGGAGACGCTCGCCTCACGACGGGCTGTCAGGGCCTGGGACTTGGGGCCTGGAATGGCGCCTTCGAGCTTGCGCTCCTGGGCAATGCGGAACTCCGTCACGATGCTTCCCTTCCTCGGGGTTCGACCTCTTGGTATGGCTTGAAGGCTACGCGGTTCTCCCCTCCGCTACGAATGGGCACGCGCACGACCCGTCCTACCGCGGCTGTGCATCCGTCTAAGCGTGCCTACAATCGGGGCATGCTTGCCACCGTCGACACGCTTCTCGCGGACCGCTCCCTCGGCCTGACCCTGCTCACCGGCGCCCCCACGCGGAGGCGGGCGGGCATCGAGTGGGTCGCGACGACCGAGCTGCTCAACCCGCAGCCGTTCCTCACGGGAGGCCAGCTGGTGCTGACGACGGGGATGCGCCTGCGCGGCACGCGCGCGTACCGCTCGTTCGTGGACTCGCTCGTCGCCGCCGACACCGTGGCGCTCGGCGTCGGCACCGGCTTCACGCACGAGAGCGTGCCGGAAGCCCTCGTCGCCGCAGCCGAGCAGGCTGGCCTCCCCCTGTTCGAGGTGGCCTACGAGACGCCGTTCGCGGCCCTCACCAAGATCGTCACGCAGGCGAGCACCGACGCGCAGCACTCGCGCCTCGAGGGTGAGCATCGTCAGCAGCAGCAGCTCGTCACCGCGCTGCTCTCCGATGGCGGCGTCACCGGGCTCGCCGCGCGCCTCGGGAGGCTCACGAAATCGCACGTCGCCGTCACGCGCCTCGGTGAGCTCCTGGCTGGGAGCCTCGACGTGCAGGATGAGGCCGTGAGCAGCTGGGATGCGCTCCCCATCTCCACTGGCCAGTCTGCCGGTGCGACGCTCCACATCACGAGCCCGCGCATCAACGAGGGGCTCGTGAACTACGCGCGCTCCCTGCTGAGCCTGCAGCTCATGCAGGACGCGCGCCGCGTGCGGGCGGCCCGCGACGCATCTGGTCTCGTGCTGCACGACCTGGTGCAGGGGAAGTTCTCGGTCGAGGACGCCGAGCGGCGACTGACCGCGCTCGGCGTCGCGACAGGGCAGGCCGCGCGCGTCCTCGTCGCCGAGACCGACGAGCGGCGGACCGCGGAGCTCACCGCGCTCCCCCTGCCCGCCGAGCTGCAGTCGTCGGTCTCCGCGGTGTTCGACGGCCGCCTCGTGGTGATCGTGCCCGAGCGGACCCGCATGCCCGCGGCAGCCGAGGCACTCATCGGCCTGGCGCGGTCGGCGGGCATCGCGGCCAGGGTCGGCATCGGCGACCTGTACCCGACGTCGCTCGCGCTGCGCTGGAGCTACTTCGAAGCCCGGGATGCCCTTCAGGGCGCTCCGCAGGACGTCGACGTCGCCACCTCGGCCCGCCTCTCCATCTCGTCGCTGCTGCTCGCGAGCCGCGACGTGCCCGTGCTCGAGCTTGCCGCGGAGGTGCTCGGCCCGCTCGAGACGCACGACACCGAGCACGGCTCCACGCTGCTCGCGACCCTCGACGCGTACTTCTCGCACTCCGGCCAGATCGCGCAGGTCGCGGAGGAGCTCGGCACGCACCGCAACACGGTGCGCTACCGGCTCGAGCAGATCGCGAGCATCACGGGCCTCGACCCCCGCGTCATGGCCGAGGGCGTGCAGCTGTGGCTCGCGGGCGCGGCCAGGCGGCTCAGCCCGAGCGGTGGGATGCGCGACTGAGCTGCGCGGGCGGCCCCTGCGGGCCGTCCGCTCTGCCAGACTTGGCGCATGCGCACCTCCGTGACCCTCCCGAACGGCGTCGAGATCGAACGAGGCAACGCCGTCGACGTCACCGTCGACGTCCTGGACGTTGAGGACCTCGCCTTCGCGCACGTGTGCCGCTCTCTGCGCCCGCAGCTGCAGCCACCCGCTGGCCTCATCGTGGCGATGCCCGCCGGCGACGACGTGCTCGGCTACGTGTACCGCGAAGAGCAGCGCGAGGACGGCCGACGTGACGAGCTCGACGACACCGACTCGCTGTTCGTCGACATCCACGAGCTGACGTTCGAATTCGACGCGCCCCGAGACGCCGGCATGCACGAGGACGGCGTGCGAGCCCTGCTCGCCCGTGCCCGCCCCGAGACCGCGCTGAAGATCGAGGGCGTCGAGCTGCTCGACCTGCGTGACGGCCCCATGTCGCTCATCACGTGCCGTCCGCCTCGCGCGTGGACGTTCCGCCAGCTGGTGCTGGAGGTGCAGCTGCTCCGCGGCTCCTACATGGCGTTGCACTACAAGAGCTAGCGGCGGCGCTGCGTCACCTCTCGCCAGCGGACTGCGCGCGAGGGGGCCACGGCGAACGTCAGGAACCAGCCTCCGGCGTAGGCGAAGAGCGCGACCAGCCCCATCGCGGCGACTGGGCTCGCGAACACGCCGAGCGCGAGCATCCCGAGCACCGCCGAGATAACAGCAGCCCGCCGCAGCCATCCCGGGGCGCGCACGAGGTGCCTCGTGGTCGCCCACCCGGCGAGGGCGGCGACCACGAGCACCACAGGTCCCAGCCAGAACTCGGCGAGCGCGAGGAACACCGCGAACGCGGTCGCCAGGACGAGCTCGAGGACCGCCAGGAGCACGAAGCCGCGCCTCGACGGCGCAGCCATGGCCCGCTCCTGATACTCGGCGCCCTTGCGGGCAGCCCACCCGTAGACCATGTGAACGATGCCGCTACGCCAGGCGCTGCGTCCAGCCCATGAGGTCGGGCAGCTCGCCGTTCTGGATGCCCGTCAGCTCGGCCCGGATGCGCATGCTCACCGAGTCCGCCGTGACCGCCGGGTTCTCGATCGTGAAGTCGGGCGACTTGACCTTGCCGATGGGCGAGATGACTGCCGCGGTGCCGCACGCGAACGCCTCGACGATCGACCCGTCGGCGACGCCCTCGCGCCACTCGTCGATCGTGATGCGCCGGTGCTCGATCCTGCGACCCGCCCGCTCGCACAGCTCGAGCACGCTGTCGCGCGTGATGCCGGGGAGGATGGAGTCGCTCAGCGGGGTCAGGATCGTGCCGTCGGACTTGATGAGCACGATGTTCATGCCCCCGAGCTCCTCGAGGTACCTGTTCTCGGACGAGTCGAGGAACAGCACCTGCTCGCAGCCGTTCGCGTACGCCTCCTCCTGCGGGAGCAGCGACGACGCGTAGTTGCCGCCGCACTTCGCCGCACCCGTGCCGCCGGCGCCGGCGCGCGAGTACTCCTGCGAGAGCCAGATGTCGACGGGGCGCGTCGGGTCGGAGAAGTACGAGCCAGCAGGGCAGGCGATGACCATGTAGCGCACCGTCTGCGCCGCCCGCACGCCGAGGAAGTTCTCGAACGCGATCATGAACGGGCGCAGGTACAGCGTCTTGCCCTCGCCGGCCGCCGGAACCCACTGCTCGTCGATCTGCACGAGCTGGCGCACCGACTCGAGGAAGAGCTCCTCGGGCAGCTCTGGCAGCGCGAGGCGCTTCGCCGAGTTCTGCAGGCGCTGCGCGTTGCGCTCTGGCCGGAACCCGAACACCTCTCCCCCGCCGTGGCGGTACGCCTTGAGGCCCTCGAAGATCTCCTGGCCGTAGTGGAACACCGCCGAGGATGGGTCGACCTGCAGCGGCCCGTACGGCACGACGCGGGCGTCGTGCCAGCCGTCGGCGACGGTCCAGTCGATGATCACCATGTGGTCGGTGAAGTGCTTGCCGAACCCGGGGTCGGCGAGCACCGCATCCCGCACCTCGGCGGATGCGGGGGCCGGGTTGCGTTCGATCGAGAACTCGAGGGACGCACCCTCGGTGCGTCCGGCCTGGGTCGTCGTGCCTGGGTGGGTGCTGCTGGTGTCGCTCATGCGTTGGTTCCTTGCGCGGTCAGTCGGGAGATGATGGCGTCGCCGATCTCGGACGTGCTCCTGGATGCCCCGCCTCGCGAGGCGAGGTCGGCGCGGCAGGCTGCCTCGAGGGCTGCGGCTGCGTCGATGAGTCCGAAGTGCTCGAGCAGCAGAACGACGGAGAGGATCGCCGCCGTCGGGTCGGCTTTGCCGAGGCCCGCGATGTCTGGTGCCGAGCCGTGGACGGGCTCGAACATGCTGGGGAACTCGCCGTCGGGATTGATGTTGCCCGAGGCCGCCAGCCCGATGCCGCCGGTGATGGCTGCGGCAAGGTCGGTCACGATGTCACCGAACAGGTTATCGGTGACGATCACGTCGAACCGCGACGGGTTCGTGACGAAGAAAATCGTAGCAGCGTCGACGTGCAGGTACTCGACGGCGACGTCAGGGTAGTCGGCGGAGACGCGGTCGACGACGCGCTGCCAGAGCACGCCCGCGTTGACGAGCACGTTCTTCTTGTGCACGAGCGTGAGGTGCTTGCGCGGGCGGGACTTCGCCTTCTCGAACGCGTAGCGGACGGTGCGCTCGACGCCGTAGGCCGTGTTCACGGAGACCTCGGTTGCGATCTCCTGCGGGGTTCCCACGCGGACGACGCCGCCGTTGCCGACGTACGGCCCCTCCGTGCCCTCGCGCACGACGACGAAGTCGACCTCGCCGGGGTCGCTCAGCGGGGTCTTCACACCGGGCGAGATCGCGCCAGGGCGCAGGTTGATGTAGTGGTCGAACGCGAAGCGCAGCTTGAGCAGCAGGCCGCGCTCGATGATGCCCCCGGCCAGCCGCTCGTCGGCCGGGTCGCCGCCCACGGCACCGAGGAGGATGCCGTCGTGCTGCGCGAGCGCGTGCAGCTCCGCATCCGAGATGATCTCGCCGGTCTCCAGGTAGCGGGCCGCGCCGAACGGGTACTCGGTGAGCGTCAGCTCGACGCCCTCTGGCAGCGCAGCCTGCAGGGCACGCTGCGCCTGCGCGGTGACCTCCGGGCCGATCCCGTCGCCCGCGATGACGGCGATGTCGAGCTTCTCTGGCGCTGCACGTTCCGACACGAGGCGTCCTTTCCTGCCGACGGCGGTCGCGGCTCCCCCAGTTTAGGCCGCAGCGGGGCTAGCGTCTGTCGTCATGACCACCGCGATCCTGCGCCGCAAGGACGATCTGCCGCGTGCGCGCGCCGCCAGCCGCCTCACGGCCTACGTGTACGGCAACATCATCATCCTCGCGACGCTCCTGGGACTCGTGCACGCGGGCGAGGAACCCGGCGAGGGTGCGGTCGTGATCCTCGCGACGGGCGGCACGACGCTCCTCGCGCACCTCATCGCCGACGCGGTGGGCCACTCCACGAGGGCCAAGGCCGGCGACCGCCGCGAGCGCGCAGCGCACATCGAGTTCCTGCACGAGCTGCGGGATGCGGTGCCGATCGCGTCGGCTGCGTCCATCCCGGCCGCGATCCTCGGAGTGGCCGCACTCGGCGTCATCGACGGCGAGACGGCGCAGCTCGTCGCCGAGATCGTCATCATCGTGCGGCTCGCCGCCATGGGCTTCACGGTGCAGCGCATCCGCGGCGAGCGGCCCTCGTTCCGCACCTTCGCCGCCGGCATCGGCCTCGCCCTCATCGGCGTCGCCATCTCCGTGCTCAAGGCGAACCTCGGACACTAGCTCCTCGTGCCCCGCTCGCCTGAGCGCACCCCCCCTCCTCACGCGCCGCGGCCTGCTCGTAGCACGACCAACTGGCGGGTGGCCAGCTCGTGGGATGGATGCCGGTCGGCGGGCTCTTGCGAGGCTGTCTTGGCGCATCC
>NZ_PSUA01000008.1:0-87848 GCF_002931575.1 Pseudoclavibacter sp. RFBA6 | reverse complement strand
AGGGCTTCCACTTCTACACCCGCGAGAAAGCCGTCACCAGCCGCTGGCTCGACCCCGCCAAGCAC
This sequence comes from Pseudoclavibacter sp. RFBA6, assembly GCF_002931575.1. Classification (NCBI taxonomy): domain Bacteria; kingdom Bacillati; phylum Actinomycetota; class Actinomycetes; order Micrococcales; family Microbacteriaceae; genus Pseudoclavibacter; species Pseudoclavibacter sp. RFBA6. Next base: position 87,783 of record NZ_PSUA01000008.1, on the reverse strand, counting down.
GGCGGCATCAACCTCGGCTTCCCCGAGAACGACTAGCCTCCACCGGCCCGCCAGACCATTCGCACCAAGAAAGACTCACGAGCAATGTCCTCACAAGCAGCAGAGAACACCTGGTTCAGGGCCCGCGGAGCCCTCTCGCGAGACGGCTGGGAGAGCGTCGTCGATGCGACGCTCCCCGGTTGGGAACACACGGGCATCCGAGTCGCAGACCTCTCCGATGGTGTGCGCCTCGAGCTGCCCGCAGGCGACATTGAGCGAATGGTCATCCCCCTCCGCGGAGACGCGTCCCTCGAGCTCGACGGCGCGGATGCGCCCGCATCCGTCGAGCTCGAGGGCCGACCCTCGGTCTTCGACGGTCCAGCAGACGTCGCCTACCTCCCCGTCGGCACCAGCGTGGTCGTCACCGGGAACGGCAGGGTCGCCGTCGCCGAGGCCCCGACGACCCAGGTCTTCCCGTTCCAGCTGCTCCGCAAGGGCGACGTGCCGGTCGAGCTGCGCGGCGCCGGCCGCTCGAGCCGGCAAGTGCAGAACTTCGGCATCCCCGGCTCGCTGCAGGCAGCCAAGCTCATCGTGTGCGAGGTCATCACACCGGCCGAGAACTGGTCGTCGTACCCTCCCCACAAGCACGACGAGCACCACCCGGGCCACGAGAGCCGGCTCGAGGAGATCTACTACTTCGAGAGCAAGCCCACCAAGAACGCAACCGTGCCCGAGGGCGCTGACGCCTTCGGCATGTTCGCGACCTACACGTCGCCTGCCGGCGAGATCTCCATCAACGAGATCGTGCGCACGGGAGACATCGCGCTCGTCCCGTTCGGCTACCACGGCCCCGCCGTCGCGGCCCCCGGCTACGACCTCTACTACCTGAACGTCATGGCGGGCCCGGACAAGGCGCGCGAGTGGCTCATCAGCGACGACCCAGCCCACGGCTGGGTGCGCGAGCAGTGGGCCTCCCAGGAGTTCGACTCCCGCCTCCCGTACGGCCCACAGCAGTAGCTCCGCACGTCCAGCGCACCAGCACCAGCTCAGTACCAACGCAGAAAGATGACGCAGATGTCAACCAAGCGAATGACCGTCGGCCAGGCGCTCGTCGAGTTCCTCGGCAAGCAGTACACCGTCGACGGCGACGTGCGCGAGCGCACGATCCCCGGCATGTTCGGGATCTTCGGCCACGGCAACGTCGCCGGCATCGGCCAGGCGCTCAAGCAGGCCAACGTCGAGGACCCGACCCTCATGCCGTACTTCCAGGCGCGCAACGAGCAGGCGATGGTGCACCAGTCGGTGGGCTACGCGCGCATGCACCGCCGCCGCGCGACGTACGCGAGCGCCGCATCCGTCGGACCGGGCGCCGCCAACATGCTCACGGGCGCCGCCCTCGCCACGGCGAACCGCCTGCCAGCGCTGCTCCTGCCGAGCGACACGTTCGCGACCCGCGTCGCCGACCCCGTGCTGCAGCAGCTCGAGTTCCCGCACGACACGGGCATCCAGGTGACGGATGCGTTCCGCCCCCTCTCCCGCTTCTTCGACCGCGTGCAGCGCCCCGAGCAGCTGTACTCGATCGCGCTCGCCGCCATGCGCGTCCTCACCGACCCGGCCGAGACCGGCGCCGTCACGATCGCGCTGCCGGAGGATGTCCAGGCGGAGCTCATCGACGTGCCGCTCGCCTTCCTCGAGGAGCGCGAGTGGCACATCCGCCGCCCCCTCCCGGAGGCCGGCCCGCTCGCCCGCGCGGTCGAGGCGATCAAGAACGCGAAGAACCCCATCATCGTCGCCGGTGGAGGCGTCATCTACTCGGGTGCTGAGGACGAGCTGCGCGCCTTCGTCGAGGCCACGGGCATCCCGGTGGGCACGAGTCAGGCTGGCGGCGGCTCCCTCGACTGGGACCACCCGCAGTACCTCGGCGGCGTCGGAGCGACCGGCACGACCGCGGCAAACCGCCTCGCGGCGCAGGCCGACGTCGTCATCGGCATCGGCACGCGCTACAGCGACTTCACGACGGCGAGCCGCACGGTGTTCCAGAACGACGGCGTGCGCTTCGTCAACATCAACGTGGCCGCATTCGACGCCTACAAGCACGGCTCGCAGCTGCCCGTCGTGGCGGATGCGCGCGAGACGCTCGTGAAGCTCATCGGCGCCCTCTCCGGGTTCCGCGTGAGCGACCACTACTCGCGGCAGATCGCCACCGAGAAGAGCAGCTGGGATGCGGCCGTCGACGCCGCGTTCGAGCCGAGCGGCCTCGAACTGCCGGGCCAGCCCGAGATCATCGGCGCCGTGCAGGGCGCGAGCGACCCGCGCGACGTCGTCGTCCAGGCCGCCGGCTCGCTGCCGGGCGACCTGCACAAGCTGTGGCGCGTGCGCGACCCGCTCGGCTACCACGTCGAGTACGCGTTCTCCTGCATGGGCTACGAGATCGCGGGCGGCATGGGTGTGCGCCGCGCGGCCCCCGACCGCGACGTGATCGTCATGGTCGGCGACGGCTCGTACCTCATGCTCCACACCGAGCTCGTCACGGCCGTTGCCGAGGGCATCAAGATCATCGTCGTGCTCATCCAGAACCACGGCTACGCCTCCATCGGCCACCTCTCCGAGACGGTCGGCTCCGAGCGCTTCGGCACCTGGTACCGCGCCTTCGACGAGGCCGGCTCGAACTTCCAGGGCGACGAGATCCTCCCCGTCGACCTCGCCGCCAACGCGCGCAGCTACGGCATCAGCACGATCGAGATCGAGCCGAGCGCCAACGCCATCAGCGACCTGCGCGACGCCATGGCCGCGGCGAAGGCATCTGACACCTCGACCCTCATCCACATCAACAGCAACCCCCTCCTCTACGCCCCAGACGGCGAAGGATGGTGGGATGTGCCGGTCGCCGAGACCTCCACGCTCGACTCCACGAAGAGCGCGCTCGAGGCCTACAGGGAGCAGAAGGCCGCCCAGCGGCCGCTCCTCGGCTGACGCCACGACAACACCCACTTCTCGACCTCCCCGAACGACCCTCAACAGAAAGCAGACGACGATGTCGCAGAGCATCCGAATCGGAACCGCACCTGACTCCTGGGGCATATGGCTCCCCGACCACCCGGGCCAGATCCCGTGGCAGACCTTCCTCGACGAGGTCGTCAAGGCCGGGTACACGTGGATCGAGCTCGGCCCGTACGGCTACCTCCCCACCGACCCCAACCAGCTCTCCGACGAACTCGAGTCGCGCGGCCTGAAGCTCTCTGCCGGGACCGTCTTCACGGGCTTCCACAACGAGGACGAGAGCCAGTGGCAGCGCGCCTGGGACCAGGCGATCGCCGTCGCCGGCCTCGCGTCGAAGCTCGGTGCCGAGCACCTCGTGACGATCCCCGACATGTGGCGCGATGACATCACGGGCCAGGCCAAGGAGCCCCGCACGCTCGACGCCGAGCAGTGGACGCGCCTCGCCGCCGGCCACGACCGCCTCGGCAAGGCGCTCCTCGAGGAGTACGGCGTCAAGCAGCAGTTCCACTCGCACGCCGACAGCCACGTCGGCACGTACCGCGAGGTCGAGCGCCTGCTCACCGAGACCGACGCGCGGTACACGAACCTGTGCCTCGACACGGGCCACTTCTCCTACTACGGCGGCGACAGTCTCCGCCTCATGAACGAGTACCCTGAGCGCATCGGCTACCTGCACCTCAAGCAGGTCGACCCGGACAAGCTCTTCGACGTGCTCAAGAACGACGTGTCGTGGGCCGAGGCAGCTGCCGACATGATCATGGTCGAGCCGCCGAACGGCATCCCGGAGCTCGGCCCCATCGTGGCCCGTGCCGCCGAGATCGACCCGAACATCTTCGGCATCGTCGAGCAGGACATGTTCGGCTGCTCCGCCGATCGCCCATATCCGATCGCCGAGCGCACCCTCAAGCACATCTGCGGCTCGACGCCAGCAGCCCGCGCGAAGTAGCGCCAGAGAAGAACAGGAACCATCGACATGACTGCAACTGACCTCCGCGTCGGCGTCGTCGGCGCCGGCCTCATGGGCGCAGACCACATCGCCCGCATCACGAAGCGCATCAGCGGTGCCATCGTCTCGGCCGTCATCGAGCCGGACGAGGGACGCGGCACCGCGGCCCTGCAGAACGCGCCGGGCGCGCAGTGGTTCACGAGCATCGAGGACGCCATCGCGGCGAACGCCGTCGACGCGGTTGTCATCGCGACGCCAGGCAAGTTCCACGAGCCCGTGCTCCTGCCCGCTCTCGCGGCGAAGCTCCCCATCCTGTGCGAGAAGCCGCTGACGGCAGACTCCGCATCGTCCCTGCGCGTCGTCGAGGCTGAGATGGCCGCGTCAGACCGACCGCTCATCCAGCTCGGCTTCATGCGCCGCTTCGACGCCGAGTACGCCCGCCTGCGCGAGATCATCGCGTCGGGCGAGGCAGGCGAGCTGCTCGCGCTGCGCGCCGTGCACCGCAACCCCGACGTGCCCGAGACGTACACGCAGGACATGCTCATCAACGACTCGGTCGTGCACGAACTCGATGTCATCCCGTGGCTCGCGGGCAGCGAGATCCGCAGCATCGAGATCAAGTACATGCGTCGCAACCCGAACTCGCCCGAGCGCCTCCGCGAGCCGATCCTCGTGCTCATGGAGCTCGAGAACGGCATCCTCGTCGACGTCGAGATGAACGTCAGCATCAAGTTCGGCTACCAGGTCGCGACCGAGGCAGTGTTCTCGAACGGACTCGCCCGCATCGGCCAGGCCAACGGAGTGCAGACCTGGTCGGACGGCTCGTTCGCGAAGGAGGAGCACCGCTCGTTCGTGACCCGCTTCGCGGCCGCCTACGACGTGCAGATCCAGCGCTGGGTGGACGCGGTCGCCCGCGGAACCATCGACGGCCCGGACGCGTGGCACGGCTACCGCGTCGCGCTCGCCTGCGAGGCCGGCGTGAAGGCGTTCGACGGTGGCATCGTCGAGGTCCAGCAGGTCGAGCGCCCCGCGTTCTACGACAAGGCGTAAGGAGAGACTCTCATGGTTCGCATCGCGCTGGACCCGACGCCGTTCCACCACGACGCCGGCTTCCTCGGCTTCCCGGACATCGCAGCCCGCCTCGGCTACGAGTACCTGCAGATCACGCCCCACCCCGATTTCTCCTGGTTCTTCCGCCACCCGTCGGCCGATGACGCGTACGCGCTGAAGTTCAAGAAGCGGGCGGCGGATGCTGGGGTCACGATCCCGGCGATCCTGCCGGTGCAGCGCATCTCGGGCCCGGAAGAGGCTGGCCGTCTCGCAGCCGTCCGCAACTTCACGCGCGTCATCGAGTTGGCGTCGCTGCTCGAGATCCCGGTGATCAACACCGAGTTCAGCGGGGAGCCCTCCCAGTTCAACGAGTCGGAGGATGCCTTCCACCGCTCGATGGAGACACTCCTGCCGATCCTCGAGCGTGAGGGCATCCAGCTGAACATCGACCCGCACCCCAACGACTTCGTCGAGGACGGGCTCGAGGGCTGGCGCGTCATCCGCGGCCTGAACAGCAGGAATGTGGGCTTCGTCTACGTCGCCTCGCACACCTTCCACTACGGGGACCGCGCGACGACGCTGCTCCCCGAACTGGGCGAGCGGCTGGGCGCCGTCTACACGGCGGATACGTTCGACCACCACCGCTCGCACGGCCTGCGCTACATCTCGAACCCTCCCGGGAACGAGGCGCGCATCCACCAGCACCTTCGCATCGGTGACGGAGATGTCGACTTCGCTGAACTGTTCGCGACGTTGAAGCAGATCGGGTACCTCGACCGCCCGGACGCGCTCATCGTCTCGAACGTCTTCGCCGAGGATGAGCGGGCCGACGAGGTCTCCGCGTTCCAGCTGGAGAAGATCAGGGAGCTTGTCGCCTCCTCCTGATGTCGTGTGGCCCCGCAGCTCTGAGCTGCGGGGCCACTGTCACTCCCGACGGATTTGTCAAGACATATTCACATCACGTCATTCTTCGGTTACCATCAAGACACGCGTTCGCAGAAGACGCGCCAGCAGCACCGCACAACCTTGCTCCACCTCGCAGCATCCACGACAAGGACGTCCAAATGGCCTCATCGCATCCGGCGGGCAACACCGCCGAGAAATCACTCCCGCCCCTCACAGCTGGGCCGCACCGTTCGCGGCTCGGGCTGATCTCGATCGTCGCGTGCTTCGGCGGTCTCCTCTTCGGCTACGACACCGGTGTCATCAACGGCGCCCTGAACCCCATGACCGAGGAGCTCGGTCTGACGCCGCTCACGGAAGGCGTCGTCACGAGCTCGCTCGTCTTCGCGGCCGCCATCGGCGCGATCTTCTGCGGCCGCCTCTCCGATGGCTGGGGCCGCCGCAAGACGATCATCATGCTCGCCGTGCTCTTCTTCCTCGGCACGCTCGTCGTCGTCTTCACCCCGAACTTCGAAGTGCTCGTCGTCGGCCGCATCCTCCTCGGCCTTGCCGTTGGCGGAGCGTCCACGGTCGTCCCGGTCTTCTTGGCCGAGCTGGCACCCTACGAGATCCGCGGGTCGATCTCAGGCCGCAACGAAGCCGCCATCGTCATCGGCCAGCTCTCCGCGTTCGTCATCAACGCCATCCTCGGCAACACGCTCGGACACCTCGACGGCGTCTGGCGCATCATGTTCGCCATCTGCGCCATCCCGGCCATCTGCCTCTTCTTCGGCATGCTGCGCATGCCGGAGTCGCCCCGCTGGCTCGTCGAGAAGGGCCGTGACGCCGAGGCGCTCGAGGTCCTCAAGACCGTCCGCTCCCCCGAGCGCGCTGAAGCTGAGCTGGCACAGGTCGAGAAGGTCGCACTGGAAGAGGGCCAGGAGAAGCAGGTCGGCTTCAAGGCCATCCTCGGCAACAAGTGGCTGCGCCGCATCCTGCTCGTCGGCATCGGACTCGGCGTCGCCCAGCAGCTCACGGGCATCAACTCGATCATGTACTACGGCCAGATCGTGCTCATCGAGTCCGGCTTCGACTCGAGCGCGGCCCTCATCGCCAACATCGCCCCCGGCATCATCGCCGTCGTCGGTGCGTTCATCGCGCTCTCGTACATGGACAAGTTCGACCGCCGCAAGACGTTCGTCATCGGCTTCTCGCTCACCACGGCCTGCCACCTGCTCATCGGGTTCTCGTCCATGATCCTCGAGCCGGGCAACCCGCTGCGCCCCTGGGTCATCCTGTTCCTCGTCGTCGCATTCGTCGGCTCGATGCAGACCTTCCTGAACGTCGCCGTCTGGGTCTACCTCTCCGAGGTCTTCCCGCTGCACATGCGCGGCATCGGCATGGGCGTCTCGATCTTCGCCCTGTGGGTCGCGAACGGCTTCATCTCGCTTTACTTCCCGTCGGTGGTGGATGCGCTCGGCATCACGGGCACGTTCTTCCTGTTCGCAGGCGTCGGCGTGCTCGCGCTCATCTTCGTCGCGACGCAGATCCCCGAGACCCGCGGCCGCACGCTCGAGTCGCTGGACGAGGACGTCACGACGGGAGCGATCTTCCTCCCGACCGCGAAGAAGTAGCTTCTCCGCACCACAGATGAGCGACGGGCTCGGCCGATTCGGCCGAGCCCGTCGCTCGTCTGCGGCTCGCTCGCGGGCCGCGTCCACCGCTCGACCACGGAGCTCGACGGATTGTGTAACAATCTTCCCGTGGCTCCACTCCTGCTTGTCCTCCTCGCCGCGGTCTGCTTCGGCACAACCGGCACCGCGCAGGCGCTCGGGGCGCCAGACGTGTCCGCCTTCTCGCTCGGCTCGGCCCGCCTCGCGCTCGGCGGGACCCTGCTCGGCGCCTGGGCGCTGCTCACGGGGCTGCGTCGCCGCGGCGCCCGCGGATACTCTCGGAAGCCCGCGCCGGACACCGTCCGGCTCCGCCGCTCGAATCGTGCCCAGCTGGGACTCATCACCCTCGGCACGCTCGGCGTTCTCCTCTACCAGCCGCTCTTCTTCGCGGGCACGGCGGGCAGCGGCGTCGCTGTGGGCACCGTCCTCGCGCTCGGATCAGCACCGGTCCTCACGGGACTGCTGCAGTGGGCACTCGAACGCCGCTTCCCCGGGGTGAGCTGGGGCGTCGCGACCGCGATCGCCGTCCTCGGCGTGGGCCTCATCGCGGCGGCTGGCGCGGGCGACTCGGGCGGTGCGAACCTCGCCGGGATCGCTGCATCGATCGGCGCCGGCGCGAGCTACAGCATCTACACCCTCTCGGCGAAGGCACTCATGAACCGAGGCTGGAGCGCCGACGGCACCATGGGCATGGTCTTCGGCGTCGCCGGCATCGCCAGCATCCCCCTGCTCCTCGCGAGCGGTGCCGAGTGGATGCTCACCCCGGCCGGGCTCGCGACGGCGGCCTGGCTCGGCGTCGTCACGACGACCATCGCCTATCTGTGCTTCGGGGCTGGCCTCGCGAAGCTGCAGGCCGCGACCGTCTCGACGCTGACGCTCGCGGAGCCGCTGACCGCGAGCATCCTGGGGCTCCTCGCGCTTCGCGAGCAGCTCGCAGCGCTCGAGGGACTCGGGCTCGCCGTGCTGGCGGCAGGTATCGTAGTGCTCGTGCTGGGGTCCACCGGTGCCTTCGAACGGCTCCCACCTGCGACGAGGTCGACCCTCGCCGCGCCCGGCACGACGACTGGTACGGCTGCGGCTGCGGGTCCGGCAAGCATCCATCCAAACGCAGATTCCGCGGAGTGGCAGCAGCGATGACGCGCGCAGCGCCTGACACAACGCCACGGGTGACCGCCGCCTCGAAGCTCGCCACGACGCTTCGCGAGCGGATCCTCGAGGGAAGCTACGCCCGCGGCCAGTCGCTGCGCGAAGAGCATCTCGCCGCCGAGTTCGGGCTCTCGCGGCACACGGTGCGCACGGCCCTCGCCGCGCTCGCCGCGGAACGGCTCGTCAACGCCGCGCCTTACAAGGGGGTCGAGGTCGCGAAGCTCGACGAAGCCGAGATCCGCGCCATGCAGGACCTCCGCTGCGCCCTCGAGTCGGAGGCCGTGCGCATCCTGAGCACGAAGCACCCGCAGGGCTGGCCGGAAGACGTGCGCACGCCCGTGCTCGACGAGATCTCGCGCTTGCGCAGACTGGAGGCGCAGGATGCCAGCTCGTGGCGACGGCTGGAAGCAGCCCACGCTGCCGTGCACCAGGCGATCATCGACGCTGCCGGGAGCCCCCGGATCAGCGAGGCCGCACGCTCACTCGACAGCGAGGTTCGGCTGCTGCTCGCCGGCGCGCACGAACACTACGACCCGCAGGGCCTTGCCGACGAGCACGAGGAGTATCTCCGCCTGCTGGAGCACGAGGGCCCGGTCGCCGTGCGCGCCCACCTCGACGCCCTCTCAGCCCACCTGCTCCCCGACTCCCCCACCTGAGCCGACTCACCGCCTGCCCGCGCCGCGCCCGCGGAATCCACACGAGAAACGCCGCTTCATGCGCCATCGAAGCCGAATCTCCCGTGTGAATGCACTCCGCATGCGGGCAGACCGGGCAGACAGCGAACGGGCGGACCGATTGCTCGGGCCGCCCGTTCGGGGATGCTGTGCGTCTGGCGCTGACTACTGGCCGGAGGACCAGCTGGCGCGACGCGAGCCGCGCTCGCCGCCACCGCGCGACGGAGCCGCTGCGGAGGTGGTGCCTGCGCGGCGCGGGCGACCCTCGCCGCGGCGCTGGCCCTGGGCTGCACCCTCTCCACCCTGCGAGCGCGCGGGGCGCGACGCGGACGACGAGGAGGAGGTCTGCGATGAGGACCCGCCGCGGCCACGGCCACCGCCGGTGCTCGATCCGCCACGCGATGCGCCACCACGCGAGGAGGCGTTGTCGCGCTTGCGGCGCGCGTTCGCTCCCTGCGAGGTGCCGCGGCCCTGGCTGACCTCGACGTTGCCGGATCCCGGTCCGCCCGGAACGGGGCGCACGGTCGGGGCGACTTCGCCGACGAGCTCGGCCACGAACGGCGAGTTGACGTTCGCGCGCTGCGGGGTCACGCCGATCTTCGCGCGACGCAGCAGCATCTCCGTGTCCTTGCGCTGGCTCGGGAGCATGAGGGTGACGACGTCGCCCTCGGAGCCCGCGCGTGCCGTGCGGCCGGAGCGGTGCAGGTACGCCTTGTGCTCGGCGGGCGGGTCGACGTGCACGACGAGCTCGATGGCGTCGACGTGCACGCCACGCGCGGCGACGTCGGTCGCGACGAGCACGTTGACCTCGCCACCGGAGAACGCCGCGAGGTTGCGGTCGCGGGCGTTCTGCGAGAGGTTGCCGTGCAGGTCGACGGCCGGGATGCCGGACGCGGTGAGCTGCTTGGCGAGCTTCTTCGCCTGGTGCTTGGTGCGCATGAACATGATGCGGCGGCCCTTGCCACTCGCGAGGGCGTGCACGAGCGCCGTCTTCGCCTCGGGTGTCTCCGCCTCGTAGACGTGGTGCGTCATGGCGGCGACGTGCGAGTTGGACTCGTCGACCGAGTGCAGGATCGGGTCGTTCAGGAACTTCTTGACGAGCTTGTCCACGCCGTTGTCGAGCGTGGCGGAGAAGAGGAGGCGCTGACCGGACTGCGGCGTGGCGTTCATGATGCGCGTGACGACGGGCAGGAAGCCCAGGTCGGCCATGTGGTCGGCCTCGTCGAGCACGGTGACCTCGACGGCGTCGAGGTTCACGATGCGCTGCTTCATGAGGTCGTCGAGGCGGCCGGGGCAGGCCACGACGATGTCGACGCCGTTGCGGAACGCGGTCTCCTGCGGGCGCTGCGAGACGCCGCCGAAGACGGTCGTCACGGTGAGGCCTGCGGCCTTGGCGAGCGGCTCGATGACCGCGGCAACCTGGGTTGCGAGCTCGCGGGTCGGGAGCAGCACGAGGCCAAGCGGACGGCCAGGGCGGCGCTTGCCACCGGACACGGCGCCAGCGAGGCGGGCGACGAGTGGGATCGCAAACGCGAGCGTCTTGCCTGAGCCGGTCTTGCCACGGCCGAGGACGTCGCGGCCTGCGAGGGTGCTCGGGAGGGTGGACTGCTGGATGGGGAATGCTTCGTGCTTGCCTGCTGCATCGAGCACGCTGACGAGGGACTTGGGGACGCCGAGCTCGGCGAAAGTTGAGGTTGTTTCCGTCATATGGAGGTCTTGCCTTTCAATCAGCACGCAGAGAACGCACAACACTCGAGTGCTGCGCTCTTGCGGCGATGATGCGGGCGAATGTGCCCGTTCGCCGCAACTCGTGAAATCGTGCCGAGGCAGGAAAGGTGCCCTCGAACAACAAACGGTACGACGATTGTGGGAAATAGGACCCACGAACTCTTGACTCTAGCACGCAAGACCAGTCCCGACCAGATGAACGGCCCGATCCGTTCGCCTGAACGGCGCGCCCGCCCGAGTTTCGGCACTCGTTCAGGACGCAGTTATTAGAATCGGCCTGCGCATGCACAGGGGCGGACGCCCATTCGACCATGCCTGAGAAACGGTGACGAGATGAGCAGAGACCTGACGACGATCGTCTGCGAGGGCTTCCTGGCCTCATTCGAGCGCGAGCCCCTCGGGGTCTGGTCCGCGCCGGGTCGCGTCAGCATCATGGGCGATCACACCGACCTGCAGGACGGCGTCGGCTACGGGTGCGCCATCCCCCTCCGCTCGAGCGCGGCGATCGCGCCGCGCGATGACGGCCGCATCCGCATCGTCACCGACCTCTCCAGCGAGGAGGCCGTGACCGATCTGCGGTCGATCTCCTCGGAGATCCCCACCAAGGATTGGCGTGCGTACCCGCTCGGAGCGGTCTCGAGCATGCTCCGCTTCGCTCGCGAGAACCCGCCGGAAGGCACTCGCGGCGATGACGACGAGACGGACCCCGGCGTGCCCTTCTTCCTGGGCACCGGCCTCGACATCTTCCTCACGACGGACGTGCCCATCGGGGCCGGCCTGGCGTCCTCCGCCTCCGTGTGCGCCACCATCAGCACAGCCCTCAACGACTTCTGGGGGCTCGGCATGAACGTCGAGGAGCTCGCCGAGATCGGTCGACAGACTGAGGCCGACATCGTCGGCGCGCCTGGCGGGCTCAGCGATCACATCACCGTGCACGCGGCGCGAAGCAATGAGGACGTCTTCTTCGACGCGCGCGGGTCCGACGTCTCCATCCTGCCTGCGCCGAGACCCGCCGAGTCCGGCCTGGTCCGCGTGCTCATCGACACGCGAGAATCGCACCGCAACTGGTCGGCGGAGTTCGCGTCGAGGGCGGACGACTGCGCCAGGGCTGCCGAGGCGCTCGGCTGCCAGACGCTGCGCGAGGTGCGGCCCGCTGAACTCGACGCAGCGGCGGACAGGCTCGACGAGGTCGTCTTCAGGCGGGCCCGCCACGTCGTCTCCGAGATCGCCCGCACGCTGGAGTTCACGAAGCTCATGCGCACGGGCGAGACGCCGGAGGAGCGCAATCACCTGCTCGCCGCATCGCAGGCGTCACTGCGGGACGATTTCGAGGTCTCGACGGCGCGCATCGACTTCACCGTGGAGCTGGCCACCTACCTCGGCGCGGCAAGCGCCCGCATGACCGGCACCGGCCTCGGCGGCTCCGTGTTCGTGATGCACCCGGCAGAGAAGGTCGACGAGCTGCGCGAGAGCGTGCTGAGCGCCTACGCGGAGCAGGGCTGGGAGGCACCCCTCGTGCTCGCCTTCGAACCTGAGGCAGGGGCCCGACGCGACCGCTGAGCCGCGTCAGTCGCCCCGCACTGCCGCGGTCGAGCCGCGCACCGTCAGCACCGGCTGGATGAGTCTGCGCGTTCCCCCACCGCGCTCTTCGACCTCCGGATGGCGCCCCTCGATGCGCGCGAGCAGGAGCTCGGCCGCGACACGACCCACGTCGGCGCTTCGGTCGTCAACCGAGGTGAGCGACAGGTACTCGGCCCCTGCAAGGTGCGAGTCGTCATAGCCGACGATGGAGATGTCGCCTGGCACACGCATCCCGATCCTGTCGAGCGTTCCGAGCACACCGAGCGCCATGACGTCGTTCGCCGCGAAGACGGCAGTGGTCTCCGGCCAGTCCTCGAGCAGCTGGCGTGAGGCTCGTCGCCCCTCGTCCTGGTCGGTGGCCCCAGAGCCGCCCACGACGCGCGGCTGGAGCCCCGCCTCGACCATGGCTCGCTCGTAGGCCGTGCGCCTGAGTTCGGCTGCTCGGCCACTTCCGGTGACGTGGCCGATCCTCGTGTGACCGAGTGAGCGCAGATGCTCGATGGCGAGGCGCGCGCCAGCTTCGTCGTCGTTGGCCACGAGGTCGGCGCCAGCTGGCACCGTCGCTCGGTTGCCCGCGACGACGGTCGGAACGGGGAAGCCCTCCCCAGGCACCGCATCCACGTCGCCGCCGATGACGAGACCCTCGACGCCGGCGGCCAGGAAACCGCTGATCGGGGACTGCTCGAGGTGCGCGTTCAGGTTCGCGTCAGCCACCGTGACGTGGAAACCGGGCCCGTTCAGCACCTCCTGCATGCCCCCGAGGAGGTCGACGAACCAGGGGTTCCTGAAGTCGTCGATCATCACGCCGATCGCGCGCGTGCGGTTCCCCGCGAGCGCCGTGGCCGCCCGGCTCGGCAGGTAGCCGAGTTCCTGGATCGCGGTTCGCACTGCCGCGCGCTTCTCATCGCTGACTCGTGTCGAGTTCTGCAGCACGAGCGACACCAGCGACTTGGAGACTCCGGCGCGCTCAGCGACGTCGTAGATCGTCGGTCGCTTTCGGCGGGACGTGGGTGGCACTCGACACTCCGAACTCAGATCGTTTGACAGGACATTATTTCATGACCTACCTTCCAGTGTAGCGCTCCAACACCGTCGTCGGTCGCCTGCGCTCACCATCCCAGCTCACGCAGAACCACAGGAGAACCAATGTCCACCTCACTGGGCGTCGCCGTCATCGGCGCAGGCATGGCCGGGCGCGCACACGCTGCGGCCTACCGCGTCGCATCCACCCTCTACAGCCCCACGCTGCCCGAGATCCGCCTCGTCTCCATCGGAGACATCAACCCGGAGTTCGGCGCCCTGGCCGCCAAGCGCTTCGGCTACGAGCGCACCGACTCGTCCTGGCAGGCCATCGCGGCCGCCGACGACATCGACGTCGTGAGCGTCGTCATCGCGAACTCCCTGCACCGAGAAGCCGTCGAGGGCCTCCTCGCAGCCGGCAAGCACGTGCTCTGCGAGAAACCCCTCAGCGACTCCATCGAAGACGCCTCCGCCATGGCGGCAGCCGCCGAGCGCGCCGACTCCATCGCACGCGTGGGCTTCACCTACCGCCGCTCCCCCGGCATCGCCTACATCCGCCAGCTCATCCAGGACGGCACCCTCGGCAGACTGCTCCACTTCAGTGGGCGCTACTGGACGGACTACGCCTGCGACCCACAGGGCCCGATGAGCTGGCGCTTCAAGGGCGCAGCAGGCAGCGGCGCATTGGCCGACGTCGGGAGCCACATGGCGTATATCGCAGAGTTCCTCGGCGGTGAGATCCAGGAGGTCAGCGGCGGAACGCTCACCACCGTCATCCACGAGCGCCCCCTCCCGCTCGGAGCCGTCCTCGGCCACGACCACGCGGCAGTGAGCGACACGTTCGAGGCCGTCGAGAACGACGACTACGCCGCGTTCTCACTGAAATTCGCGGACGGCGCTGGCGCCATCGAGGTCTCCCGCGTCGCCCGCGGTCATGCCAACAGCCTCATCTTCGAGGTCTTCTGCGAGAACGGCGCCGCCAGGTACGACCAGCGTCGCCCCTCCGAGATCGAGCTCTTCCTGAACGATGTCCCCTCTGCCCAGAACGGGTACCGGCAGGTGATCCTCGGACCGGAGCACCCCTACGTCGCCGGCGGACTCGCGATGGACGCCCCGAGTGTCGGCTTCGGGCAGAACGACGCGTTCGCCTACCAGGCGCGCTCCTTCCTCGAGGAGGTCGCCGGCGTTCCCGAGAGCGAATCGCTCCCGCGCTGCGCCAGCTTCGAAGAAGGCATCCACAACATGGAGCTGCTCAACGCCGTCGCCGCCTCAGCATCCGCAAACGGCTCGGCCGTGCGCGTCAACCCCACCACCACGCACAAGATCGGAGCCTGACATGCGCCTCGGCGTCTACAACGCGATCCTCCATGACCGGCCTCTGCGGGAGGCGATCGAGGTCATCGCCGACCTCGGCCTCACGGGGATCGAGCTCAACTCGGGTGGCTTCCTCCCGGCAACGCACATCCCGAACTTCGACGAGATCCTCGAGCACGACGAGGCGCGGGATGCGTTCCTCGCTCAGTTCGACGGCACGGGCGTCTCGATCGCCGGCCTCAACTGCAACGGCAACCCGCTGCACCCAGACCGAACCATCGGCGAGAAGCACGCTGAGGACATCCGCCGGTCGATTCGCCTCGCGGCTCGGCTCGGGCAGGACCGCGTCGTCACGATGTCCGGCCTCCCCGGAGGCGAGCCGGGAGCTACGACCGTGAACTGGGTGGTCAATGCCTGGAACTCTGCCGCACTCGACGTCATCGACTACCAGCTCGACGTCGCCGCGACGTTCTGGGCGGAGGTCGACGAGCTCGCCCGCGAGCACGGCGTGAAGGTCGCGCTCGAGCTGCACCCGCAGAACGTCGCCTTCAACCCGGCGAACTTCCGCGAGCTCATCGAGCGGGCCGGCACGACGAACATCGGCGTCGAGCTCGACGCCTCGCACCTCTTCTGGCAGCAGATGGCCCCGGTGGCCGTCGTCCGCGACCTCGGCAAGTGGGTGTTCCACGCCGCCGCGAAGGATGTTCGCGTCAACCCGGCAGCCGCCATCTACGGCGTGCTGGACAATCGGTTCCGCAAGCTGTCCGCCGACGAGCCGCGCACCAACCTCGGTGGCGATGAGTGGGCGAACGAGTGGCCGAAGAACTCGGCGTGGGACTTCGTCGCCCTCGGCCGCGGCCACGACACGGCGTTCTGGACCGAGTTCCTCCACGCCCTGTACGAGGTCGACCCGGAGATGTGGGTCAACATCGAGCACGAGGACACGTCGCTCGGCCGCATCGAGGGGCTCGAGGTCGCGGCGAAGGTGCTCCGCGACGCCGACGCGGCACTGGAGGCGTCGCTCTGATCTCCGTCGTGGGCGCGACTCTCCCGCAAGGACTCCGCCTGACCACTGGGTGCATTTGTTAGGACATTAGGTCTTTTGACGCTAGACTTGGCGATCAGACAAAGAACGTCACCCTCGACCCCAAGGACACCGCACCATGCCTCTCGTACGCATCGACGTCAACGCCGGCCGCACGCCCGAGCAGATCTCGTCCATCGCCGACGCCATCCACGACGCCATCGTCGCCGAGTACGGGATCCCCGCTCGCGACCGGTTCCAGATCATCACCGAGCACCAGGGCGGCCAGATCATCGCCCAGGACGCCGGGCTGGGCTTCGACCGCTCGAGCGGCGTCGTCATGATCCAGATCTTCACGCAGCGCGGCCGCACCACTGAGGCCAAGCAGTCGCTCTACGCTCGCATCGCCGAAGCGCTCGGCGAGAAGGGCGTCGACGGCAACGACGTCTTCATCGGCTACGTCGAGAACGGCCCGGAAGACTGGACGTTCGGCTTCGGCCGCGCCCAGTACCTCACGGGCGAGCTCGCGGTTCCCAACCGAGCCTAGCCTCGACCCCGAGTCGGCCGAACGCCGCCAGCCGATGTGCCCGCACGAACCCCGTGCGGAGGGCACATCGGCTGGCGGCGTTTCCTCGCGCATCCCGCAGATCGGCGCACCGCCAGCGATGGCCGTCGACCCGGCGACGGCCCGACGGTTTCGGCGCGCTGTCAGCGCGGTGTCAGCGCTCGACGAGCGTGATCTCGAACGTGTAGAGGTCCGGCCGGTAGCAGTGCCGGCCGTATTCGACGGCGCGCCCCGTCGCGTCGAACGCGACGCGAGACATCGTGAGCACTGCGGCACCGCCGGAGAGGTCCAGGAGGCGCTCCTCCTCGCGAGACGCAGTCCTGGCACCGATACGCTGCTTGGCGATGCGCATCGTGACGCCGCGGGCCCGCAGCAGCTGGTAGAGCCCGTGCTGGATGAGCTCGTCCTCGGTGAGCTCCACGAACGGCTCTGGGAGCACGTTGTCGAGAACCGCGAGTGGGACCCCGTCGGCGCTCCGGAGGCGCGAGATGTGCAGCGTGGGGCTCCCGACCTCGATGCCGAGCGTCTCGGCGAGCTCGGGCGTCGCAGCCTCCACACGGCGGGAGAGCAGCGTCGTCGTCGGCTTCTGCGCGGACCGCTCGAGGTCCTCGTAGAGGCTCGTGAGCTCGACGTTGCGGGTGACGGGCCCGTGCACGACCTGCGTGCCCACGCCGCGGCGCCGGACGAGGAGTCCCTTGTCGACCAGTTCCTGGATAGCGCGGCGCACTGTCGGGCGCGAGAGCCCGAGCCGGTGTCCGAGGG
Organism: Pseudoclavibacter sp. RFBA6; assembly: GCF_002931575.1. NCBI lineage: Bacteria > Bacillati > Actinomycetota > Actinomycetes > Micrococcales > Microbacteriaceae > Pseudoclavibacter > Pseudoclavibacter sp. RFBA6. Next base: position 70,439 of record NZ_PSUA01000008.1, on the reverse strand, counting down.
AGATCTCGTTCTCGAGCTTCGACCCCGCCGGCAGCGTGTCGTCTCGAATCGCCTTCTCGATGCGCTCCGACACCTGGTGGTACAGCGGGACGGGGCTCGAACGGTCGATGCCGACGAACAGCCCGAGCGGGAGTCGGGCCTCGCCTGTAGTCGCAGCTTCATTGCTCAATGGCGCACTCCTCGGACGACTTGATGACCTGACAAGCGTACCTGTCGCCGAGCCCTCACCATCGGCGACTCATCGGGGTGGCGAGCATTCACACGAGTCACATGCGCCCCACCATCTCGTCACGGGGCGCAACGGCGCATCCTGTTTCCCAAGATTCTCTTGATTTTCAGGCAACTGGCGGCTTAGCATCACCAAACCCTCAGATCCTCAGGAGAACACATGCGACTCCGCACCGCCCTCGCCGCAGGGGCAACATCCGTCCTTCTTCTCGGAGTCGGAGTCGGCACCGCCGCCGCTTCGCCCGGGCAGACCGTCGTCGACCTCACCAGCCAGACACCGGAAGAGCTGGTCGGCACGCTCGTGGGCGACGAGACCGCGGTCTCCAACGTCGTCTACACGGGCGCCCCCGAAGCCTCCGGCAGCTACTCGGGATTCACGGATCTCGGCGTCGAGAGCGGCCTCACCCTGACAACCGGTTCGGCCGGTGAAGGGGGCGCGCTGCTCGGTCCGAACGAATCCGGGTCGACCAGCACCTCTCACGGCCTCCCAGGCGACACCGACCTCGACGACATCGTCGAGGGCTCGACTCGCGACGCGGCCGTGCTCGAGTTCGACTTCGTCCCCACCGAGGACAGCATCGCGTTCTCCTACGTCTTCGGATCGGAGGAGTACCAGGAGTACGTCGATACCAACTTCAACGATGTCTTCGCGTTCTTCGTCAACGGCACGAACTACGCGACCTTCGACGCGGACGGCACGGACACCGCCGTCGCGATCAACAACATCAACCACCTGCGCAACACGGGCCTCTACCGCGACAACCCCGTCAGCTCGGGTGCCTTCGACACCGGACTCGACGGACTCACGACCGTCCTCGGCCTGTCCGCCCCCGTCCAGCAGGGAGCGACGAACCACATCAAGCTCGTCATCGCCGACAGAGGCGACTCCAGCCTCGACTCGGCGGTCCTCATCCAAGCCGGCAGCTTCCGCTCGAACACCCCGCCGACGGCGGCCTCGCAGAACCTGACGACCGACATCGACACACCCCTCGACATCACGCTCACGGGCGACGACGCTGAAGGCGACCCACTGACCTACACGGTCCTCACGCAGCCAGAGAACGGAACGCTCAGCGGCGAAGGCGCAGACCTCACCTTCACCCCGGCCGACGGCTTCGAAGGAGAGACCAGCTTCACGTTCACGACCAACGACGGCTCCGTCGACAGCGAGGCGGCGACCGTCACCATCACGGTCAGCCCCGTCGTCGTGACACCGACGCCGACCGAGACGCCGACACCGACGCCGACGCCGACCGAGACGACCACGCCGACGCCCACCAGCACGGCCACGCCGACCGCGACCGTCGTCCCCCCTGTCCCGACGACCTCCACGCCGACCTGGACCCCGGCGCCGACCTCGACGCACACGACCCCGCCAGCCGCTGGGGGTGGACTTGCGACAACCGGTGCTGACGGCTTCGCCCCCGCTCTGGCGATCGGCGCAGGGCTCCTGCTGGCAGCCGGTGCCGTGCTGCTCCTCACACGCCGCATGAGGAAGTCCGACTAACGGCGGCGCACGAACGCACGAGGGGCGCATCCGTCAGCGGATGCGCCCCTCGTGCGTTCTGCCGCACACCGGGCGACGCGCGACGCGAACACGCTCAACGACACAGGGGCGCATCCACCGAGATGGATGCGCCCCTCCGTCAGCTCCCGCCCCGCGAGAACGTGCCGAGCTACCCGCGGCCCAGGTACTTCTGGAGCTGCTCGAGCTCCGCCGCACTCGGCTGCCCGTCGCCAGCCGCGGGACGCCCGAGACCCGCGCCGCCGAACGCGCCACCCGGACGCTTGGGAGCCGAGGCCTCCTCGACGGCCTGCTGCGCGCGCTTGGCTGGATTGCCGCTTCGCTTGCCCTGCTGCTTCTTCTTGCCGCCCTTGGCCGCAGCCTTGCGACCCCCGTGCTGGCCCGGCATCGGCCCCATCCCGGGGATCTGCGGGGTACCGCCACGGGCGACGGTCTTCATCATCTTCGCCGCCTGCTCGAAGCGCTTCACGAGCTCGTTGACGTCGGTGACGGTCCGACCGGAACCGCGGGCGATGCGCGAGCGACGCGAGCCGTTGAGCAGCTTCGGATTCTGCCGCTCAGCCTTGGTCATCGACTGGATGATCGCCTCGGTGCGGACCAGCTCGCGCTCGTCGAAGTTCTCGAGCGCCTCCTTCATCTGGCCCATGCCCGGGAGCATGCCCATCATCTTCTTGAAGTTGCCGGCCTTGCGCAGCTGCTGCATCTGCTTGAGGAAGTCATCGAGGGTGAAGTTCTCGGTCGCGAGCTTGCCCGCGATCTCCATCGCCTCGTCCTCGTCGAAGGCCTTCTGGGCCTGCTCGATGAGGCTGAGGATGTCACCCATGTCGAGGATGCGCTTCGCCATGCGGTCGGGGTGGAAGACCTCGAAGTCGTCGAGCCCCTCACCGGTCGACGCGTACATGATGGGGCGGCCGGTGAGCTGCGCCACCGAGAGGGCGGCACCACCCCGGGCGTCTCCGTCGAGCTTCGAGAGCACGACACCGGTGAAGTCGACGCCCTCCTGGAAGGCATTGGCCGTGGCGACGGCATCCTGGCCGATCATCGCGTCGATCACGAAGAGGACTTCGTCGGGGTTCGTGGCGCGGCGGATGTCCGCCGCCTGCTTCATGAGCTCCTGGTCGACGCCGAGGCGGCCGGCCGTGTCGATGATGACGACGTCGTGCAGCTTGTCCTTCGCGAAGCGCACCGCATCCGTCGCGACGCGCACCGGGTCGCCGACACCGTTGCCCGGCTCGGGCGCGTAGACCTGCACGCCGGCCTGCTGGCCGACGATCTGCAGCTGGGTGACGGCATTCGGACGCTGGAGGTCGGCCGCGACGAGCAGCGGCGTGTGCTTCTCCCCCGCGAGGCGCTTCGCGAGCTTGCCGGCGAGCGTCGTCTTACCGGCACCCTGGAGGCCGGCGAGCATGATGATCGTCGGCGGCTGCTTGGCGAACTCGATCTGGCGAGTGTCGCCGCCGAGGATGCGCACGAGCTCCTCGTTGACGATCTGCACGACCTGCTGCGCCGGGTTGAGGGCGCGGTTGACCTCGTCGCCGAGGGCCCGCTCGCGCACGTGCGCGGCGAAGTCCTTGACCACGGGAAGCGCGACGTCGGCTTCGAGGAGGGCGCGACGGATCTCGCGCACGGTGCCGTCGACGTCGGCGGGCGTGAGCTTGCCCTTGGAGCGGAGGCCGGCGAGCGTCTGCGTCAGCCGGTCAGAGAGGTTCCCGAAAATGGCCATAGTCCGCCCATTTTAGCCGAGGTGGCGGAGTCTGGCGTGCGGGGTCTGGCGTGCGGGGTCGCGAAGGAGCAGCGCAACTGCGAGTATCGGAGCATGACCAGTGCCGCTCCCCTGATCCTGCCGTTCGAGGGCAAGACGCCCCGCATCCACGAGAGCGCCTGGATCGCGCCGGGCGCCGTCATCGTCGGCGACGTCGAGATCGGCCCGGAATCGTCCGTCTGGTACGGGTGCGTGCTGCGAGCGGATGTGGGTGGCCGCATCGTCATCGGCGCCAGGTCGAACCTGCAGGACGGCACGGTGGTGCACGTCGAGCGTGAGGTCGACACCATCATCGGCGACGACGTCACCGCCGGCCACCAGGCGCTCCTGCACGGCACGACCATCGCGAACGGCACGCTCATCGGCATGAAGGCCGCGTGCCTCTCGAGGTCCAACATCGGCGCGGGCTCGCTCGTCGCCGCGGGCGCCGTGGTGCTCGAGGGCGCGAGCATCCCCGACGGCGTCCTCGTCGCCGGGGTACCAGCCAAGGTCCGGCGCGAGCTGACAGCAGAGGAGAGCGCTGCGTTCATTCCGCACGCGGCCGGCTACGTCTCCCTCGCGAAGCGGCAGAGCCCCGCGGGCGCCGCCATCTCGATCGAGGACGCCACCGCCCGCCCATAGGCTTGGGGCATGGTCTTCCTCGCAAGCATCGCCCTGCTCGTCGGTGCCGTCTTCAACGTGCTCGTCTGGCCCTCCTTCTACCGTCGGGTCTCCAACGACCCGCGCGCTCGGGACGAGAACGGTCGCCCCACTCGCTTCCTCACCGTGCACGCCGTGCTCGTGCTCACGGCGCTCATCATCGGCATCGCCCAGGCGCTGCTCGGCATCCTCCTGCTGACGAACTGAGCCGCGTCGCCGGCCGCCCTCGCGCTCATGGCACGGGCAGGCGGCAGCCGGGCGGGCGGCAGCCCGGCACGGAGCGTCAGCACAGGCGGCTCGGCTTGACTGGTCACACCCGTCGTCGAACGATTGGCCGCCACCATGACCAAGCGCACCGCTCCGCTCATCGCCCTCGCCGCCGTCGCAGCGCTGGCCCTCGCCGGGTGCGCGCCGACCGCACCCCAGACGGGGGCGACGGCCACGGCGTCGGCGACGGCCAGCCCGTCGCCCGCATCCACGAGCCAGGCTCCCGCCACGCCGGAGGACGGGGCCGAAGAACCGGGGCCCGTGGCCCCGAGCTCAGACCCGCGCGTGGTCGCGACGGGCCTCCAGGCCCCTTGGTCCGTCGTCGAACTGGAGACGGGCGACTTCCTCGTGAGCGAACGCGACTCCGGCCAGATCGTCGAGGTGTCCGCCGACGGCTCGAACACCAATCGCGTCGTGACGACCATCGATGACGTTGCCCCGGGCGGCGAGGGCGGCCTCCTCGGCCTCGCCCTCGCGGGGACGAGCGACGACGCCGAGCAGTGGCTGTACGCCTTCTACACGGCCGACGCCGACAACCGCATCGTGCGCTTCCCCGTGACCTGGGAGGGTGGCCTCGGCGTCGGAGCCCCCGAAGTGATCGTGGATGGCATCGCGAAGGCCGGCAACCACAACGGCGGGCGACTCGCGATCGGCCCGGACGGCTACCTCTACGCCTCGACCGGAGACGCATCCCAGACCGGTCTCGCCCAGGATCAGAACTCGCTCAACGGCAAGATCCTCCGCATGGAGCTCGACGGATCCCCCGTCGCCGACAACCCGTTCGGCAACCGCGTCTACTCGATGGGACACCGCAACCCGCAGGGCCTCGCGTTCGACGGAACCGGTGCGCTGTGGGCGAGCGAGTTCGGACAGAACACGTGGGACGAGCTCAACAGGGTCGAACCGGGCGGCAACTACGGCTGGCCGAACGTCGAAGGCCAGGGCGGTGACCCCGCGTTCCTCGACCCCGTGCTGCAGTGGTCGACAGACGAAGCCAGCCCGAGCGGGCTCGCGTACGCTCGCGACACGCTCTTCATGGCCGGCCTCGGCGGGGAGCGCCTCTGGAAGATCAACATCCCGGAGGCTTCAGAAGCCAGCGACGAGGCACTCCACGTCGACGAGTTCGGACGCCTCCGCGACGCCGTCGTGACCTCATCCGGCACCCTGCTCGTGCTGACGAACAACACCGACGGGCGCGGCTCGCCGAGGGAGGGCGACGACACCCTGCTCGAGTTCACGCTCAGCGCGACCTGACGCTTCCCCGGCCTGCGCATCCGCCGGCGTGCGGTCGAGGTCAGCTCGCCGCGGCGACAGCCTCCGGCGCCGGGTTCCGCACGCCGAGCCACGAGCTGAGCGCCCCGGCGAAGAGCAGGCCAGCCGTCACGAACATGAGGGGCTGGAAGCTGCCGACATCGATCGTGCCGCCGGCGATCACCCCGATCATGGCGATCGAGACCAGCCCGGCGACCCGCGAGATGGCGTTGTTGGTGGCCGAGCCGATGCCCGACTGCGTCGTCGGCACCGAGCCCAGGATCGCCGACGTGAGCGGAGCGACGGTCATCGAGAGGCCGAGCGAGAAGACGACAACGCCCGGCAGCACCTGGGTCCAGTAGTTCACCTCGGAGCCGAGCCCCGAGTACATCAGGGTGCCGACACCCGCGAGGATCGGCCCCAGCGTCATGAAGAGGCGCGGCCCGAAGCGTCCGCTGAGCGAACCGAACCACGACGACAGCGCCACGTTGGCGATCGACGTGGGCAGCGTCGCGAGCGCGGCGAACGTGGCAGTGAACCCGGCCACCTGCTGCAGGTAGATGGCCAGCACGAAGCCGCCCAGCGAGAGCGCACCGTAGATGAAGACCGTCGCGATGTTGCCAGCCCAGAAGTTGCGGATGCGGAAGAGCCCAAGCGGCAGCATCGGCTGCGGCGCGCGAGCCTGCCAGAACAGGAATCCCGCGAAGCTGAGCAGGCCGAGCACAAGAGGCAGGAAGACGACGGGGCTTCCCCACCCGTAGTTGCCCTGCTCGATGAGCGCGAACACGGGCCCGCCGAGGCCGAGGAAGCCGAGCACCGCGCCAAGCACGTCGATGCGCCCACCGGACTTGCTGTCGACGCTCTTGTCGAGTCGGGTGAGCATCCAGAGCGTGACGAGGATCGGGATGACGTTGATGCCGAACACGAGACGCCAGGTGACGTAGTCGGCTGCGAGGCCCCCGAGGAAGGGGCCGGCGAGGAACGCGGCGCCGGTCCAGGCTGTCCAGATGCCGATCGCCTTCGCCTGCGCGGCGTCGCGGAACGCGGAGATGATGAGCGCGAGGGAGCTCGGAACGAGCAGCGCGCCCGCCACCCCCTGCAGCGCCCGCGCGACGATGACGAACTCCGGGGTCGGCGACAGCGCGATCGCGACGCTCGTGATGCCGAACCCGATGAGCCCGAATCGAAGCACCGAGATGCGACCGAACACGTCTGACAGGGAGCCCGCGAGCAGGATGAGCGAGCCGAGCGTGATGAGGTACGCATCCACGATCCACTGCTGGGTGCCGAGTCCACCGCCGAGCTCCGCGACCATGGCGGGGAGCGCGACGTTCGTCACCGAGCCGTCGAGGAAGGCGACGAACGAGGCGAGGATCGCGATGACGAGGATCTGGCGTTGCTGGCGGGTCACGAGGCAGACAACCGTCGCGGGCGACGTTTCCTTCCGCCGTCCCACGAATTGCCCGGTTCGTCTCGCGCCACGGGAAAACCGAGTGCCCTCTCCGGCCTCAGGAGATGCGCTGCCGCGTCTGACGAACGCTCAGCCACGTCCGTGCTCGCGGCGACGACGGTCCGCATCCAGCTGGGCTGCGTCGGCGGCCATCCGCCGGAGGATGTCGGGACGCAGGAGCACCAGTCGCAACAGCTCAGGCAGCGGCGCCCCGGCCAGCTGCGGGAGCAGCCTCCACCGCAGTGCGCTCGTGACCGCGTTCGCGACGACGACAACGAGCACGAAGACCACGAAGAGCCACGGCCGCGACCCGAACGCCGTCCAGATCAGGAGCGCCGCGCCGAGCAGGCTCACGGTCGCGAAGGTGACCATGCGCCAGGACCGCCGCGGCACGGAGCCGAACGCCATGAGGACCCCGCCCGCACCCGCGAGCACCACCGCGAGCGCGTATGACAGGAACACGAACAGCGCGTCAGCTTCCATCAGAGACCTCTTCCACGGATGCGAGGCACACTACTCCCCCGCACTGGGCGACGGCGGGCCTCAGCCGACGAGCTTCTCCGCGAAGACGTGCGGCGTGAAGCCGGCCAGGTCGTTGATGCCCTCGCCCTGCCCGATGAGCTTGATCGGCAGACCTGTTCGCTCCTGCACCGCGAGCACGAAGCCACCCTTGGCGGAGCCGTCGAGCTTCGTCACCACGAGCCCGGTGACGCCGGCGTGCTGGATGAACGCCTCGGCCTGCGCAACACCGTTCTGGCCGGTCGTCGCATCGAGCACCAGCAGCACCTCGGAGACGGGCGCCAGCTTCTCGACGACCCGGCGAATCTTCGACAGCTCGTCCATGAGGCCGCTCTTCGTCTGCAGACGGCCGGCCGTGTCGATGACGACCATCTCGAGCCCCTCGCGCATCGCGATCTCGACCGCCTGATACGCGACCGATGCGGGGTCCTGGCCATGCTGCTGCGGACGCACGATTCCGGCGCCTGCACGCTGCGCCCACGTCGAGAGCTGCTCGACCGCGGCCGCACGGAACGTATCGGCCGCCGCGACGACCACGGTGCGTCCGTTGATGCGCAGGAAGTTCGCGAACTTGCCGATCGTGGTGGTCTTGCCGACGCCGTTCACGCCGACCACGAGCGTCACCGCGGGGCGCTCGCGCAGGTTCAGGGTCGTGTCGAACTTCGAGAGCCTCTCCTCGATGAGCTCGCGCAGCATCCGCTTCAGGTCCTTCGGATCCTCCGTGTGGAACCTGGCGACCTGCTCGCGCAGCTGCTCGACGATCTCGTCGGTGATGTCGGGCCCGAAGTCGGCCGTGATCAGCGCCTCCTCGAGGTCGTCCCACGTCGTCTCGTCGATCTTCTGCCTGCCGAACATGCCGCGCAGAGCGCCGGACAGTGACCAGGGAGTGCGTTCAGCCATGTGCCAAGCGTAGTCAGCGCTCTGACACCATGGGTGCTGACCCCTCAGCCAGCGGCGAAACTTCGCCGGCGAGGGTGGAAACCTCGAACGGAGCACTATGCGCATCGGCCTCATCCGCCACGGCGAAACCGAGTGGAACGCGACCGGCCTCCTCCAGGGCGCCACCGACATCCCCTTGAACTCGCGAGGCCTCGACCAGGCGGGAGATGCAGCCGCGCTCCTCGTGGGTCAGGGCTGGAGCAACCTCTACAGCTCCCCGCTCTCCCGCGCGAGGGTCACGGCCGAGATCATCGGCGAGGGAACGGGCCTCGGTGCCCCGATCCTGCTGCCCGGCATCATCGAGCGCAGCTTCGGGGCCCTCGAAGGCGAGAAGTACTGGATGCCCGACGGCACCCGCCGCCCACTCGACCACCCCACCGTGGAACCGCGAGCCGCGGTCGTCGAGCGATCACTGGCCGCCATCGGCGAGGTCGCGGCCGCCCACCCGGACGAGGACTCGCTCATCGTGTGCCACGGCAGCGTCATCCGCCTCGTCCTCACCGCGATCCTCGGCGCCCAGGCGCCGCACATCGGCAACCTCGGACTCAGCATCCTGCGGCCGTGCGCCGAAGGCGGCTTCGTCGTCACACTGCTCAACGGGTACCCCCTCGTTCCCACGCCGTAGCAGGCACCCGGGAACGCAGCCACGCGAACCCCGGATTCGAGCGACGGATTCCCCACCGCCCCTGGCGTCGCCCCATCCACGGTGTACGATGAGCTTCGTTGAAGGGGAGTATTCCTCCTGCGACGCGCTCGTCATCACGGTGACTGTCATCAGCCACCCGGGCGCGTCGGTCGGTTTCTGCCGACGGAAGAGACCTTCGGCCGCTTCGCCGAACACACCCCTCCGGAGGACCCGTGGACGTTCCCATTTGGATCTGGGCGGTGACCATTGCCGTGGTCATCGGCTTCTTTGTTTTCGACTTCTTCACCCACGTGAAGACGCCACACGAGCCGAGCCTCAAGGAAGCCGGCTGGTGGTCGATCTTCTACATCGCGCTCGCCGTCGTCTTCATGGTGGCGCTCGGCTTCGTCTGGGACTGGCAGCACGCGGGCGAGTTCATCGCCGGCTACACCACCGAGAAGGCGCTGTCGGTCGACAACCTCTTCATCTTCCTCATCATCATGACGAGCTTCAAGGTGCCGAAGATCGCGCAGCAGAAGGCGCTGCTCATCGGCATCGCCATCGCCCTCGTCATGCGCTTCGCGTTCATCATCGCGGGCGCCGCGATCCTCGAGGCCTGGGTCTCCGTCTTCTACATCTTCGCCGCCTGGCTGCTGTACATGGCCGTCAAGCAGGCCATCGACTCCTTCAAGGACGAAGAGCCGGAGATGCCCAAGTGGGTCGGCCTCGTCCGCAAGATCATCCCCGCCAGCGAGCACTACGACGGCGACAAGTGGAAGATCCTCGAGAACGGCAAGAAGGTCTGGACGCCGCTCATCCTCGTCATCGTGGCCCTCGGCTTCACCGACCTGCTCTTCGCGCTCGACTCCATCCCCGCCATCTTCGGCATCACGCAGGAGCCGTACCTCGTCTTCATGGCGAACGCCTTCGCACTCATGGGCCTCCGCCAGCTGTACTTCCTCATCGGCGGGCTCCTCGAGCGCCTCGTGTTCCTCGACCTCGGCCTCGCGTTCATCCTCGGCTTCATCGGCGTGAAGCTCATGTTCCACGCGCTCCACGAGAACGAGCTGCCGTTCATCAACGGTGGCGAGCCGCTCCTCTGGATCCCCGAGATCCCGATCTGGCTGTCGCTCACGTTCATCTTCGGCGTCCTCATCGTCGCGACGATCGCGAGCATCATCTACACCCGCGCCAAGGGCGACGACGCACCCAGCACCGTCGGCTCGGCCGCCGGTGGCCCTGAGGCCGCGGTTGCCGGCGTCGAGGGCACCACGCCCGAGGCCGCGGAGGACACGGACGCCGCTCCGGTCGCGAGCCACGAGCCCGACCACCGGTAGGCACGCGCCGCCAGTACGACGAGAAACCGGATGCACGCGCCAGTCGCGAGCATCCGGTTTCTCGTCGTTCCGGCCCGGGCGATGCTCGGTACGCCGACGTTCTGGTCAATTCCAGGGCAAAATGGTGCGAGCCCCCTGCCTCCGCACCTGGACTTTCGCGGTTGACGTCGGAGCACCTCCGGCAGGACTGCGCACTTCGCCCTCGAATTGAGAAGCTGCGACGCAGCGACGCGTCGGCTCAGGCCCGACGCCGCGCCGCCCGCAACTAGAGGCGCGTGACCTCGGTGACGCGGAGGACCGCTTCTCCGGCCTCGTGCGACTCGGCGAGGTCGACGTCCGCGCGGATGCGCCAGTCGTGATCGCCCGCCGGGTCGTCGATGATCTGCTCGACATGCCACACGCCGCTCCAGAGGCCGCCCGACTGGCGCCCCTCGGAGTCGTCGATCGTGAGGAGCTTCGGCGAACGAGCCGCAGCATCCACCCCCATCGTGTCGTGGTCGTCGAAGTAGTCGTCGAGGGCCTTCGACCAGTCGACGTCCGGGTCGAGCTCGGCGAGCGCCTCATCACGCTGGAGGGCGGCGAGCTGGACCCGGCGGAACATCTCGTTGCGCACCAGCACCGTGAACGCACGGCGGTTGCCGACGACGCTCGGAGGCGCCGGCGGCACCACAGGCTCGTCGCTCGCGGCCTGCTGCTCCGGGTCGACCAGCGACGCCCACTCGTCGATGAGGCTCGAGTCGACCTGGCGGACCAGCTCGCCGAGCCACTCGATGATGTCGAGGAGCTCCTCCGTCTTCGCCTCATCCGGCACCGTCTGGCGGATCGCCTTGTACGCGTCGCTCAGATAGCGCAGCACGAGCCCCTCGCTGCGCATGAGCTGGTAGAAGTTCACGTACTCGGCGAAGCTCATGGCGCGCTCGAACATGTCGCGGACCACCGACTTCGGTGAGAGCTCGAAGTCGCGCACCCACGGCTCGTGCTGCGCGAACAGCTCGAACGACTGCGCGAGAAGCCCCTCGAGCGGCTTGGGATGCGTGATCTCCTCGAGCCGCTCCATGCGCTCCTCGTACTCGATGCCGTCAGCCTTCATCTGCGCGACCGCCTCGCCCCGAGCCTTGAACTGCTGCTGCGACAGCACGGGGCGCGGGTCGTCGAGGGTGGACTCGATGATGCTGACGACGTCGAGCGCGTAGTGGCCGGAGCCGACGGCCCCCTCCCCGCTCGTGTTCTCCTCCGAGCCGCGGTCACCGGGGGCCGCCTCCGCGTCAGGGTCCAGCAGCTCGATGGCCGCGAGCGCAAACGGAGACAGCGGTTGGTTGAGCGCGAAGTTCGCCTGCAGGTCGACGGTGAGGGTGATGCGCCCCTGCCGGCCGATCTCGACGATGCCCGCCGTCACGAGCGTGCGGAAGATGCCGATGGCGCGCAGCGCCAGCTCGCGCTGACGTGCGGGCTTCTCGTGGTTGTCGTAGACGAGCTTCTTCGCGTTGCCGAACACGTCTCCCCCGCGCGCGATGACGTTGATGAGCATCGACGCGGTGATGTGCATGTGCGAGGTGAGCGGCTCGGGCTCGGCGGAGACGAGCTTCTCGAACGACTTCTCGCCCCACGACACGAAGCCCTGCGGCGCCTTCTTCTTGACGATGCGCTTGCGCTTCTTCTCGTCGTCACCCGCCTTGCGGACGGCGGCGGCGTTCTCGATCTCGTGCTCCGGCGCCTCGACGACAACCGTGCCGGCCGTATCGTAGCCGGCGCGGCCCGCGCGCCCCGCGATCTGGTGGAACTCACGCGCCGAGAGGTGCCGCATCCGCTGCCCGTCGAACTTGGCGAGGGCCGTGATGAGCACCGTGCGGATGGGCACGTTGATGCCGACGCCGAGCGTGTCGGTGCCGCAGATGACCCGCAGGAGGCCCTTCTGCGCGAGCGTCTCGACGAGGCGGCGGTAACGGGGCAGCATGCCCGCGTGGTGCACGCCGATGCCGGCGCGGACGTACCTCGACAGCACCTTGCCGAATGCCGTCGTGAAGCGGAACCCGCCGATGGCGTCTGCGATCGCATCCCGCCCGGCCCGGTCGACGACCTTCAGGCTCGACAGCGCCTGCGCACGCTCGATGGCGGCGGCCTGCGAGAAGTGCACGATGTAGATGGGCGTCTTGCGCTCCTCGACGAGCTTCTCGACGGTCTCGTGCGTGGGTGCGACGACGTACGAGAAGTCGAGCGGCACGGGGCGCTCGACGCCGGTCACGAGGGAGACGTCGCGCTGCGTTCGCCGCTCGAGGTCTTCGACGATCTCGGTGACGTCGCCGAGCGTCGCCGACATGAGCAGGAACTGCACGTCGGGAAGCATGAGGAGCGGCAGCTGCCACGCCCACCCGCGGTCCGGGTCGCCGTAGTAGTGGAACTCGTCCATGACCACCTGGTCGACATCGGCGTCAGACCCTTGGCGCAGGGCGAGGTTCGCGAGGATCTCGGCGGTGCAGCAGATGATGGGCGCGTCCGGGTTCACGGAGCTGTCGCCCGTGACCATGCCGACGTTCGCGGCGCCGAAGATCTCGACGAGCGCGAAGAACTTCTCGCTCACGAGCGCCTTGATGGGGGCCGTGTAGTAGCTGCGGCCGCCCTGCGCGAGGCAAGCCGCGTGGGCGGCGATCGCGACGAGCGACTTGCCGGTGCCGGTCGGCGTGGACAGGATGACGTGCGCCTCGGAGACGAGCTCCATGACGGCTTCCTCCTGCGCCGGGTACATGGTGATGCCGCGGCTCGTGGTCCACAGCTCGAACGCCTCGAACATGGAGTCGGCGTCGTACGGGTCCGGGAGGAGCGTCACGAGACTCAGCTTGGGCTCGGGCGTGGCGGGGGCTGGGGCGGAGGTGCCATCGACGGAAGTCATTGGGTCCATCGTCCCACGCCCGGTCCACCGGCGGCGCGGGGCGGCGCGGGGCGGCGCGGGGCGGCGCGGAGCTTCCTGCGATCGCTGCCAGCCAAATGGCCCTTGTCGCCACCTCGCCCTCGAAGGCTGCCAGCCCAATGGCCCTTAACGCGCCTCCATTCGGGCCCACTGACTGGCAGCGATCCCGGATGCGCGGGGCGACGCGGGTTACGCGGCGGGCTCGGCCTCGTCGCGCTGGATGCGCTGGCCGACGACCGCGGAGACGCCGTCCTGGCGCATCGAGACGCCGTAGAGGGCATCCGCGATCTCCATGGTGCGCTTCTGGTGCGTGATGACGATGAGCTGGCTGGAGGCGCGCAGCTCCTCGAACACCGCGAGGAGGCGCCCCAGGTTGGCGTCATCCAGCGCGGCCTCGACCTCGTCCATGATGTAGAACGGGCTCGGCCTCGCCTTAAAGATCGAGACCAGGATGGCGACGGCCGCGAGCGAGCGCTCCCCGCCGGAGAGCAGCGAGAGGCGTTCGATCTTCTTGCCGGCTGGTCGCACCGACACCTCGATGCCCGTCGTGAGCATGTCGTCTGGCGCGGTGAGGGTGATGTCGCCTGACCCGCCGGGGAAGAGGATGGGGAAGACCGTGTGGAAGGCCTCCCTCGTGTCCTCGAACGCCGCCTCGAAGACGGTGCGCATGCGCTCGTCGATGTCGCCGACGATGCGGAGCAGGTCGGCCTTCGTCGCGGCGAGGTCGTCGAGCTGGTCGGCGAGGAACGCGTGCCGCTGCTCGAGGGCCGCGAACTCCTCGAGGGCCAGTGGGTTGATGCGGCCCAGCGTGGACATCTTCCGCTCGGCTGCCGCGAGACGCGCCTGCTGCTCGGCGCGCACGAACGGCACGCCGACGAATTCCTCTTCGACGTCCTCTTCGAGCGTCGCGGCGAGGTCGTCGTCGAGCTGCTCGGCAAGCGCGGCGTCTGTGGCGCGCGCGCCGGTGTCCGTGGCTGGGGCTCCTGTCTCCGCCCCCGCCGCCGCCGCCGCGGCTCTCGCGCTCGAGGCCCCGTCGATCGCGACGTCCGCCTGGCCGCTGGCCTCGACGTCGTTCCCGAACTGAGCCAGGGTGCCGCTCACCGCACGGGCCTCGCTCGGTGCGCCGGATGCTTCCGACGCATCGCCGGCGTCGGTCGCGTTCGAGCCGGTCTCGGGCTCTTCGGCCCCGGCGTCGCTGCTCGACTGCGCTGCCGCACCCTCTGCCGCGCCCTCAGCCGCACCCTCGGCTGAGCCGTCGGCGGCGACCTCGTGCCTGGCTCGCTGCTCGGCGAGCGCGGAGGCGATGCGCTCGGCCTTCGCGCGGAGGGCGTCGTCGTCGGCGGGCACGAGCTGGTCTGGCCCGTACTCGGCGACGAGCACGGCCTCGGCGAGGCGCAGCTCGCTCGCGGCGCGCTCGAGCGTGGAGCGCAGCGAGCTCTTCTTCTCGTAGATCTGCAGTTCGATCGAGTGCACGTCCTCGGTGATCTCGCTGAGGCGGGCGCGCAGCTGCTGCTCGGTCTGCCGCAGCTGGCCGAGTTCCTCGTGCTGGGCGGCGCGCTCGCGCTCCGCTTCGGCGAGCTGCTGCTGGGCTTCGGCGAGCGAGTCCTGCACGGCGGCGGCGAGGCGCGGGATGGCGGCGAGCACGCGCTCGGTCTGGGCGAGCTCCGCGCGGCGCACGACGGTCTCACGGGCGGCCTTGTCTGCGGCCTGGCGGTCGGCGTCGAGCTGGCGTTCGAGGGAGTCGGCGCGGAGGCGCTCGCTGCGGGAGCGCTCGCGCAGCGTCTCGAGCTGCAGCCGGGCCTCGACCTCTGCCTCCCGGGCGCGCTCGACTTCGGCGTTGGCATCGACCCGGGTCGAGGAGTCGAGTTCGGGTCGGGGCAGCGCCTCGTGTTCCGCGAGCGCCGCCTTGGCCGCGGCGGCCGCCTGTTCTGCCGCTTCGACGCCGCCGGAGGCGAGGTCGAAGGCCTTCGCGGCGCGTGCGAGCTCGGCCGTGCCCGCATCCACTCGCGCGCTGGCGCGGTTGAGCTGCTCGCGTTCGGCGGCGAGCGCGCCGTCGAAGGCGCGGAGCGCGTCGAGGGTGCGCTTGGCCTCGGTCTTCGCGGCCTGCGCTGCGGCGCGATGCTCGGCGAGCGCGAGCGCGGCCTGGTCGAGCTCGTCGGCGACCACCGCGAGCCGGGCGGATGCCCGATCGCGGGCCGCGAGCAGCTCGAGTCGGCTCGTCCCCTCCTCCGCGAATCCGCCGCGCAGCGAGGTGCTCGTCACGACCTCGCCTGCGCGGGTGACGACGGTCACCGCTCCGGCCACGGATGCGTCGCCGGAGGACGCCTGCGCTGCCACCGCGGCGCGTGCCTCGTCGAGCGTCTCGCTGACGTGGACGCGGGCGAGCAGCGCGGCGATCGCGGGCGGCGCCTGCACGAGCTCGACCGCGGGGCGCAGGCCTTCAGGAAGCGTGCGGCCATCGGCGCGGGTCGCCGCCGCGGCGGCAGCGCCCAACTCGGCGACCACCTCGACGAGGCCGAGCTTCTCCCCCGTGGCATGCTCGAGCACTCGGAAGGCGGCGTCTGCGTCGCTCGCGAGCACCGCATCCGCCGTCGACCCGAGGGCCGCGGCGATGGCGGCCTCGTAGCCCTCGTCGATGCGGAGGTGCTCGGCGACGGGGCCTTCGACGCCGTCGAGGCGGGCGGCGAGGAGGGCCGCGGTGCCGTCCTTGGCGGCCGTCGCGAGGGTGAGGGCTTGCACGCGGGCCTGGAGGGCGTCGCGTTCACGCTCGAGCTCGTGCGCCTTGGTGCGTCCGGCGTCGAGCTGCTGCTCCGCCTCGCGCTGCGCGGCCTCGGCGCGCTTGTAGGCGGCGTCGAGCTCGCTCGAGTCAGAGGCGCTCTGGGCAGCGCTCGCGTCGAGCTGCTCCTTCGCCGTCGTGGCCTGCGCGAGGCGGTCGTTCGCTGCGTCGCGGGCGTTGCGCTGCCTGAGCACCTCGCCGCGCACGGACGCGAGCTTCGAGGCGGCGGTGTCGGCGGCGCCGCGCAGCTCGCTGCGAGTGAGGTCGTAGGCGGAGATGCGCGTCGCCTGGGCTTGGATCTCGACGTCGATGCGGTCGAGCGCGGCGCGTGCGTCCCGGGTCGCGATCTTCGTCGCCTCCCAGAGCGTCTCGGCCTCGGCGGCGCGCTCGACAAGCACCTCCGCCTCCCGGCGTGCGACGTCCACGGCCTCGAGGGTCACGGTCGGCACGAACGCGGGCGACTCGAGGCGCGACACGAGGAGCCCCTTGCGCTGGGCGGCGAGCGCGTTGAGGTTCTGGATGCGCTCACGCACGCTCTCGAGGTCGAACACGACCCGACGGGCGCCGTCGGCCGCGTCTCCCCGGTTCTCCGCGGCAAGCAGCTCGGCTCTGTTGAGGGCTGCGGTGAGCTTCTCCTGCAGCACGACCCGCTCCTCGGAGCGCTCCTGCTCGATGCCGGTCGCGAGGCGCAGCGCGGCGCGCAGCTGCACGACGTCGTCGGCGAGGAGGCGCGCCTTCGCGTCGCGGGCGATGGCCTGGATGCCCTGCGCGCGCCTGGCGATGTCGGCCTGCCTCGAGAGGGGCTTCAGCTGGCGGCGCACCTCGTTGGTGAGGTCGCGGAGGCGCGTGAGGTTGGCCTCCATCGCCTCGAGCTTGCGCACCGTCTTCTCCTTGCGGCGCCGATGCTTGAGGATGCCTGCTGCCTCTTCGATGAAGCCGCGTCGCTCCTCGGGTGTCGCTCGGAGCACGGCGTCGAGGCGGCCCTGCCCGACGATGACGTGCATCTCCTTGCCGAGCCCTGTGTCGCTGAGCAGCTCCTGCACGTCGAGGAGGCGCACGCCGTCGCCGTTGATCGCGTACTCGGATCCGCCGTTGCGGAACAGGGTGCGACGGATCGTCACCTCGCTGTACTCGATCGGGAGCATCCCGTCGGCGTTGTCGATCGTGAGGGTCACCTCGGCGCGGCCGAGCGGGCCGCGGGTCGCGGTGCCGGCGAAGATGACGTCCTCCATCTTGCCGCCGCGCAGGCTCTTGGCGCCCTGCTCCCCCATGACCCAGGCGAGGGCGTCCACGACGTTCGACTTGCCGGAGCCGTTCGGCCCGACGACGCAGGTCACGCCGGGTTCGAGCGCGAGGGTCGTGGGTTGCGCAAACGACTTGAAGCCCTTCATCGTGAGGCTCTTCAGATGCATGCGCGCTCGCTGGCCTCTCGCTGGTGGTCGGACTTCGCTCGTGGTCGGACTGGACTGGATGCTCGGACTGGGGTGGCGGCGCCCCGATCGGCGCGCTGGCGGGGCTCACGGAGCCCTGGCCTGACAGCTACGGTACCGGAGTGGACTACTTCATTCGGGAGCTCACGCCTCCAGAGCCGGCGTCGGCCCGAGACGGGGAGGCCTGGCGCCTGCTCGAGCGCTTCCGCGACATCGTCAACTCCGGTTACGCGGCCACGTACGGCGAGGGTCGTCTGCTCGAGACGAGCCAGCGCATCCTCGCCGTCTGGACCATGCCGGGCCCCGTCACGAGTCGCCTGTTGCTCGCCCTCCCGAGCGGCGACGGGCGGGACGCGGGCGAGCATGCGGTCGCCGCGGCGAAGCTCATGGTCTCGCCCCGCGACTCCCCCGCGCACGCGTACCCGCACGTCGTCGTGGATGCGCCCTTCCGGCGGTGCGGCATCGGCACGTTCGTCGCGGCGCATCTCGAGGAACTCGCACGGGCGGACGGGCGCACGTTCCTGCAGGACTGGGTCGAGCATCCGACCCATGGAGGCGATCGTGTGGCCGCACCGACCGGGCACGGCACCGTGTCCGCCGAGGACCCCGCCGCTCGCTTCCTGTGGAAGAACGGCTGGGAGCTCGGGCAGATCGAGCGCATCAGCGAGCTGCACCTCCCGGTGTCGGCCGAGAACCTGCGCACGCACATCGAGGCCGCGACGGCGCGGGCCGGCGTCGACTACCGTGTGCTCACCTGGGAGGGCGAGAGCGATGCCGCCCACCTCGACGACCTGGCGAGGCTCAACGGCGACATGTCGGTCGACGCGCCAGCCGGCGAGCTCGAGGTCGACGAAGAGCACTGGGACGCCGAACGCGTCGCCCAGATGGAGCGTCGTGCGCTCGCTTCCGGCGCGACGTTCCTCAATGCCGCGGTGCTGCACGTCCCGAGCGGCCACCTCGTGGCCCAGTCGATGCTGCAGCTCGACCTCGACGACACCACGCGCCCAGCGCAGCAGGACAACACGCTCGTCACGTCGACGCACCGCGGCAGGCGGCTCGGGATGCTCGTGAAGGCCGCCAACCTCGAACAGCTCGCCAGGCGCTACCCGGAGTGCACGGGGGTCTTCACGTGGAATGCGGAGGAGAACGCGCACATGCTGCGCGTCAACGAGGCGCTCGGCTTCACCGCGCTCGCGCCGGAGGGCGGGTGGCAGAAGCGGTTGTAGCGAGCACGCCGGCCGATGTGCGTGATGAAACAGGCCACGACGAGCCAGATGCGACTCGGAGGGCCACCTCGTCCCGCACGTTGGACGCGCGTCCGCGTTTGCGGTTCTCGCAAGCGGTATTGCCATTGCCAGCGTGCCTGCGCATGCTGAGCGCATGACCTCGCGCCACCACCACGCATCCGATGCCTCCGATCCATCTGCAGCTTCGGGCACGAACGCTGCCGCGACCGCCGATCAGCCGCAGGCACCCACCGAGTTCTGGGAAGAGCTCTACACGGCGAAGCCCGCCGTGTGGTCTGGCCGCGTGAACGCGAACCTCGCGAGCGTCGCCGGCACGCTCGCGCCGGGCCGCGCTCTGGACATCGGATGCGGTGAGGGCGGCGACGCGATCTGGCTCGCCCAGCAGGGCTGGCGGGTCACGGGCA
Source organism: Pseudoclavibacter sp. RFBA6 (assembly GCF_002931575.1). Taxonomy (NCBI): domain Bacteria; kingdom Bacillati; phylum Actinomycetota; class Actinomycetes; order Micrococcales; family Microbacteriaceae; genus Pseudoclavibacter; species Pseudoclavibacter sp. RFBA6. Next base: position 51,135 of record NZ_PSUA01000008.1, on the reverse strand, counting down.
TCGACATCTCGACGGTCGCCATCGAGCGGGCACGCGCGGCAGCCCGCGCTGCGAGCGTGGACGGCTCGCTGGTCGACTTTGTGGCAGGCGACCTCGAGACGTGGCGCCCGGCCGAACCGCTGGATCTCGTGACGGCGAGCTTCTTCCAGTCACCCGTGCACCTGCCACGCACGCAGATCCTCCGCGAGGCCGCCCGCGTGCTCGCGCCCGGTGGCCACCTCCTCACCATCGCGCACGCCGGCCCGCCATCCTGGGTGGAGAATTCCGAGCATCCCACGCACCTGTTCGTGCATCCCGAACGCGAGATCGACGACCTGGCTCTGCCCGCCGACGAGTGGGAGACGGTGATCGCCGAGCTCCGCACCCGCGAGGTCACCTCCCCCGACGGAGCACCGGGAACGCTGGAGGACAGCGTGGTGCTGCTGCGCCGACTGCGCTAGATCTGCGCTGAATCTGCATACGGCTTCGCCCGCGACTACTCTTGCGTGGTTGGCGACGGAGACGAGGGACGCACGTGAGCGATGTTGTGATGTACACGGATGGTGCCTGCAAGGGCAACCCGGGCCCCGGCGGGTGGGGCGTGTGGCTCAGGTCGGGCGACCACGAGAAGGAGCTGTTCGGCGGCGAGCTCAACACGACGAACAACCGCATGGAACTGAAGGCCGTCATCGAGGGGCTCAGCGCGCTGAAGAAGCCGTGCACGGTCGCGCTCTACCTGGACAGCCAGTACGTCCGCAAGGGCATCACCGAGTGGATCAAAGGCTGGAAGGCGAAGGGGTGGAAGACCGCTTCGAAGCAGCCCGTCAAGAACGCGGAGCTCTGGAAGGAGCTCGACGCGCTGGTCGAGGAAAGCGGCCACACGATCGAGTGGCACTGGGTGAAGGGCCACTCAGGCGACGTCGGCAACGAGCGCGCCGACATGCTCGCGAACAAGGGCGTCGACCAGGCACTCGGCCGCGGCTAGCCGCTCCCGTAGACTCGAAGAATGGCTGAGACGGCAAGCAGCATCGACGAGTACCTCGAGGCACTGAGCCCGGAGTATCGGGCCGAGCTCGAGCGCATCCGTTCGATCGTGAAGCGCATCGTGCCAGAGGTTGAGGAGAAGATCAGCTACCGGATGCCGACGCTCGCCTACAAGGGCAGGGCGCTCGTGTACTTCACCGCATCGAAGAAGCACCTGAGCTTCTACCCATCCGAGTGGGCACTCGAGGAGTTCGCAGACCACCTCACCGACTACACGACGACGAAGCACGCCATCCAGTTCACGGCCGCGAAGCCGCTCCCGGATGCGCTCATCGAGGAGCTCGTGACGTACCACGCACGGCAGATCGACGCCGGCCGGCAGCAGTAGCTCGCGACTCGTCGCGAACTACTCGTCGCCGATGGCCCTGACGATGCTCGCGAGCCCGAAGCGCCACGCCTCGTCGACGTCCCCGCCGAGGTTGAAGCCGCTGTTGAGCTCCATGCTCACGAAGCCTGCAGCCCATGCCGTGAGCGTCCGGGCCGCCTCGAGCGCACGTTTTTCACCGGCCAGTTCGCCCGCGAGCCGCAGGATGCTTTGGCTCGCGGACGCTCCGAACTCGGGCCGTGCCGTCGGCGTCCCCGCGCCCGGCGTCAGGATCAACTGGAAGGCGGCTGGCCGCTCGTGGCCGAAAGCGCGGAACTCGTCGGCGAGCTGCTCGAGGCTGCTCGCGGCGTCGAGCCGCTCCCCCAGTTCGAGCAGGCTCGCTTCCGCCACGAACTGGATGAGCTCCTCGCGATTCGCGACCCGCTTGTACAGCGACGGAGCCCTCACTCTGACGCGGCTGGCGACCGCCTGCATGCTGAGGCCTGCGAGCCCCTCGCCCTCGAGGAGGTCGCGGGCTGCGAGCACGATGGCGTCGAGGGAGGTCCTGTCCGGGGTAGGCATGCATCTACTATAGCTATTGACAGTAGCCATGATGGCTACATAAATTAGCCATCATGAGACTCGACACTTCGCTCCACCGCATCGGCAACGACATCGTGGCCGCCTACCTCGTCGTGACGCCCGAGGGAGTGACCGTCATCGACGCGGGCCTGTCCGGCCACTGGCGTGACCTCGTCGCAGAGCTGGCCTCGCTTGGGCTCACGGTCGCCGACGTCCGGGGCGTTGTCCTCACCCACGGCGACTCCGACCACGTCGGCTTCGCGGAACGCCTGCGTCGCGACCACGGCGTGCCCGTCTTCGTGCACGCCGCCGACGCGGACCGGGCGAAGGGAGGCCCGAAGCCGGCGACCGCGAAGCAGGCGATGAAGTTCGGCCCCCTCCTCGGGTTCGCCGCCTACTCCCTCCGCAAGGGCGGCGCGAAAACCCAGTGGCTGACCGAGGTCATCGAGGTGCAGGGCGGCGAAACCCTCGACCTCCCCGGTTCCCCGCAGATCATCAGCATGCCGGGTCATTCCGCGGGCAGCATCGCGGTCTACGTGGCGGTCGCGGATGCGGTCTTCGTGGGCGACGGGCTCACCACCCGCCACGTCCTCACGGGGGCGGAGGGCCCGCAGCCGGCGCCGTTCACCGACGAGCCCGCCCAGGCGATCGCGTCCCTGCAAGCCATCGTCAGCACCACAGCGAAGTGGGTGCTGCCCGGCCACGGAGCCCCGTGGAGCGGCGGCGTGGATGCGGCGGTGGCGGCCGTGGAGTCGGCGGCAGCTGACCCTCGCTGACCGCGATGCTCGTCCGTGCGGAGCACGACGTCGCGGTTGGTGACGGCTAGCGCTCCCGCTGGCACTTCTCGCAGAAGTGCGAGCCCCGGTTCTGGAACTTCTCGCGAACGATCGGCCGCCCGCACCTCGGGCAGGGCTTCCCTTGACGCCCGTACACGTTGAGCGAATGCGCGAAGTACCCGGCCTGCCCGTTCACGTTGACGTACTGGGCGTCGAAGGATGTGCCACCCTCGGCGAGCGCCTTCGCGAACACCTCGCGCACGTGCTGCAGCAGCTCCCTCGCCTTGGACGGCGACAACCCCGCCGTGTTGCGCGCGTAGTGCAGCCGCGCCCGCCACAGCGCCTCGTCGGCGTAGATGTTCCCGATCCCCGAGATGAGCGTCTGGTCGAGCAGCGCCGACTTCACGCCCGTCCTCCGTCGCAGCAGCGCGGCCGCCCAGGCATCGTCGTCGAAGTGCGGGTCGAGCGGGTCCCGGGCGATGTGCGCGACCTGCGACGGGACGTGCTCGCCCGCGACGTCCAGCGTCGGCACAAGCCGGTCGATCGCCAGCGACCCGAAGACGCGCTGGTCGGCGAACGCCACCACGAGGTCGCCAGCCGGGCCATCGACCCGGATGCGCGCGCGCAGGTGACGGTCGTCGAGCGCATCCGGCGTGCGCAGCAGCATCTGGCCGCTCATGCCCAGATGCGCGGTCAGCGCCTCCTCGCGACCCTCAAGCGGGAGCCACAGGTACTTGCCCCGCCGCGAGACGCCCTCGAACCGTGCACCCTCGAGCGCGCCGACGAAGTGCACCGAGTCACCGAGGTGGCGGCGCAGGGACCGCTCGTCGAGCACCTCGACCGCCGACACGGACGCCCCCGTCACGGCGGGAGCCAGGCCGAGGCGGACGACCTCGACTTCAGGCAGCTCGGGCACGGCTAGGAAACCGAGGGGGCGACGTCGTCGCCCCGGCTCAGCTGATGCCACGCGGCGAGCGCCCCAGCCACTTCGGCCTGCTTCTTGCTCGTGCCGACACCCTTCGCCTGAGCGAGGATGCGCTTCTTCTTCAGCACCGTCACGGTGGCGGTGAAGCTGCGGTCATGCTCGAGCCCGGATCCCTCGACCTCGTACCTCGGCGGCTCGGCACCGCGAGTGTCGGCAAGCTCCTGCAGAGCGGTCTTCGGGTCCTGCTCGGCGCCGAGGCGCCACACGACGGCGAGCTTCGGCTCCACCAGTCGCAGGATCAGCTCGGTCGCGACGTCGACACCGGCGGACAGGTAGGCAGCCCCGATGACCGCCTCCATCGTGTCGGCGAGCACCGAGTCCTTGTTGCTGCCACCCGTCAGGTGCTCGCCGCGCCCCAGGTGCAGATACCGCCCGAGGTCGATGCCCCGAGCGATCTCCGCAAGCGCCACCGTCGAGACGAGGGACGCGCGCAGGCGCGACAGCTGCCCCTCCGTGTAGTCGGGGTACGTGCGGTACAGCATGACCGTCACCGCCTGCCCGAGAATCGAATCGCCGAGGAACTCGAGGCGCTGATTGTCGGGAATGCCGCCGTTCTCGACCGCGTACGACCTGTGGGTCAACGCGAGCTCCAGCAGTGCGGGAACGAAGTCGACCCCGAGGCCGCCTGCCAGCTCAGCTGACGGTGCGGCGTCGGGGTCGATGATCTTCACGTCGTGCATGACGCGAGGATCAGACGTCTGCGACCTTGCGGCCCTTGTACTCGAAGAACAGCGGAGTGCCAGCTGCGTCCTCGACAACCTTCGCGCGGTGCGGGAGGCTGTAGGTGACCTTGCCGTTCTCAACGGTCTTGACGAGGGTCGGCACAGAGGCCTTCCACTGCGAACGACGCGAACGCGTGTTCGAGCGGCTCATCTTGCGCTTGGGGAGAGCCATCGGCGTCTACCTTTCATCTTTCATCGTGCAGGGAGGCGAGCTCATCTCTGGCCCGGCTCCCCCTTGTAATCATGGTTGCGCGCATCCTCACGAGATTCTGTCTCACGAGGACCCGCGACTTCCTCAGAACCCGTTGCTGGTTCCTCGGCTGCTCCTGTTGAAGCGCCAAACCCTGCCAACGCCGCCCAACGCGGGTCAACCGCGGGCGCCTGCTCTTCGAGCGGCTCCACCAGCTTCTCGCCGGTTTCGGGATCTAGGCCGAGGCAGTCCGGCCGACAAACCGGCTGGAATGGCAGTGCGAGCACTACCGCATCGCGAACGGGCGGTTCAAGGTCGACAGTGTCGTCGTGAACCTCGTACTCGAGGGCTTCGTCGCGAGCATACGCGAAAAGCTCTGCGAAATCGACCCGAAGCGGCTCGTCCAGCGGCGTCAGGCACCGGCTGCACTCCCCGCTCATCCGGGACTCGAGGCTTGCGGTCGCCAGAATGCCGTCGTGCAGCACCTCGAGACGCACGTCGAGCTCGATCGGCGTGCCCTTCTCGATGTAGCCGAGCCCTTCGCCGATGCGCTCAGGCGCATCGAAGTCGAGCTCGAGGGTGCGCATCGTGCCGGCCTTGCCCACGATGGTCGCGATGTTCACGAGGTACGGAGAGGAAGTCACCGGGAGATTGTACGCCCTCGGCTCGGAGTGCATCCCGAACCCCCTTACTCGATGGAGGTGTCGGTGTCGCCCTGCAGGTACTCGTACACGACACGCGGCACGTACGGCGAGACATCGCCTCCGAGCCCAGCCACCTGACGGACCAGCGAGCTGGACACGTGCGCGTGACTCGGATCGGGGAGCATGAACATCGTCTCGACGCGGGCGAGGTTGCGGTTCACGATCGCCATCGGCGTCTCGTAGGTGACGTCGGCCTGCGAGCGGATGCCCTTCACGATGACCTTCGCGCCGACATCGGTGCAGTAGTCGACCAGCAGGCCGACGCTCCAGGAGGCGACGCGGACGTTGCCGCGGATGCCGCTCGCCGAGACGGCCTGCTCGATGAGCTCCACCCGGCGTGCGATGGGCAGGAGCGCGTGCTTGTCCGGGTTGTGCACGACGACGACGTGCACTTCCTCGAAGACCGAGGTGGCGCGCTGGATGACATCGAGGTGGCCAAGGGTCACCGGATCGAACGAACCGGGCACAACAGCGATTCTGCTCATGCGGACAAGACTACGGGGGACTTCCTGCGCGAAGCGCGCACGAGCACCACGTTGCCGCTCGCGGGCGGAACGCGGGGCCGGAACGCCGCCCGGCGGGCCAGCTCAGCGTCAGCGCGCGTTGGGCGTGTCGTCGTCCTGGTCTGCCGTCGGCTCGTCGGCCTGCGGCTTGCGGCTCGCCTCGAGGTCGGCGGCCTTGCGACGGAACACGAGGAAGGAGACGAGGACGACGGAGACTCCGGCGAGCCCCATGAGCACCCAGGCCCATGCAGGGATGCCCGAGTCCTGGGGAACCGGCGTGCTGGATTGCTCCGCCGCGCCTGTCGCTCCCGCGTCGCTGTTGGCGAGCGTGGACCCCTCCGTGTTCTCCGCGGCTCCGAAGCCGGCGGGCGCGGAGGCGGAGGGCTGCGTGTCCTCCGCAGAGGCGACGCCCACGGAGACGGTGAACGGGATGGTGCCGGAGATGGGATGGCCGTCGGAGGAGACGACCTGCCAGTTGAGCGCGTAGTCGCCGGCGGCGAGCTCGGGGAGCGCCTGGTCGACCACCGTGCCGTCCACCGTCGCAGGCGACTCGAGATCGACAGCGGTCTCCTCCACGACGCTCACCGCGAACAGCTCGATCTGCGGCCCGAGCGTGCCCTCTGACTGCACTTCCGCGGAGAACGTCAAAGTCGCGCTCGCCGGGGCCACCTCCACAGCATCCTCGGCGGAGGGGCTCGACTCGACCAGTGAGTCGTGCGCGGAGGCGTACTGCGACCCGAGCCCGAGCGCGAGCGCCAGGAAGGCCAGCATCGCGGCGATCATGAGGCGGGAGGCGATGCGGAGCGAGCGCGCGGAGGAGGAGGTCACCGGACCATCGTAGGCCAGGGGCCTGACCCCGTCTCCTGGCGCGGACCTGTCTTGGCGAGCCCCGTTCCCCCGACGGCGGCCGACGGCGGCCGTCAGGACTTGCCGAGGAACTCCCGCTCCTCGAAGCTGTGCCGGCCTATGGCCGCCTTGAGGTCCGGCCAGCGCTTCAAGCTCCAGTCGTCGTTGATCAGCAGGGCGGCTTCGTCTCGCGCGGAACGGATGAGGTCCGTGTCCTCGATGACCCGGAGCAGCTTCAGGGATGTCCGCCCGCCGGATTGTGCGGTGCCGAGCACGTCGCCCTCGCGGCGCAGCTCGAGGTCGCGCTCGGCGAGCTCGAAGCCGTCGAGCGTCTCCGCCACTGCGTTGATGCGCTCCCGAGCGGTGGATTCCTCCTCGGAGTTCGAGACGAGCAGGCACAGCCCCGGGTGCTCCCCTCGCCCCACGCGACCGCGCAGCTGGTGCAGCTGCGAGACGCCGAAGCGGTCCGCATCCATCACGATCATGACCGACGCGTTCGGCACGTTGACGCCGACCTCGATGACCGTCGTGGCGACGAGCACGTCGATCTTGCCCTCCGCGAAGGCCCGCATGGCGCCGTCCTTCTCGTCGCTCGGCATCGCCCCGTGCACTGCGGCGACGCGCTTGCCCGCGAACAGCGGATGCACGGCGAGCGTCGGCGCGAGCTCCATGACGGCCGCGACCGGTTGCGGTGCCTCCTCGCCTTCGGCGGGCTCCGCGGGCTCGGAGGGCTCGATGGCCGGGCACACGACAAACGCCTGCCGCCCCCGGTCGACCTCTTCCGCGACGCGCTGCCAGGCGCGTTCGAGCCAGTGCGGACGCTCGCGAGTCGCGACGACGAACGTCTCGATCTTCTGGCGCCCCTTCGGCATCGTCACGATGCTCGAGATGTCCAGGTCGCCGAAGATGGTCATGGCCACCGTGCGCGGAATGGGGGTGGCGGTGAGCACGAGCAGGTGCGGCGGCTGGGCACCCTTGGCGCGCAGCGACTCGCGCTGCTCGACCCCGAACCGGTGCTGCTCGTCGACGATGACGAGGCCGAGGTCGTCGAACATGACGTCGTCGCTGAGCAGTGCGTGGGTGCCCACGATGATCTTGGCCTCGCCGGCGACGACGCGGAGCGCGGCCCGCTTGCGCTCGGCTTTCGGCATGCTCCCAGTGATGAGGGTCGGCTTCAGGCGCTCGGCGAGCTCCGGCCCGAGCGAGTCGATGATCGAGCGGTAGTGCTGGGAGGCGAGCACCTCGGTGGGAGCGAGCATGGCCGATTGTCCGCCCGAATCGGCGACCTGCAGCATCGCGCGCAGGGCGACCAGCGTCTTGCCGGAGCCGACCTCGCCCTGCACGAGGCGGTGCATGGGCACGCCACGCGCGAGGTCCTTCGCGATCTGCCGGCCGACGGTCTTCTGGTCGGGGGTGAGCTCGAAGGGCACCCGTTCGTCGAAGGCCGCGAGCATGGGGCCGATGTCGTCGGTCCTCGCCCGGGCGGCGACGAGCTCGGAGATGGCGCGGCGCTGCAGCAGCGCGGCCTGCAGCACGTAGGCCTCGGTGAAGCGCAGCGATTCCCGCGCCCGTTCGAGCAGTTTGAATGTCTCAGGTTGGTGGATGGCACGCATCGCCTCGTCGTAGCTGTACATGCCGAACATGGCACGCGTCTCGACGGGTACCGGGTCGCGCAGGAACGGGACCGCTTCGAGCACCGCCTGGACGGCGGCCGCGACCTTCCAGGTGGGGAGGCTGGCCGTGGCCGGGTAGATCGGGATCGGCTCCTTCAGCCACTGGTCTCGACGCTCCGACAGGGCCTCGAGCGGCGCATTCTCGAACAGCTCGTACTCGGGATGCGCGAGCTGGATGGCCCCACGGTAGGCCGACGCCTTGCCGGAGAAGATACCCGTCACGCCCGGCTGCAGCTGCTTCGCCCGCCAGCTCTGGTTGAAGAAGGTCAGCGAGACGATGCCCTTCTCGTCGGTGATCTCGACCTCCAGGATCGAACCGCGGCGCGCCCGCATCTGCCGGTCGCTGACGCGGAGCACGCGGGCGACCAGGGTGACGTGCTCTCCGAGCGGCAGCGACTCGATGGCGGTCATCTCACCCCGGCGCGCGTAGCGGCGTGGGTAGTGCTCGAGCATGTCGGCGACCGTCGTCACGTCGAGCTGCTTCTTGAGCTGCTGAGCGTCGCGCTTGCCGAGCACGTCCTCGAGCGGAGTGTCGAGGTTGAAGCCGTCCATCAGCGCCTTCCTGACAGGGAGGCCGGGGCGAGCACCGCCCGGCGACGGACGGCGGGCGCCGCCGCGGCCCGGAGCGCTGCCCGGACCACGAGGACGTCGTTCCAGAGCGCCGACCGCTCGCCTGCGCTCAGCTGCTGCCCGGCTCCCGGGTCCGAGAAGGCGGCGTGCTCATGCTCGACTCGGATGCGATCGAGCGCGGAGCGGGCGTCATCCACCTCCCCGACGGCGGGGTCGGTGGCGGCGGCAGGGGCGTCTGCCGGGTCGCGTCGGGTCTCGAAGGCGCCAGCGATGGCGACGACGACCGCCTCGGGGGTGAGGCCGGCCGCGAGCCGGACGCCGTAGTCGACGGCGCTCTCAGAGATCTCCTGCCAAGCGGCGGTTCCCGCGCTGGGATGCTGCGGGGGTCTCCCGGTGAGGACCGCAGCTCGGCGCGCTCGCCGTCTGGCGCCGCGAAGGAACGCTGGGATGAGGAGGAGCGCGATGACCGCCAGCGCCCCGGCGATGACTGCGAGCGTGACGAACACGGCGGAGAGGTCGATGCCCGCTTCCTCACCCTCCTGCTCTCCGGCGGTTTCCGTGCCATCGGTCGGAGCCGGAGTCGGCGTCGGCGTCTCCGGTGGCACGGTCGGCCCCGCCGTGCTCTGCGTCTCGACGGGCGTCGGTGTCGGCGTCGTCGTCTCGAACGGGTCGATCGTCGGCGCCGTCGTCTCGCCAGGGCCGGGCGCGACGAGGTTTCCGAGCGCACCAGCCGGCGTCGTCTCGAACATGACCCAGCCGTGCCCGGGCAGGTAGAGCTCTGCCCACGCGTGGAGCTGGTCGCTCGTGACGGTGTACACGGGCTGCCCCTCGGCGTTCAGCTCCCCTGCGGAGCCAGGCGTGAAGCCGACGCCGATGCGGGAGGGGATGCCGAGCATGCGTGCCATGACCGCCATCGACGACGCGTAGTGCACGCAGTACCCCGCTCGTGCGTCCAGGAAGGCGGCGATGACGTCGAGGCTCGTGCCGTCGTAGCCCTGTTGGACGGGCGCGGTCTCCGAATACGCGAAGCCCTCGGCGAAGAACGCCTGGAGCTGCAGCGCCTGCGTCCCCGCCGGGGCGTTCTCGTCGACGATTCCGGCGAGCACGTCCCGAATGCGGTCGGCACTCGGCTCGTCCGGCACCTGCGTGAGCGGTTCGAGCTCGGGCGGCACATCGACCTCGACCTGCGAGATGGTCTCGAAGCTCGGGGTCGGCACCACCGTCTGGATCTCGTAGTTCTGCGCCAGGGCCTCGTCGTTCGCGCTGCGTACGTCACCGGTCTGCTCTTCGAGGAGGAACTCCCCCTGGAGGTCCACGATGCTGGCCGCGAAACCGGGCCGCGGGAGGAACGAGCTCACGCCGTCGTTGAGCACGATGCGCGTCGTGAACTCGCTGGACTGCGCCCCGGCGGAGACACCGGTCGGGAGGGGCAGCTCGCCCCCGTCGATCGCCACGTTCCCGTCGAAGGCACCGGGGGTCCAGTCGTCGCTGCCGTTCAGGTCGCTGAGCGTCTGCAGCGTCAGGTACGGCAGCGAACCCTGGTCCGTGGTCGTCGCGTAGCGGAGCACCTCGACCGCGTTGTTGCGCCGAAGGTCTTCGCCGAGGTCGATGATGGGATTCGCCCGGTTCGTGGACAGCCCGGCGGTGGACGTCTGCCGAATCGCGTCGATGCCGGTCGGCGCTGGGACGACGGTCGAGGCGACGAGGACGGCAACCAGCGACACCGCGGTGACGCCCAGCGCGCCGCCGAGACCGGCCAGGCCCCTGCTGTCCACGAGAAAGCCCTGGTACGAGAGCTCCTCGTCGTGCACGCGCTGGTGCCAGCTCGACACCGCATAGAGGAACACCGCGAGCGCCAACGCGGCGAAGACGTACGCCCACCCGTCGAACGCGTCGATGCCGAGGGCCATCGGGATGAGCGGGAACGCGAGCAGCGGCAGCATCGCGAGGGAGCGACCCCTGATGCCGAACACGAAGAAGTCGCAGAGCACCACGATGATCGCGACGCCGATGAGCACGAGCATCGTCATGGCGTCGGTCTCACGCAATGGGGCCGCGTCGGAGCGCAGCTGCTCGACGAGCTGCTCGGCCAGCACACCCCAGCCCTCGACCGTCGCCCGCGGAGAGCCGCGCCCCGTGAAGCCCACGAGAACGATCGCACCGCCCACGATCGAGGCGATGAGCGCCCAGAGCTGCGACCCCGTGAAGGTGCGAACGAGCGCGGCGGCCCCGAGCATGACCGTGACCAGGACGATGGCCTTCGCCGACCACGTGTTGGTGTCGAAGATCGGCCACAGCAGGTTCGTCGCGCTGAAGATCAGGACGGCGAGCGAGACGGTGACCACCCAGGAGCCGTTGGCGCCCGGGGTGCCCTTCCAGCCTTGGCGACGGCGCATCTGCGCCGTGGTCGTGGCTTGCGCGCTCATGCGGTGGCCTCCAGCTCCAGCACGGGCGAGAACGGCCGGGCGCGGGTGGGTGAGTAGACAGCGACGTTCCAGCCGGCTTCCGTGAACGACGTCAGGGTTGCCGGGGGCACGGGCTCGTCGGAGACGATGAGGGCAAGGGCGGGCGAGGCGACCGACGAGAGCGAGCGGATGGCGGCCAGACCATCGCCGGTCAGGTGACGGTGCACGTAGACGACGGGCGTGCGCGCCACCCTGGAGATGTCGTCGACCACCTCGGCGCAGGCTTCCCGGCGCTCAGCGTCGGGCTGCGTCAGCATGAGTCGACGCATGACCCCTTCGAGGGCCTCCTCCGACGGGGTGCGCGTGCTCTCGGCGTCACCGTCGAGAGCGGCGTGCGTCTCGAAGAGCTCGGTCTCGTACCCGAACCGGTGGAAGCGTGCGAGCACCGAGGCGGCGAGGGAGACCGCGAGCTCGAACTCCGCATCCACGGCAGTCATCGGACCGGCCTGCTCGTTCATGAGGTCGATGATCGTCATCGGCGCCTTCGGCTCCTCGACCTCGGGCGCCCCGCTCGTGTCGAGGATCACCACGGAGGTGTCCTCGGCGTGGTGCTCCTCCTGCCGAACGCGAAGCTCTCCCGCGTGCGCCGTCGCACGCCAGTGGATGCGTCTCAGCGGGTCCCCTCGTCGGTAGTCGCGGGTGAGCACGTCGTCGGAGTCGCCCGACTGCGCGACACCGGCCTCGACCTCACCGCCGCTCTTGCCGCTCGGCACCGACATCGCCGGCAGGTCGACGACGCGAGGCCACACCTCGACCTCGGTCGCCTCACCGATCTTCAGGACTCGCCTGGTCAGGCCGAGGCCGTCCATGTTGTCGAAGAACAGGGGCCCGACCTCGTGGACTCCGCGCCGCATCGAATCCACCCCGTAGGCGACCCGGCGGCGCCGCTTGTCTTCGTTGCGGTTGATGCGTGAGCCGATCGCCGGCAGCACGCCGCCGACGCTGGACGGCTCCGCGCCGGGCAGCAGGTCCAGGTAGGAACTCGGCTCGAGCGCAATCCAGGACCGGTTGCGGACCTCCGTGACCACACGCATCCGATCACCCACCGCGAGCGTCGTCGGGTAGATCGTGCGCTCGGCTTCGAGGCGCGGACGCCAGATGAGGCGAAGCACGTAGGCGACGAGGGGCAGCGCGACGAGGAACCCGCCGAGGGCGAGCAGTTCGCCACGGCCGAAGACCACGGCGGCGGCTCCGAGCAGCACGCCGACCACCACCAGGCCGATGGCTCGGCTGGTGGGTCTCAGCCGCCTCTCGATGCGCTTCGTCGCCACGCGCTACGCGGTCGCCGCGCTCGTTGGGACGGCGATCTGCTGCGAGATCTGGTCGATGATGCGGGCGGCGGATGCAGACGCGGCGGTACCCCTCGACCCGCGGGCGCTCAGCACGAGCCGGTGCGCGAAGACGGGACCGACGAGCTTCGCCACGTCGTCCGGCACGACGAAGTCGCGCCCGGCGACCGCCGCAGCCGCGCGCGAGGCGCGGACAAGATGCAGGGTGGCGCGGGGGCTCACGCCGACGCGCACGTCGGGATGCTCGCGAGTGGCCCTCGCGAGGTCGACGATGTACTGCTTGATGGCGGGGGCCACGTAGATTCGCGAGGCCTGCTCGATCATGGTCGACACGTCGGTCGCGCTCAGCGAGGCGCGCACGCTGGCGAGGGGGTCGCTCGAGTCGCGGCGGTCGACCATCGCGAGCTCGTCATCGCGCTCGGGGTAGCCCATCGACATCCGCGCCATGAAGCGGTCTCGCTGCGCCTCCGGGAGTGCGTACGTGCCTTCCATCTCCGAAGGGTTCTGCGTGGCGAACACCGTGAATGGCGCGGGGAGCTTGTGCGTGACGCCGTCGACCGTGACCTGGCCCTCTTCCATGCACTCGAGGAGCGCCGACTGGGTCTTCGGGGAGGCGCGGTTGATCTCGTCGCCGATGACGACGTTCGCGAACACCGGGCCCTGCTGGAACTCGAAGCGGCGTTCGACCTGGTCGTAGATCGCGACACCCGTGACGTCCGACGGCAGGAGGTCAGGGGTGAACTGGATGCGGCTCACGGTCGAGTCCATCGCCGCCGCGAGCGTCTTCGCGAGCACCGTCTTGCCGACGCCTGGCACATCCTCCACCAGCAGGTGACCGCCAGCGAGGAGCACGACGACGGCGAGGTGCACCTGCTCGTCCTTGCCCGAGATGACTGACGACACGCTCTCGCGGATCTGACGAGCGCCATCCTGCAACGCGACAGCCGCGTCGGATGCGCGATCGCGCCCAGTCGACGTCGTGGGCGAGGCTGTCGCCGCCCGGGTTTCCCCGCTGTTGCCGTATTCCATGGCCACCTCCGAATTCAAGTGCCCATCATTCCACGCACCCCCGACAAGTTCGGCCAGAAGCTCGCGGCTGTGCGCACCGATGCGACCCCGCGGCTACGATCGCTGCGTGACACGCATCATCGCAGGAGCCGCCAGGGGCCACTCGCTCAACGTCCCCAAGAGCGGCACGCGCCCCACGAGCGACCGCGTCCGCGAGGCGATGTTCTCGTCGCTCGAGTCGCTGCTCGACCTCGGCGGTGTCGCCGTGCTCGACCTGTACGCGGGTTCCGGGGCACTCGCGTTCGAGGCGCTCAGCCGGGGCGCATCCAGCGCCGTGCTCGTCGAGCAGTCCAAGGCGGCCACGAGCGTGCTGCGCGCCAACGCCGACCTGCTCGCGCGCGTGACGCGCGAGCAGGGCCGCCGCACGGTGACGACGCGCGTCGCGCAGAACTCCGTGGCGAGCTTCCTCCGCACTCCCCCAGCGCAGCTCTTCGAGCTCGTGTTCATCGACCCGCCATATGACCTCGGCGAGGCAGAGCTCGCAGAGGCGCTCGAGGCACTGGTGCCGCACCTGGCTCCCGAGGCGGTCGTCGTGCTCGAACGCGGTTCGCGCTCCCCCGCGCCGACCGTTCCGCGCAGCTTCGAGCCGCTGCGCCGCAAAGCGTACGGCGAGACGATCGTCTACAGCTACGAGGCGAGCCCCGTCGAAGACTCCGCCGACGAGAAGTCCCAGGCGTAGGGATCCCAGCCCCGAGCCTCCCTCGGCTCACCATCGACGAGGACGCGTGAGGTGTCGTCGTCGAGCAGCGGATGCACTCGACCGATCGCCCTGAAGCCGTCCGGCAGTGTCACCCCGGCCGGGAAGGTCGCGAGCAGGCCGTGGTCCTCGCCGCCGACCACGACGAGATCCACGGCGCGCGCCCTCCGCTGGGTCTCGTCCAGCTCCGGCATCGCGGCGCTCAGCGCAGCCTCGACCGCCTCGACGTCAGACGCGAGAGCAGCCGTCTCGACGTCGAGCCGCACGCCGCTGGCTCGAGCCAGCCGCGCGGAATCGAGAAGGAGGCCATCGGAGACGTCCATCATCGCCGACGCCCCGGCGTCCCTGGCCGCGAGTCCCAGGCTGGCGTCGATCGTGGGTGCGAGATGCCAGTCGATCACCGACGCCACGGCTTCGCCACGATCGCGCAGGGCCGCGATGCCCTCCGCCAGCGCCTCCCCGCTGGGATCCCGGGCGAGCGCATACAGCAGCGAGAGCCCGGTGCCGCTGCGCCCGGCGGGACCGCTGAGAGCCAAGACGTCGCCGGGCTGGGCTCCAGACCGTCGCACCGAGTCTCCCCCGCGCAGGTCTCCGAACGCCGTGATCGCGATCACCAGCTGCTCGCTCGTCGAGAGGTCACCGCCGATGACACCGCACCCGGGGGCCATCTCGCCGAGCGCCTCGGCGAATCCCTCGGCCAGCTCCTCGACCCAGGAGACCGCCGTCTGCCCGGGCAGCGCAAGCGCCACGGTGATGGCGGTCGGGGCGGCCCCCATCGCCGCGACGTCGGCGAGGTTCGAGGCACACGCCTTGCGGGCGAGGTCGCGAGCCGACGACCATGCGAGGCGGAAGTCCGGCCCCTCGATCATGAGGTCGGTCGTGATGACGACCTTCCCGTCGCCGGCCGCCAGGACCGCGGCGTCGTCGCCGGCGCCCAGCACCCCGGCCCTGGCCGCAGGAACTCTGGCGAGGATGCGCCGCAGCAGCTCGGTCTCGCCACACTCGCCCACTGTCAGGGCGACAGGGGCGCCAGCAGGGACGGGACGGGGTGAGGCTTCGTCGGGGAGGGCAGGCACCCGTTCACGATAGCCTGGGAGCAAATGCCTCGAACCTCCCGCTCCGCCTCGCGAATCGGCTCCGCCGTCGCCGCGACCGCCGCATCCATAGTGCTGCTGACCGCCTGCAACAGCGCCAGTGTGCCGATGGAACCGGCGCCCGACGCCGCAGCGCCAGAGTGCGCAGAGGTCTCGGTCCGTCTCCCCTCCACCGTCGACGGACTCGAGCTGCGCCTCACGAACGCCCAGGCCACGGGAGCCTGGGGCAGCCCAGCCAGCGTGCTGCTGCGCTGCGGGGTGCCGACGCCTGGGCCCACCTCCGCCGAGTGCCGAAACATCAACGGCATCGACTGGATCGTTGACGATAGCCAGGCCCCGACCTACCGGTTCACCAGCTACGGGCGCACCCCCGCCGTCGAGGTCATCGTCGACTCCGACGTCGCATCTGGCGTCAACGCGCTCATCGACCTCGAGGACGCGGTCGAGAAGCTGCCGAAGACGGGCGCCTGCGTGGGCGCCGACGACGTGCTCGGCTCCCAATAGCGGCCGAGATCCCGTCCAGGTCCGGGCTGCGGGGACGCCCCGCCCCCGCCGCCAGCTGTGCCGCTAGCGCGTGAGGCGCGCCTCGCGGGCCGCGGCGTGCGCGCTCGCGACCTCGATGAGCTCGGTGATGAGCTCCGGGTAGCTCATGCCGCTCGCCTGCCAGCACTTCGGGAACATGGAGATGGGCGTGAAGCCGGGCATCGTGTTGATCTCGTTGACGACGAAGCCGTCGTCGGTGAGGAAGAAGTCGACGCGGGCGAGCCCGGACGCGCCGAGCGCTTCGAAGGCGCGGACGCCGAGCTCCGCCATCTCCTCGAGCAGCTCGTCGCTCAGGTCGGCGGGGCAGCGCAGCTCGACCCCCGAGTCGTCCAGGTACTTCGCCTCGAAGTCGTAGAACTCCGCCTTCGTCATGACGATCTCACCGGCGACGGAGGCGCGCGCACGTTCCCCCGGGCGCGACTCGAGCACGGCGATCTCGACCTCTCGGCCGACGACTGCGGCCTCGACGAGCACGTGGTCGTCCTCGGCGAGGGCCGTCGTCATGGCGCCGGCGAACTCTTCGAGCGCAGCGACCTTGCTGACGCCCACGCTCGAGCCGGCGCGGGCCGGCTTGATGAACACGGGAAGCCCGAGCTGGTCGATGACCTCGGCCGCCAGCGACTCACCCTGCGTGTCCCACTGATGCTGCGTGACGGTGACGCCGTCCGCGACCTGCAGGCCGGCATCCCGCAGCACGATCTTCGTGTAGTGCTTGTCCATGCCCACACTCGCGGCGAGCACCGACGACCCCACGAAAGGCAGGCCGACGAGCTCGAGCATGCCCTGCACGGTGCCGTCCTCGCCGAACGGGCCGTGCAGGATCGGGAAGACGAGGTCGACCTCGCCGAGCGACGTGCGCTCCGTGCGCTCGGCTCCGGCTTCGGCGCCCAGGGCGTCGCCCTCGACTCGGGAGACGGTCACCTCGCGGTGCTTCGCGGAGTCCGGCAGGTGGATGCGCGTGCCGTTGTCCACGACCTCCGGCAGGTTCTCGGGGTCGAGCGCGAACTTGTCCGCGTCGTCGTCCTCCAGCACCCAGGCGCCGTCACGCGTGATGCCGATCGGCAGGACACGGTACTTGTCGCGGTCGATCGCGCCGAGGACACCGCTCGCCGTGGCGCACGAGATCGCGTGCTCGCTCGATCGGCCGCCGAAGACGATGGCGATGAGGGGCCGCGAGTCTGCGGTTGCGGTGGCGTTCGGCTGAGCGGTCGACATGAGGGTTCCTTCCACGAGCGACTCTTCGCTCACCGCATCAAGGGTACGGGGTCGCCAGGCTGGGACGAGGCGCTACTCGCCGCTCGGTCCGTCGTCGGTCGCGAGGTGCGGTGCCAGGTCGGCGGGGCTCATGCGGCCGTGGAGGACATCGTCGATCTGCGTCGCGATGGGCATGTCGACCCCGTGGCGTTCGGCGAGCTCGAGGATCGCCCCGACCGATCTGAGCCCCTCCGCCGTCTGCTGCATCTGTGCGACGACGTCGTCGTAGACGTACCCCTGCCCGAGGAGCCTGCCAGCCGTGAAGTTGCGCGAGAGCGGGGATTCGCACGTCGCGATGAGGTCGCCGAGCCCGGCCAGCCCGATCATGGTCGACGCCTGGGCGCCCATGGCGACAGCGAAGTCGGAGATCTCGGCGAGGCCGCGCGTCATGACCGACGCCTTGGTGTTCTCGCCGTAGCCGACGCCGTCGACGATGCCGACGGCGATGGCGATGAGGTTCTTGAGGACCCCGCCGAACTCGGTGCCGACCACGTCGACGTTCACGAACGACTTCAGGTAGCCGTTGCGGGCGAGTTTCGCGACGCTCACGGCCGTCGCCTCACTGTCAGACGCGACGACGATGGCGGTCGGCTGCTCCTTCGCGATCTCGAGCGCGATGTTGGGCCCGCTGGCCACCGCGATGCGCTCGGGCGGGAGGTCGAGGACGCCCGTGAGCACCTGGCTCATGCGGAGGCCGCTCGAGCGCTCGACGCCCTTCATGAGGCTCACGACGACCGCGTCGTCGTCGATGAGGGTGGCGAGCTGCCCGGCGAGCTCGCGCGCCGTCTGCGCGGGCACCGACACGAACACGAAGCGCTGCCCTCGAACCGCCTCGACGAGGTCCGGCGTCGCGCGCAGGTTCCTCGGCAGGTCGATGCCAGGCAGGTAGCCCGTATTGCGGTGCGATTCGTTGATCTCGTTCGCGACCTCAGGACGGCGAGCCCAGATGGTCACCTCGTGCCCCGCGTCAGCGAGTACCTTCGCGAACGTGGTGCCCCAGCTGCCGCTGCCGAGCACGACGGCGCGCTGCACGGAGCTCACGCGCCGCTGCCCGATTCTCGTGGGGCTGTGCCCCGGTCCTGCGGGAACCGGCCGTGCTCCGTCTGCCCGTGCTTGGCCGGGTCGTAGAGCTCGGTCGGAGCCTTCTCGCCGCGGATGCCCTCGAGCAGTCCAGTGATGTCGTGCATGATGAGCTCGGTCGCGGCCTTCATGGCGCTCGCGCTGTGCATCCGCCCGTTGAACTCGGCGAGGCTGACGGGCTCGCCGACGTGCACCGTGATGGTCTTGCGCCAGCCAAGCGTGAGCTTCTTGGAGTAGCGAGGCAGGATGTGCTGCGCGCCCCAGATCGCCGTCGGGTAGACGGGGATGTCGGCGCTCAGGGCGACGCGGGCGGCTCCGTTCTTACCGCGCATGGGCCACAGCTCGGGCTCGCGGGTCAGCGTGCCCTCCGGGTAGATGATGACCCCCTGGCCGAGCCGCGCGAGCTGCTGCGCGGACGCGATGGCAGCCTGGTTGGCGCCGCGGACGTCACGCGAGACGGGGATCTGCCCGCTCTTGCGGAGGATCCAGCCGAGCCCCTTCACTCGGAAGAGGCGGTCGGCCGCCATGAAGCGCGGCGCGCGGCCGAGCTTCCAGACCGCCATCCCCATGATGAGCGGGTCGACCTCGCTGGTGTGGTTCGGGGCGACGATGAATGCGCCGTCGACCGGCAGCTCGCCCTTGATCTCCCACCGCATGATCGGCCAGCTCAGTGGGAAGGCGATCGCCGCCAGGAACCAGAAGATCGACGGAGTGCTCTTCTCCGGCGAGACGCGCTTCCCCGCAGATCCCCGCTTCGCAGCGGTCACTCCTACGCCTCTACCGTGAAGTCAGCTCCGAGGGTCTCGAGCTTCGCGATGAAGTTCTCGTAGCCGCGCGCGATGATGCCGACATTGGAGACACGCGAGGTGCCCTCCGCCGCGAGCGCCGCGATGAGGTGGCTGAAGCCGCCGCGCAGGTCGGGGACCTCGATGTCGGCCGCCTTGAGCTTCGTCGGGCCGGAGATGACGGCGGAGTGCTGGAAGTTGCGCTGGCCGAAGCGGCACTCCTGGCTGCCGAGGCACTCGCGGTGCAGCTGGATGTCGCTGCCCATCTCGACGAGGGCGTCGACGAAGCCGAAGCGCTGCTCGTACACGGTCTCGTGCACGATCGAGACGCCGTGCGCCTGCGTCAAGGCGACGACGAGCGGCTGCTGCCAGTCGGTCATGAAGCCGGGGTGCACGTCCGTCTCGATGACGACGGGGCGCAGCTCGCCGCCTGGGTGGTAGAAGCGGATGCCGTCGTCGTGGATCTCGAACGCTCCACCTGCTTTGCGGAAGACGTTGAGGAACGTGAGCATCTCGGGCTGCTTGGCGCCGCCGACGTAGATGTCGCCCTTCGTGACGAGGGCCGCGGAGGCCCAGCTGGCTGCCTCGTTGCGGTCGAAGAGCGCCTTGTGGCTGTAGCCGCCGAGGCGCTCGACGCCCTCGATGCGGATGACGCGGTCGGCGTCGACCGAGATGATGGCGCCCATCTTCTGCAGGATGTTGATGAGGTCCATGATCTCGGGCTCGATGGCCGCGTTGCGCAGCTCCGTGCGCCCGTTCGCGCGGACGGCCGTGAGCAGGACCTGCTCGGTGGCGCCGACGGACGGGTACGGGAGCGTGACCTTGGCGCCGTGCAGGCCCTCTGGCGCGCTCATCCGGATGCCGCTCGGCAGCTTCTCGATGACGGCGCCGAAGTTGCGGAGCACCTCGAGGTGGAAGTCGATCGGGCGGTCGCCGATGCGGCAGCCGCCGAGGTCGGGGATGAACGCCTCGCCGAGGCGGTGCAGGAGCGGGCCGCAGAAAAGGATCGGAATGCGGCTGGAGCCGGCGTGCGCGTTGATCTCGGCCATGTGGGCCGTTTCGACGTTCGTCGGGTCGAGGCGCAGGTCGCCGGACACCTCGTTGCGGTCGATCTTCACGCCGTGGAGGGTGAGGAGGCCGGCGACGACGCGGACGTCGGAGATGTCCGGCACGTCGCGGAGAACGCTGACGTCCTCGCCGAGGAGGGCCGCGACCATGGCCTTGGTCACGAGGTTCTTCGCGCCACGGACCTCGATGCGACCGGCGAGCGGGCGTCCGCCGTTGAAGACGATGGTGTCGCCGGTCAGGCCGACTGATGCGCCGGCGCGAGCCGAGTCGTTGGTGATCGTGTTCACTGAGTTGCACTCCCTGCGGTGGTGGACCTGCGGATCGGAAGAGTCCGCGGACGCCACGCCTCTCGGCGTGACTCAAAGGTGGAGATCGCGTGTTCGTCACGCAACGTCAACGAGATGTCGTCGAGGCCCTCGAGCAGACGCCATCTCGTGTAGTCGTCGATCTCGAACGTCGCCGTCATGTCTCCGACAGTAACGGTGTTCGTGGTGAGGTCAACGACCGCAGCCGCGCCCGGGTCCGCTTCCGCGGCATCCCAGAGCTGTTCTACGAGGTGCTCCTCCAGCGTGGCGACAAGCAGCCCTTGCTTGCCGGCGTTGCCGAGGAAGATGTCTCCGAAGCGGGAGCCGATGACGGCTCGGAAGCCGTAGTCCTTGAGCGCCCAGACGGCGTGCTCTCGGGATGACCCCGTGCCGAAGTCGGGTCCAACGAGCAGGATGCGGGGGTTCTCTTGGTATTCGGGTCGGTTGAGGACGAACTCGGGGTCTTGCCGCCACCCGTTGAAGAGCGCGTCTTCGTAGCCCGTCTTGGTGACGCGCTTGAGGTAGACCGCCGGGAGGATCTGGTCGGTGTCGACGTTGGAGCGGCGAAGCGGGACGGCGGCGCCTTCGATGCGGGTGATCTTCTCCATCAGACGGTCACCTCCTGTGGCTGCTGTGCGGTGCCCGGGGTTGTGGATGCTGCGGGCGGGTCGAGATCGGACGGACTGGAGAGCGTACCGCGAACCGCGGTCGCGGCGGCCACGAGGGGAGACACAAGATGGGTCCGCCCGCCCTTGCCCTGGCGCCCTTCGAAGTTGCGGTTCGAGGTGGAAGCGCAGCGCTGGCCCGGTTCGAGCTGGTCTGGGTTCATGCCGAGGCACATCGAGCAGCCCGCGAAGCGCCACTCCGCTCCGAAGTCGGTGATGATCCGATCGAGGCCCTCGGCTTCCGCCTCGAGGCGAACCCGCGCGGAACCGGGGACGACCATGACGCGCACGCCCTCTGCCTTCTGGCGTCCTGCGATCACGGAGGTGAAGGCGCGGAGGTCTTCGATCCGGCTGTTCGTGCACGACCCCATGAAGACGACGTCCACGGGGATGCTCTTCAGCGGGCGGCCCGCTTCGAGCGCCATGTACTCGAGGGCGCGCTCGGCGGCCTGCCGGTCGTTGGGGTCGGCGAACTCGGACGGCTCTGGGACGACGCCGCTGAGGGAGACGCCCTGGCCGGGGTTGGTGCCCCAGGTGACGAACGGCTCGAGGGTGTCGGCGTCGATGGAGACCTCGGCGTCGAAGACGGCGTCGTCGTCGGTGCGCAGCGTTCGCCAGTAGTCGAGTGCCACGTCCCAGTCTTCGCCGATGGGGGCGTGATCGCGGCCTTCGAGATACGCGAAGGTCTTCTCGTCCGGTGCGACCATTCCCGCGCGCGCTCCGGCCTCGATCGACATGTTGCAGATCGTCATGCGCCCCTCCATGGAGAGGGCTTCGATGGCGGAGCCACGGTACTCGAGCACGTAGCCGGCGCCGCCGCCCGTGCCGATCTTGGCGATGACGGCGAGGATGATGTCCTTCGCGGTGACGCCCTCCCTGAGGGTTCCGTCGACGTTGATGGCCATCGTCTTGAACGGCTTGATGGCGAGCGTCTGCGTGGCGAGCACATGCTCGACCTCGCTGGTGCCGATGCCGAACGCGATGGCACCGAAGGCCCCGTGGGTGGAGGTGTGCGAGTCGCCGCAGACCACGGTGATGCCGGGCTGCGTGAGGCCGAGCTGCGGCCCGACGACGTGCACGATGCCCTGCTCGGCGTCCCCGAGCGGGTGGAGACGGATACCGAACTCCTTGGCGTTGCGGCGCAGCGTCTCGATCTGCGTGCGGCTCGTGGTGTCGGCGATGCGGTTCAGGATGTCGACCGTCGGCGTGTTGTGGTCTTCGGTCGCGATCGTGAGGTCGGGGCGGCGCACGGGGCGGCCAGCGACGCGCAGGCCGTCGAACGCCTGCGGGCTGGTGACCTCGTGCATGATGTGCAGGTCGATGTAGATGAGGTCTGGTGAGCCGTCTTCACCCTTGGCGACGAGGTGGTCTTCCCACACCTTCTGCGCCAGGGTTCTCGGCTGCGCCGTGGGGAGTGCGCCGTGTGTGCTGCTGCGTTCGGTCTTCATGCTGCTTGTGTCTCCTCGCATCTGGTCAGGCGCCTTGAACACCGCGACGGGATGCACCTGCGAAGTCAGGCCCCGTCGCGGCAGCAAAGGAGGAGCAGACCGGCAGACATGCGGACCATGCTAACACTGCGTCGTCTGCAGCTTTTCGGGCTTCTGGTGTCGGCGTCGGGGGTGTGAGTCGCAGCGACGAGACCATGCGGCTCCTGACGGGACGAGGCTGAACGCGGTGCTCAGCTTCGGCGGATCGACAGCCGGTATTCGCCCAGCTGCACGACGTCGCCGGAGCGGAGTTCCGCTGGGACTCCAGGCTCAACCGCGAGGGCGCCGTGCGCATTCCCGCCAGGGAAGAGGGCGACGCCGTTGGTGGAGTTGAGGTCGTCGACGTACAGGCGGTCGCCGTCTGCCCAGAACCTGGCGTGGGTCTTCGACATGGTCTGGGTGATGTCGGGGACCGCGGAGACGGAGGCGTCTGGGAAGCGTTCCTGCGACGGGTTGCGCCCGATCACCACCGGACCGTAGATGGGGAGGCTGACGCCGTCGGCGAGCACGATCACCCATTCTGGGAGCGGCTGCTCGGCATGCGCGCCCGGCCCCTGCACGCTCGGCTGTCGGGCGTCGACCTCCGGGGTGGTCGAAGGCCCCTGGAACGGCACTGCAGACTGGGCACGATCGACCGGAGCGAGCGGCGACTCGAGCGGTGCGCTGGTGACCTGCGCTGCTGCGCCGAACTGCGGGGCGGCGGGAGGCAGACCCTGCGCGGCCGGCTGCAGGCCCTGCGCGGCCGGCTGCAGGCCCTGCGCGGCCGGCTGCAGGCCCTGCGCGGCCGGCTGGAGGCCCTGCGCGGCTGGCTGTGGCGTGAGCCTGGGCCGTGGGGCGGGCAGCGGCGGCAGCGGATAGTCGTCGTCGAGCTCGGCGCGGAGCCAGTTGTCGGGCGATCCTTCCGCCGAGCTTCCGCGCGCTGATTGCTCCGACCGAGCTGCCCGGTCGGGCTCGTCTGCCGTCTCAGACATGCTCGCCCCCTGGCCGATCATTCCCGGCGGTACCTCGATGAACCCCGAACGTTCCACGTCGCCATGATACGGCTCGCTGGCGGCGGCGGAACGCAAA
Source organism: Pseudoclavibacter sp. RFBA6 (assembly GCF_002931575.1). Classification (NCBI taxonomy): domain Bacteria; kingdom Bacillati; phylum Actinomycetota; class Actinomycetes; order Micrococcales; family Microbacteriaceae; genus Pseudoclavibacter; species Pseudoclavibacter sp. RFBA6. The sequence continues at coordinate 27,389 of NZ_PSUA01000008.1, read as the reverse complement.
TCGTCCTCGGAGGCGGCGCCAGAAGCCGACGGACCTGCGCGCCTCGGCGACGGAGGCATCCGCATCCGCCCAGAGCAGCGCGAGCTGCTCTTCCGTCGGCAGCTCGTCGCCGAACACGGCCAGGTCGCTCCGGTCGGCGATGGAGGCGAGCGATGGATGCACTGCCGCGGCCGTCTGCGCGCGGGTGCGTCGTGGCGGCACTGCGTAGCCGAGCTCCGCGTATCGGTCGATGCTGTCGCTCCATGCCCCGGCTGCCCGGAGGTCTGGGGTCCCTTCGTGCTGTCGTCTTCGGCGTCGTCGCCGTTTGAGGAGCGCGATCACGAGCAGCGGCACGAAGAACAGCGCGAGTGGAACCGCGAGCGATGCGCCGAGCGTGAGGATCCAGCCGGGGAGGGTCTCCTCGTCGTCCGGCTCTTCCTCCTGACGGCGCTCGTCGGCACTCGTCAGCAGCTCGTCCGGCTTCTCCTGGGTCTGCGGTGGCTGACGCACCTGGGCCTTGGGCTTCGATTGGGGGTCGGTCGTCGTGTTGACGGGCACGTCGGTGCGCTCCGGTGTGGGGTCGAAGGCGACCCATCCGAAGCGCTCGAATGGCACCTCGACCCAGGCGGTGACGTCGGAGCCGCGCACCTCGGTCGTGCCCTCGCTCGTGACCTCTGGCGCGTAGCCCATGACGACACGGGCCGGGAAGCCGAGCTGGCGGGCCATGATCGCCATGGCGGACGCGTACTGCTCCTCGTCGCCGACGAGGTAGCGGAGTTCGAAGAGCTCCTGCATGCGGTCGAGTCCGTGCCCGGCACGGGAGGGCACGGTGTCGCTGGCGGTGCCGTGGCTGAAGTACCCCTCGGCCATGAGCGCGTTCTCGATGGCCTTCAGCTGCAGGTAGGGCGAGGTCTCGCCCGCGACGTAGCTCTGCAGGCGCTCGACGAGCGCGGCTGGGGCGGCGGGCATGTCCGGGTAGGCGAGGTCGACGACGTCCGCGTTGTCGAGCTGCCCTTCGATCGGGAGGTCCTGCACGAGCGCGGCGATCTCGTAGGTGTCGCCTTCCTGGAGTCCCGAGGTGAGGAGGCCTCCGCTGGCGCGGGCGTTGAAGCGGAAGTCCCCGCGGCGCTCTGGCAGGCTGCCGCCGGTGAGGTTCACGTCCGTCGGGACGCCGACGCTTGGCAGCCAGATGTCGGAGTAGTCGCGGATGGTGACGTCGAGGTGGCGTTGGGAGGATGCGGTCACGAAGGGGTTGCTCGGCACGACTCGTCCCGAGAGGGTGTAGCTGCCGGCTGCTTCGAGGGACTGCTGGGGGTCGGCGATCTGCCAGGACTTGCCCGAGTAGCTCTCGAGGGTCGCGAGGCGGATGCGGTCGCCGCCCTGGAGGCCGGTTGCGTCGAAGAGCACGGCGTCTGGTCTCAGCTTGGAGTACTCGCGGAAGCCGGCGAGTGGGCTCGTGTGCGAGAGGGGGTCGAACGGCGGTGTGATCTGCTCGCGTGCGACGACCCGCTGGTCGGCGACGGTCGCGGAGGCGACGAGGCCACCGGCGGTCGTGAGCAGGGCGGCGACGAGGACGAGCACGCCGGTGCCGAGCGCGCGGGCACGGAAGAGCGCTCGCCTGGCGTCCTTCGAGGCGACGTTGCCGAAGCCGCGGCGCCAGCTGAGCCAGACGAGGGCGACGACGGCGAAGATCCCGCCGCGCAGCACACCGGCGACGCTGTCGTCTGTCCCGATGAAGATCGCGCTGGCGAGGACGGCGAGGGGGCCGAGGAGCGCGACGGTCGGCGGCCAGACCGCATGAGGGCGTGCGGGCGCGACCCAGAGGAGCAGCATCATCGACACGAGGGAGCAGGCGGCGGCGACGAAGTAGGGAAGCGCCGCGAGATGGCCGGGTTCGAGGAGCGGCGTCGAGAGGGTCACGGCGTCGCGCCACGCGAACACGGGGGCGCGGGCGAGGTCGGCGAGCGTCGCGAGGGTGGGCAGCACGCCGCCGAGGTCGGACTGGGGCAGCGCGAACGCGGTTCCGAAGAGGAAGTAGCTGGCGATCGCCACGAGGATCGTGTTGACGCGGGTGAGGCCCAGGCGGGCCCCGATGAGGGCGGGGCCGATGCCGACGAGGAGTCCGCCAGCGACCGCGAGCAGGAACCAGCCGCTGCCGTAGGCGGGCGCGAACCCGAGGGATGCGAGCGTCGTGAGCGCCGCGATGACACCCGCGTCGACTATTGAACGCGCCCCCATCAGGGACGTGGTCGCTGTCTCCTGCGGCGCCCGGGTGGCTCGGTCGCGCCGGGGCGAGGACATCTCCCGCGGTCCGCCGCCTGTCTGCCCCTTGGTCGCCGCGGTCATGTGCGCACCCGCGTCTCGCGCACCAGGCGCGGCAGGTCGTCGAGATCAGGCACCGTGCACACGACGGTCTCGCGGAGGCGCGTGCGGCTGGCTGGGTGTCCGATCGCGCAGCGGAAGACGACGAGCGTCACGTCGGCTGCGAAGACCGACTGCAGCTGCCCGAGCTGCGCGTCGGTCGTGGCGCTGCCGCAGACGAGGAAGACGATGCTGGCCTGGGGAAGCCGTCGCACGCTGAGGGCGACGAAGTCGCGCAGCGATGGGGCTGCCCTCGCGTGGGGCTGCAGCCTGCTGGTGCCGTCGAGCATCGATGAGACGGCGCGCGTCGGCAGCCGCCCGCTCTGGGTCATGGCGCTGAGGGCGACCCCTGAGCGGATGAGTTCCTGCGCGAGGGAGGCGAGCACCTCGACGCCGAGCTCGAACTCCTCCTCGGACGCGTAGGCGGACGTCTCGAGTGTCTGGAGCACGTTGGCCTGCGAGCGACGGGTCTCCTGGAACTGCCGGACCATGAGCAGGCCGGTCCGCGCGCTCGTGCGCCAGTGGATGTTCCTCCGGTCGTCCCCGGGCTCGTAGGGGCGGAGGGCGTGGAAGGCGAGGTCGTCGTCGGTGATGCGCTCGCCGGTGACACCTTCGAGGTCGCGGAGGAGGCCTGCCACCTGGGCGGTGATGCGCACGGTCCTGGGGTGCACGAACAGCTCGAGCACGCCCGTCCATCTCCTGGCCCGCTCGAGCAGGCCGATGGGGTCGCCCCGCAGCGAGCGGGCTGGCCCGGCTTCGATGACGGCGCGGCGCGTCGTGGGCACGGCGAAGAGGTCCTCGTGCGTCTCGTCCGGGGCCAGCTGGGGCACGCTGAACTCGGCGGTCGCGTGACCGACGGGGAGTGCGAGGCGGGTCGGGAGGACGCGGCGCTCGCCGAGGTTGGTGACCTGCAGGCGGCCGAGCGCGCGGTCGCCGACGCGAACGCGCCGCGGCTCGAGGTCGACCTGGACGCCGAAGCTCTCGCGTCCGATGGTGAAGGGCACCGCGGCCGCGAACACGCCGATGAGCACTCCCCCGATTCCGATGAGCTCGAGCCAGCCGAACACCGTCCCGGCGGCGAGCAGCAGGACGCCGGAGACGAGCACGATCCAGCCGAGCGGCGTGACGCACCTGATGGCGTCGCCGATCGTGAGCCGGTCGCGGTCCGCGACGTCGGCTTCGGTGGATTCGTGCGCGTCGGTCACTGCGCGGCTCGGTGCTGGGGTGGGTCGACCTCGAGGAGGCACCGGTCGATGACCTGGTCTGGCGTGGTACCCGAGAACTCGGCTTCCGGGTCGAGGATGAGCCGGTGTGCAAGCACGGGGTGCGCGAGGGTGCGCACATCGTCGGGGACGACGTAGCGGCGGCCGTGCGCGAGGGCCCAGGCCTTCACGGCGCGGGCGAGCGCGAGGGCACCGCGGACGGAGACGCCGACGAGCACGTCTCGGTCGGCGCGTGTGGCGGTGACGATCTCCGAGACGTAGGCCATGATCGACTCGTCGACGTGCACGTCGGCGGCGAGCTGCTGCATGACGACGACGTTCTCGGCGTGGAGGATGGCGGGCACGCTGTCGGCGCGCTGCCGGTTTCCCGCATCCATGAGGAGTCGCACGGTGCTCTCGTGGTCGGGGTAGCCGAGGGAGGTCTTCATGAGGAAGCGGTCGAGCTGCGCTTCCGGCAGCTTGTAGGTTCCCGCCTGCTCGACGGGGTTCTGGGTGGCGATGACGAGGAATGGCGACGGCACGGGATGCGGTGTTCCGTCGACGGTGACCCGCCCCTCCTCCATGACCTCGAGCAGCGCGGACTGCGTCTTCGGCGAGGCGCGGTTGATCTCGTCGGCCAGCACGATGGAGGCGAAGATGGGGCCCGGGTGGAACTCGAAGTCGCGCTTCCCCTGGTCGAAGATCGTGACGCCGGTGACGTCGGAGGGCAGCAGGTCCGGCGTGAACTGGACGCGGCTGTTGGTGCCGTCGATCGTCTTGGCGAGGGCCTTCGCGAGCACCGTCTTGCCGGTGCCTGGCACGTCCTCGAGGAGGAGGTGCCCCTGGCTGAAGAGGGTTGTGAGGGTGAGCTCGACGACGTGCCGCTTGCCGACGACCGCCTGCTCGATGTTGGCGGTCAGCCGCTCGAAGGCGTCCTGGAACCAGGCGGCCTGCTCTTCGGTCACGGTCATACGGGCTCCTCTTCGCGACGGCTGCTGCACGTCAGGTCTCTTGATTGTCTCTTCGGCCACCGACATTCTGGCTACCACTTCTCGAGCACCGGGCTCTTGACGACGGACGCACCGTTCTCGATGATCTCCACCCAGTAGCCACCGAGGCTCCCCGCGCAGTCCGGCAGATGGAGCCCTCCGTCGGAGTTGAGGAACGCGGCGTTCAGTCCGGTCTGCTCTCCGATCAGCTTGTTGTCGCCTGGCTTGTTGTTGCTGTAGCACTTGACGCTGTAGGTGGTCGCCTCGGAGAAGTCCTGCCCCTTGATGACGAAGCTCTTCACGTCGTCAGGCTTCCCGTCTACCGCTTTGCCCGCGATGATGCTGATCTTGTAGTCCCGGGTGTAGAACACTGTGCCCGTGATCTTGACTGTGGCCGTGGAGGCCCCAGCTTCGTTCTTCGCCGCGACGTAGACGCTCACCGGCGTCGAACCGTACTTGGGGATAGCGATGCCGGTGATCTCGAAGGAACGCTGCGATGCGGGCAGACTCGTCGTCGTCGGGGCCTGCGTTCCGACTTGCACCGTCACGTCGTACCCGCTGAGTCCTCCACCGTCCACGGCGGGCGCAGACCAGTCCGCCTTGAGTGTCCCCGTGAGCGCTCCCGGCGCGGCCTGAACATCAGGAACCGAGAGTCCCTGGGGCGCCTGAGGGAGGTTGATCGGCTTCGCGCCCGCTGAGTTCGAAGGCGGCCCTATGCCCAGCGCGTTCTTGGCCTGGACGGTTGCGGTGTACTCCACGCCGGGCACAAGGCCGTCGGAAGCCGAGAAGGTCGCACTGTACGCCACGCCAACGGACGCGGTGAGGACAGCCCCGCCCCCGGTGAGCGTCACCTCGTATCCGGTGATCTCGGGGCCGTTGGAGATGGCGCTCGACCAGCCCACGACGAGCGTGCCGAGCGCGCTGCCCTTCTCGAGCGTCACCGAGGTGGGGATGCCTGGCACGTCCTGCACCTCGACGGTGGCCAGGCCCGTGGTCTCGCGGAGGGGGTCGCCGGTCTGGTCGCCGATGCGGTAGCTGACCGTGATGGTGCCGATGAAGTTCGGGGCCGGGACGATCCGCAGCTGCCCGTCCACGAGCGAGACGGCAGCCTTCTCAGCGCCTGTGGAGACGTCGCTCGCGGAGAGGAGCTTGAGTGGCGATTCGGGGAACGGGTTGAAGTCGTTGGCGGTGACGTTCATGGTGACGGGCTCGTTGCGTCGGGCCAGCTGCTCGTCCGGCACCGCCCGCGGCAGCGGCTTCGAGGTCGAGACGACCGTGACGGTGACGGTGCCCGTCTGCACGAACTCGCGGAACGTGTACGTGACCGTGTACTTCGCGACCGTGCCGACCTTCGCGGTGACGCCGGCCCCGACCTTGACGGTGCTGCCGTCGAGGGACGCCGTGAGGTCTCCCGTTCCACCCGTGAGCTTCGAGAACTGCACCTGCGGCACGACGTCCTTGTTGGGGTGCCCCGTCGCGGTGCTCAGGTCGAAGCTCTGCTCTGTGCCCTGCTCGATGGTGAGCTGCGGGGCGACGAACGTCGGTGGGACGTCGAAGAAGTCGGGGTCTCCGACGGCGATCGGCACCCGGATGGTCGCGATGCCTGCGTTCGGGTCGTTGTCGCCGTCCGCATCCGACACCTGGAAGGTGACGGATGCGGGCCCGCGGAAGCCGGGCTTCGGCGTGAACCTGAGGTCGGTCTCGCTCTGCACGATGGCACTGCCGTCTGCCTGCTCGGCCCACGCCTCTTCCGGGTTGATGATCGTGACGCGGTTGCCGGAGGGCGCCCGGACGAGGTCGTTGACGTTCCACGAGATCGACTCGCCGACCTTCACCTTCTGCGCGGGGAGGTCGGGGATGAGGAACGGCGACTGCCGCTTCGATTCCTCGGTGATGAGCGCTGGCACCATGAGGAAGCCCGCCGCGGTGAGGCCCGTGTCCTCCGCTGTCAGCCGGTAGACGATGATCTGCCTGACGTCGCTGAGCGTCACCGTCACGCGTCCGTCCTCTTCGACCTGCGCCGCCCCGGCCCCGGCGCCCACGAGGTCGACGGCGAGCTCGCTCGCCCGCCCGCCTGGGTTCGCCGCTCCGTCGCGCACGTTGACGCTCAGCGTCTGCGCACCTGCGAAGTCGTCGAGGCGAACGACGTGGTCGGTCGCGGTCGGCGGGAGCGTCGGCGCATCCGCGCTGATCGTGATGTGGATGAACGCGGCGTCCTGACCTCCCTGGCCGTTGGTGATCGTGTAGGGCACGGAGACGAACTCGCCGTCGCTCGGGACCGTGACGATGACGGAGTCGCCGTCGACCTCGGCGTCGAGGCTCGCGTCGACCCCGACGAGCTCGGGCACGAGCTCGAGCGGGTAGCCGTTCGGGTCGGAGTCGTTCTGCAGCGCGGGGACCGCGATGCGCGATCCGGGCTTGGCGCGCACGTTGTCATCGACGGCGACGGGAGGCGCGGTCGCGGCGGCGCGGGCGACGACACCCACCTTGATGGTGCCTTCCGCGCGCTGACCGTAGCCGTCGACGACCTCGTAGCGCAGCACGTCCGTTCCGGAGGCGCCCGCGAAGGCCTCGTAGACGAAGGAGGTCTGCGTGATCTCCCGCACCGAGCCGAGCTTGGGGACGTCGACGAGCTGCGTGAGCTCGACGGAGTCTCCGTCCGGGTCGATGCCGTTCAGGGGCACCTCGATGCGCACGCTGGCGCCCTCGAAGACCCTGGCGGTGTCGGTGCCCGGCTCCGGCGGCCGGTTGTTCGACTCGTCGGGAGCCGTCACCTGGAAGGTGAGGTTCGCGCCGGCCTGCTCGCCGTGCTCGTCGACGACGGTGTACCCGAGCGAGTAGGTGCCCGGCTCGCTCGGCGCCTGGAGGCGGACGTCGTCGCCGGAGACGAAGGTGTAGCCGTCGCCGACCTGCACGTTGTTGAGCTCCGGCGCGAGCGACATCTGCGCCTCGTCCGGGTGCGAGTCGTTCTCGAGCACGGAGACGCTCGTGTAGTCGCCGGCGCGCACCCGCCTGGTGTCGTCGACGGCGACGGGTGGCTCGTGCGTCACGGCCGGCTCGACCGGGACGACGACGATGAAGCCGACGGACGTCGCCGTGCCGTCGGTGATCGTGTACGGCAGCTCTATGGCCTGCTGGATGGCCGCCTGCGAGGAGAGGCGGACGATCGTGTTGTCGATGAGCTCGACGGCGAGGCCCGCGATGCGCGCCTCATCCGTCGTCTCGACGCTCTGCACGGAGAGCACGCCAGTGCCCGTGGACACGTCGTTGCCCAGCACGTCGACGGCGTTCGACTGGCCGGGACGCAGGTAGGCGAGGTCGCGGACCGCGGTCACCTGCGCAGGCTCCGCCGCCGGCTCCTCGACGTCGAAGCGGATGATCCCGACCGAGGTGGCGGCGCCAGCCGTGACGGTGTACTGCACGTAGGCGGTCGTCGCGGTCTCGGAGGTGAAGGTCACCGTGCCGAGGTCGGGGTTGAACCCGGCCCCTCCGGTCGCCGTGCCGAGCTCCGCGATCTCGACCAGACCGAGGGCCTGCCCGTTGGGTGAGAGGTCGTTGACGAGCGGCTGCGCGGTGACGGTCTCGCCGACCACGCCGCTCGCGTAGTCGGGCGTCCCGATCGGGCCGAGCGTGCCTGGCGCCTCGACCCGGATGCGCAGCTCGCCGGCGGCCTGCGAGGAGCCGTCGGAGACGAGGTAGGGCACGACCCGCTCCCCCAGCTCCGCGCTGGCCGCCGTGAACGTGATGCGTCCGTCTGGCGTGAAGCCGATGGCATCGCCGACGGGTGCCGTGGCCCCCTGCAGGAAGATGGGGTCGCCGTCCGGGTCGATCCAGTCGGGGATGACGTTGTAGGAGATCTTCTGGCCGGCCTCGACGGCGACCGTGCTGGTCCTGTTCGTCGTGGGGGCCTGGTTCTCGGCCTCAGCGGGCTGGATCCGGATCGTGAGCCGCGCCTCAGCGACGCCGCCCTGCCTGCCGTCGGTCGCCGTGTAGGTGAGCGTCTGCTCGCCGGAGGCTCCGTCGGCGGCTCGGAACTGGAGGGCTCGCCCGTCGTCGATGAGGCGCAGCTCGCCGAAGGACTCCGGCACGTCGCCCGCGAGTCCGGTGATCGTGAGGATGTCGCCGTCGACATCCGAGTCGTTGTCGAGCACCGTCAGGTACCCCGTGGATCCGGCACGCACGCCGAAGACGTCGTCCACCAGGTCGGGAGGCGTGTTCACCTCGCCCCGCTCGGCGAGTGTCGCCTCGAACGACTCCTCGGTCGCCTCGTTCTCCCCCTCGACGCCGTCGGCATCCTCGGGCGGCACGAGCTCGTTCCAGTTCTCGACGAGCCGCATGTTCTCCTGCGGCAGCCACACCTGGCCCGTCGCGATGTCGTTGAGCGCGACGACGTTGCGGTTGACCCGGAAGAGGATCTCGCCGAGCGGTGGCGTCGACATCGACTGGACCCGCGGCTCGCCGTCACCGCATGCGACCATCGTGGCGGCGGCCTGCGCCCAGGCCGCGTGCGTGCATCCACCGACCACTGCGGGACGCGCGGTGCCCTGCGGCGTGGCCAGGGAGCCGTCGATACCGGCTGGCACGCTGACCGGGTCGCCGCCGCCGAGGGGCACACGGAGGGTTCCGTCGACGGTCGCGAACACGACCTCGGGGGCCGCCGCGCCAGGCAGCTGCACGCGGAGGGCCGTCTCGGGGACCGGCCTGGCCGCGCCGTCGACCAGCAGCGAGCCGGCCTCACGGTCGAAGACCACCGGCTGCTCCCCGACAGCGGTCAGCTCGTACGCGCCGGGGGAACCCGCGAGGGGTTCCCAGCTCTGCTCGGCGCCGAGGCCCTCCATGCGCAGGATCTGCTGCTTCTCGGGCGAGACCGCCAGCACGGTGCCGAGCGGCGTGACGACGACCTGCGCGTCCGGGCCGAGCTCCGCGACCGGCTCCGCGGTCGCCGCGTCGAAGGCGAGCGGCTGCGAGGCGTCGATGAGCCACAGTCTGCCAGTGGCCGGGTCGAGGAGCGCGATCACGCCGCCCCCATACGAGCTGCGACTGCCGGCCGGCGTCAGGATGCTCTCCCGCAGGTCGGTGAGCGCCGGGTCGACCCGTCCGAGGGAGCCGCTCGTCTGGTCGTGCAGGAAGACGGTGTCGCCGTCCTGCAGGATGCCCACGTCCGCGGTGACGAGGCTCACGCTCGCGTCGAGCTCCTGGATCTGCGCGTTCAGGCGCCCCGCCCGCAGTTCCTGGCTGTTCGAGACCCAGACGTCGCTGCTCTCCACCTCGATCTCGGCGGCCGCGAACCCTTCGTGGAGGAGCGCGAACAGCAGTGGTGTTCCCACGAGGAGGGCGAGGACGAGCGTCATCGCGAGCTGGCGGCGTCCCCTCGCCCTCGGCGCTGTTCGGCGCATGCTTCCCCACCCCCAGCAGAGCTCCTCAGCGCCTCACGCAAGGCGCACGGACATCATTGTGCACGAGGAGCGGACGCGGGCGCGACCGAGAGGGCTCCCCTTCGTCCTCCTGAAGGAGGCAAGGCTCCCCTGGACGACTGTGGCGGATGCCCGGCGGTCTCAGCGGCGGTCGAGGATGTCGAGGTCCTCCGGAGTCACGAGACGCGTCGAGATGGCGTACTCGACGAGGCGCGCGCGGCGGTTGGACGCGAGCTTGCTTCGCCCGCCCCGCAGTCCCGAGACGCCGAACTTGTCGAGCTTGTCGCACACGTTGTCGAGCTTGCGGTTGAAGGTCGGGAGCGTCCACCCGAGGCGAGCGGCCGCATCCGCCGAGCTCGGGATGACGCCGCGCCCCGGAACGGAGTTGCGCAGCACGTCCTCCGCCAGCGCGAGGATCAGCTCGCGCTGCGTCTCCGTGAGGTGGATGACGGCCTGCGTCGTGTTGCCGGACGGGGACATGTTGACGTGGGACGTGTTGTAGAAGTCCGACGCCGAGTGGATGGCGAAGTCGTACGTCGTCGAACCCGCCGTGAACATGACCTGCATGTGCTGGAAGACGACGGGCAGCTTCGCGCCGGGCGACAGCCAGGACTGCACCTGGCCAGAGTCATCGGTGACCGTGGCCGAGAGCACCGAGCCCACGTTGGAGAGCCACCACATGCCGAACTCGGCCTGGAGCACGAGGAACTGTCGGTGCAGGTACGGGTTCTCGTCGATGACGAGGTCCGCGTCGCGGCCGATCGTGAACGGCGTCGCCGGGTCCAGTTCGTACCATTCCCCGACGAACTCGACGCGCAGCGGTCCGAGTGGCGGCACCTCGCTGACGACTCGCTCGTCGCTGTCGGAGATCTCGACGGCCTCTTCCGGGATCTCGCTCGCGTCGACCGCAGAGGTGTACTTGCTTTCACTCATGGGTCCATCATGGCGGATCAGCGCGCTCATTGCGGATAGCAGACATCGAGCGGTTCCGGACTGACCTTCCCGCCGCGCCTCACCTCAACCTCGATGCAGGACTGGGCGCCTTCCGGCACTCCCGGGATCACAACCCATGTCTCACTTGTCGTCGCGCCGTCCTTGCCGTTCTCTCCGGCGGTCCAGTAGTAGACGTCGCCGGGCTGCGGGTCGGGGTTCGACCAGGAGAAGGTGACGGCTCCGTCCGGGCTGCGAACGGCGACGGGGGCCACGAGCACGGGAGGGAAGCCACCCGCGTCGATCGACACGGGTGTGGCGGTGGCGCGGCCGATCTGCTCGTCACCTGGCGTGAGCATCCATGCGATGGCGGCGGCAACGCCGATGACGACGACGAGACCGCCCGCGATGAGCCCGACGAGGGCGTTCCGCGACGGCCTGCGTCTGGCTGCCGCCGCGTTGGCCTCGCTGACGCCCGCCAGCTCGGCGGCCATCGTCGCCTCGCCCCTCGCATCACCGAGCTGCTGGCCTCCGGCTGCGCCCCCGAACGAGGGCGCGATCGGCGTCGGACCAGCGGAAGCATGGCCAGGTGTCGTGATGCGGCGGGCTGTCGTCGGGCCGGAGTCATCGCTCGCCTGCGCGCCCGCATGCTCGGCGCCCCGGGGCTTCCGGCCGGTCCGTGGGCCGCTGGCGGTCTCGTACCGGGCCGCGAACCCACCCGGCGACTGCTGCGCTGCGACCCGGACGACCGCGCGTGCGGAGGTCAGCTCGGCCTTGCTCGCGCGGGCTCCTTCGTGGACCTGCGCGTTGACCAGCGAGACGGGCCGCAGGCTCGTCGCATCCGCATCCCCACCCCCGGTCGCGATGGGAGCGGAGATCGTCATGTTGGGCACGTCGATCGCGGTCGGCGCGTAGTTCAGCTCGAGTTCGACCCGCTGCAGCGCGTACGCGAACTCGACCGCGCTCTGGTAGCGGTGGGCGGGGTTGCGGGCCATCGCCTTGTGGAGCACGCTCACGAGCGATCGGGGGACGTCACCGCGGTCGATGGGTGAGATGGATCCGCGCTCGATGCGGGAGATGAGGTCGAGCGTCGAGTTCTTCTGACGGGGGCGTTCGAACGGGGTGTGCCCTGCGACCAGCGAGTAGACGGTCGCGCCGAGCGAGAAGACCTCGCTGCGCACGTCGGGCTTCGGCTCGTCCTCGAACATCTCCGGCGGGGACCATGGCACCGACAGCCCACCTCCCCCTGCCGGGGCTGACTCGACGAGATCGCCGGCGTCTGCGAGCTCATCGTCGACGGCGGAGGAGATGCCGAAGTCGGTGAGCGCCGGCCAGCCGAAGTCGTTCGTGAGGATGTTCGCCGGTTTCACGTCGCGGTGCAGGATGCCGACCGCGTGTGCGGTCGCGACGGCGCTCGAGATGCGCACCCCCGTTCGCAGCACTTCCTCGACGGGGATCCGCTCACGCTTGTAGCGTTCGGAGAGGCTGAGGCCCGACGCGAACTCCATCACGAAGTAGGGGCGGCCGTCGCCCGCGACGTCGGCCTGGAAGATCGTGACGATGTAGGGGTGCGACGACATCTGCGCCATGAGGTTGGCCTCGCCGATGAAGGCCTGCCTGCTCGTCTCGCCGAGGTCGTCGCCGCCCAGCAGCACCTTGACGGCGACGAGCCTTCGTGGGAACTGCTGCTCGTAGAGGAAGACGTCGGAGAAGCCGCCGGAACCTAAGTGCTTTCGGTAGAGGTAGCCGGGAATCTCGGGCGGCTCCGCTGGCGTCCGTCGCTGCCCGGCCACCGTCAGTGGCTCGCCGTCATGGACTGGTTGCGCACGGTCAGGAAGATGCCGCTGCCGAGGTCGATGACCGTGTTCGGCATGACCGCCGTCGGCTCACCGGCTCGCAGCCGCTGCGGGCCACGGCCCGGCATGACGACGTCCGTGCCGTTGCGCGAGTGCAGGTCGGTGACGACGATGACGCCACCCTCGACGCTCATCAGCACGTGGTTGCGGGAGATGTCGGTCGCGCCCGTGAGCTTGACGTGGTGGGGCTCGATGCCCCCGGTCTGCTCCGCCCCCATGCTCGGGGCCCTGCCGAGCACCAGCGGCCCCGCGAGTGCGACCGTGCCGCCAGTGGACAGCTCGACGACGTAGGCGGGTGCGTTCGTCGGGGTGGGATGCGCGGGTGCGGGCGCGGGCGGCGGGGCTGAGGGTGCGGGCGCGGCGAGCGGGTCGGGCCCCACCTGCGGCGGGATCGGCGCCGGGCTCGGCGGCGCGAACGTCGGGCCCGCGCTCTCCGGGTGCGTCTCGAACGACAGCGCCTGCGCGAGCACCGTCTCACCGAGTTCGCCGAGCCCGACCTGGCTGGCACGGTCGCGCCTGAGGTCCTGGATCGATCCCCCGGCGACCGTGAGGCCGTCGTGCTCCCCACGGTCGGGGCGGTCGGGGCGGTCGGGGCGGTCGAGGCGGCCCGCCGAGGCGACGTGCTGGGGTGGGACCGACCCGAGCTGGGTCGCCGCCGGGTCGGCGTGGTCCTGGGGTTCCTGGCGCGCGGCTCGGCGCGCGGATGCCGCCTGGCGGATGCGGCTCGCTTCGTCGCTCAGGATCGTGCGGCCGTCGTGCTCGCCGATGAGGTCGGCCTGCGCTTCCGTGTCGAGGATCGGCACGGGGAACGTCTGCGCGTCACGATTCGAGGGATCCGCGTCCTCGTTCGTCTCGGGCCCCGCCTCACCTTCGGCTGCAGGCTCGCTTTCGGCTGCAGGCTCGCTTTCAGCTGCAGGCTCGGCTTCGGCAGCAGGCGTGCCGAGCGCGGCCGATTCGTCGCAGGACGGCGCCTCCTCCTCGGATGGCAGCTCGAGAATCGTCGCCTCGGGGAACGCCTCGCCGGAATCCGCCTCCGCGGTTTGCCGGCGTGGGGCCCCTTCGAGCTGCGCCTCGAGCGCCAGCGAGCGCGGCCGCACAGCCTCCCTGGGGCCGACGGCGCCGTCGAGGTCGGGGTCGGCGGTCGTCCCCACAGCCTGGAGGCTCGGAGCCGATGTCTCGGCGACTTCGTCGTCGTGGTCCGCGAACAGCAGCTGGATCGGCACCTCGTCGAGTCCGTGCCCGTCGTCTTCGACGGTGACCTCGACGCCGCGCGCGGCCGGCAGCACGGCCTCGACCCAGGTGAGCGCCTCCCGCGCGCTGATGACCGCCGGTCGCATCCCGATCCGTGGTGCGTTGGGCAGCTCGACAACACGCAGCGGTCCCCGCGCGAGAACCCGGAGGCCGTTGCCGTCGCGGATCAGGTACACGAACGGGGCGACCTCGCTGAGCGGGCCGCCGCCGAGCATGGCCCCGAGCACAGTGTCATACGAGAGGGCGCCGTCGGTGAACGCCAGGCGGGCCGCGTCGACGAGTCCCGGGGCCACAGCGTCTTCTGCCGCGTCGAGGGCCGGATCCGCGCGCTGCGAGGATGCGAACGGACGCGGGAGCAGCAGCGCGTGGCGGCGCTGACGAAAGATGACGGGAGCGTGTGCCGTGACCTCGTGGGGTGCCTCGGTCATCGTTACCTCGGCGTCGTGTCTTCGAAGCTGTCGTCGGCCGGCGGTGCCGCGATCGGCCCCGTCGTCACGGAGGGCGCAGCGGACGCCTGGTCGGCGTTCGCGTATTCGGAGTCGATGACGACGACGCTGACGTTGTCGCGTCCGCCGACCTCGACCGCCGTCTGCACGAGCGTCTCGGCGAGCGTCAGCTCGGGCTCCGGGTCGGAGTGGTACTCGAGCATGACCTGCGAGATCTGCTCGTCGCTGAGCTCCTTCGTGAGCCCATCCGAGCAGACGAGGAACACCTGGTGGCCGTGCACCGGCATGAGCCAGATGTCGGCCTCCACGTCGCTCTCGGAGCCGACGGCGCGGGTGATGACGTTGCGGTCGGGGTGGATGAGCGCGTCTGCGGCTGAGATGAGGCCCATGGCTACCATCTCCTGCACGGCCGAGTGGTCGACGGTGACCTGCACGAGCGCGCGGCCGTTCCAGCCGTACACGCGCGAGTCGCCGACGTTGAAGATCATCCAGTGCAGCAGCTCTGCGCCGAGGTCGGCAAGATCGACGAGGGCGATGCCGGAGAGCGTCGTACCCGCGACCGCACCCGGGCCGTCTGCCTCGGTCACGAGGTCCTGGACCGCACGGTTCGCGCGGTCGATGGTGCGCAGCACGCGGTCCGGCGTCGCGGGCTCCTCGACCTGGAACTCCTCGTCGAAGGTCGCGACCACGGTCTGGCTCGCGCGGTCGCCGTACGCGTGACCGCCCATGCCGTCGGCGACGAAGAAGACGGGCATGCGCGCGAGCACGGAGTCCTCGTTGACCTGGCGCACACTTCCGACGTCGCTGGCGGCACTCACGCGCAGCGCGACGGCTTCCTCCGCGCGCGCGTACGACGAAGCCAGTTCAGTATTCACAAATAGCACCTCTGGAACTCTGCCCGGGTGGCCTGCCCCGAAGGCACACCTTGTACGCGTAGATCGCGCGTGCATCCATTGTGGCATTGCGGCGGCCCTGCTGCGAGACCCGCCGCGACGCCATCCCGGCCTCACGCCTCTCCGAGGACGCTGCCTGCCGAGTCGAGGCTGAGCCGTCTGGTCACCTCGAGCCTCCCGAGGAACCGCTCGTCGTGGCTCACGACGATGAGCGCTCCGCGATAGTCACCGAGCGCGGTGACGAGTTGCGCGGTCGATTCCCGGTCGAGGTTGTTGGTCGGCTCGTCCAGCAGCAGGAGCTGGGCGGAGGGGGTCGCGAGCAGGAGCCGAACGAGCGAGACACGGAAGCGCTCGCCACCGGAGAGCGAGGCCACGGGCCGTTCGACGACAGCTCCCCGCAGCAGGAACCGGGCGAGCTGCGCCCTGAGCTCCTGCACGGAGGTCTCCGGCGCCGCCCGCTGCACGTTGTCGAGCACGCTCGCCTCATCGTCCAGACCGTCGAGGCGCTGGCGCAGGTAGCCGACACGGGTGGTGGATGCTGTCACCCACGCTCCCCCGCGCGTGCTGATGCGGGCAGCCCCCTCGGCGCCGCACGCATCCGCCGAGGTGGCGATCGCGTCGAGGAGCGTCGTCTTGCCCGACCCGTTCGGACCGGTGAGGGCGATGCGCTCCGGCCCCATGATCACGATCGGACGCAGCTCGCCTGCCGCATCCGGCACCTCGAGGGTCGCGAGCCGACGCGAGGACGCGACGTCGGGGTCGGGCAGCTGGACGCGGATGCTCGCGTCGTCCCTCACGCGCTCCTCCGCCCGGTCCACGGCGGCACGAGCGTCGGCGAGGCGCGCCTCGTGCTCACCTCGGAGCTTTCCCGCGGACACCTGGGCGCGCGCCTTCTGCCCGTTCATGAGGATCTTCGGTGCCCGCTTGTTGGCTTGCGCCTTCCTCCCGGCTCGGAGGCTGCCGGCGATCTTCGCCCCGGCCTCCCGACGGTCCCGCTGCTCGGATCGGAGCGTGCCCTCGGCCGATCGGAGGGCCTGAGCGGCCGCCGTCCGCTCGCGTTCGAGCTGCTCGAGGTAGGTGCTGTACCCGCCGCCGGTGAGGCTGATGTCCCCTCGCCGGAGCTCGGCGATCTGGTCCACGTGCTCGAGCAGCTCCTCGTCGTGGCTGGCGATGACGAGCGTGCCACGCCACGTTGCGACGAGCGCGGTGAGCCTGCCGCGTGCCTCCCGATCGAGGTTGTTGCTGGGCTCATCGAGCAGCACGACGGGCGCACGGCCCAGGCGAAGGCCGGCCACGGCGACGAGCATGGCCTCACCGCCGGACAGGCCACCGACGGTGCGCGTCAGCATCGCTTCGTCGAGGCCGAGTCCTCGCAGCTCGGCCTCGGCGCGCACCTCGATGTCCCAGTCGTCCCCGAGCACGTCATACGCGGCCGTGTCGATGGAACCGCCCTCGATGGCGCGCAGGGCCGCGATCTTCTCGTCGACACCCAGGAGGGCAGTGACCGGGAGGGCCGTGTCGAGCGTCAGCTGCTGCGGCAGGTAGGCGACATCCGCGTCCGCCCGGATCGTGCCACCGGTCGGAGCGAGCTGGCCCGCCAGGAGACGCAGGAGGGTCGACTTGCCGCTGCCGTTGCGGCCGACGAGGCCGGTCCTCCCCGGTGGGAAGGCGCCCGTGAGCGAATCGAGTGCCCGCGTCCCGTCCGGCCAGCTCAGGCTGAGGCGCTCGAAGGCGAGCGGGGTGATGGTGTGAGGTGTCGACGTAGACACGATGCTCCCTGGTGGTTCAGTGCGCGCACTGACACCGGAAGCCTCAGAAGGTGGGTTCGACGGTCGTCAGCGCACAGTGTGCGTTGCGGGGGCGTCGATAATCCTCACCGGCCTGCCAATCTGTCGGGAACAGGAACCATCCCAACGTATCCCCGAGCAGGGTGTCCGTCAACCGAACCCGGGTGCTGGAGCTTTCGCCGCGCATGCAGAAAGCCCGGCTCGAGAAGTCTCGAACCGGGCTTTCGTTGGTGATCCCAGCGGGATTCGAACCCGCGCTGCCGCCGTGAGAGGGCGGTGTCCTAGGCCGCTAAACGATGGGACCGTTTTGGCAACTCGGATATTCTGGCACACCGCGTGAACACAATGCAAGTCGGGTTTCGAGGCACGGCGCGTCGCGCGCTGTTCCGCGGGTCCCGTGCGGCCGACCAGACGCGGGTTGCTAGCGTTGTCGCATCGTCGCGCGTCCCACGGAGGCCGCATCTCATCAAGGAGGAACATGCGCCTCACCAAGCTCGAGCACGCCGCGCTTTCGATCGAGAAGAGCGGGTCTCGACTCTTCATAGATCCGGGCAAGTTCACGACCCCGATCACCGAGGCCGCGGGCACGGTCGCCATCGTCATCACGCACGAGCATGACGACCACTGGACCCCGGAGCAGCTGACCCGCATCCTCGCCAGGAACCCGAAGACCCCGATCTTCACGACCCCCTCCGCGGCCGAGAAGATCATCGCCGCGGATCTTCCGGACATCGGGGAGGTCATCGACGTCTCGGCCGGCGAATCGGTGCTGGTCGGCGGTTTCGACCTTGCGTTCTTCGGCGGCGAGCACGCCATCATCCACAGCTCGATCCCCCGCATCGAGAACGTCGGCGTGCTCGTCGAGCACGGGGCGCTCTACTACGGTGGCGACGCCTACAGCGCGCCGGAGGGCGTCGACATCGACGTGCTGGCCGTGTGCGCGAACGCACCCTGGATGCGCATCGCCGAGTCGATGGACTACATCGAGCGGGTGCGCCCCAAGCGAGTGCTGCCCGTGCACGAGATGCTGCTCGCCAAGGTCGGGAAGACGCTGGCGACGACCCGGCTCCGCGAGTCGGCGGAGCGCGCTGGCGCCCTGCTCGTCGACCTCCAGCCGTTCGAGACGCTCGAACTCGACTGACGGCCGCCGCCCCGCTCGGGACGGGCTCTCGCGAGCTCATCCTCAGCGGGGCGGGCGAGTCTCTTCAGTGCTCGCGGAGCATTCCGATGAGCTCGTCCTTGCGCTTGTCCGAGTAGCCCGTGAGGTCCAGCTCCTTCGCGCGCTTCCTGAGGTCCGCGACGGTCCAGTCCTCGTACGATCCGGATTCGCCGCCCTTCTTCCCGACCTCACCCCGCCCCTTCTTGGCGGCGGCGTTCGAGATGCGGGCGGCCTTCTCCTTCGAGTTGCCCTCGTCGCGCAGCTTCTCGTAGAGCTCCTGGTCCTTCAAGCTCGGCTGGTCGTCGGCGTTCGCGTTCTTGGGCATGGTCCGCTCCTCTCGCTTCGATCCGGGTGGGATCGCCTGTTCGGCCTCCGTCGACGTCAGAGGTTCTTGCCGCCCGTGACGGCGATGATCGCTCCGGTCGTGTAGGTGGCGTCGTCGGACGCCAGGTAGACGTAGGCACCAGCGAGCTCGGCTGGCTGGCCAGCCCGCCCCAGTGGCGTGTCCTGGCCGAAGCTCGCGAGCTTCTCCTCGTCCCAGCCAGTCGCCGGGATGAGGGGCGTCCAGATGGGGCCAGGGGCGACGGCGTTGACGCGGACGCCCTTCGGACCGAACTCCTTCGCCATCGACTCGGTGAGCGACACGAGGGCCGCCTTCGTCATGGCGTAGTCGAACAGGCCATCGCTGGGTTCGTAGCCCTGCACCGACGACGAGAAGATGACGGATGCGCCGGGCGGCAGGTGCTCTTCCGCGGCTCGAAGCGTGTAGATGGGCGCCTCGAGGTTCGTCTCGATGACGCGACGGATCTCCTCCGTCGGCGTCTCGCCGATGCTCGTCCGGTCGCGCTGGTAGGCGGCGTTGAGGACGAGCAGGTCGATGCCTCCGAAGGCGGCGACGGTCGCGTGCACGATCTCGGAGCAGTACTGCTCGTTCCGGAGGTCCCCGGGCAGGAGGAGCCCGGTCTCGCCGGCCTCGTTGATGAGGCGCGCGGTCTCCTGTGCGTCCGCCTCCTCCTCGGGCAGGTACGAGATGGCGACCTTCGCGCCCTCTCGTGCGTAGGCGAGGGCGACGGCGCGGCCGATGCCGGAGTCGCCACCGGTGATGAGGGCGCGGCGGCCCTTGAGGCGCCCGTGGCCCGTGTAGCTGCTCTCCCCGTGGTCGGGGGCTGGCGTGGTCTCGGTGGTGAGGCCTGGCTGCTGCTGCTCCTGGCTGGGGAAGCCGGAGTCGCTGAAACGGTTTCTGGGGTCGGTGAGAGCGGTCATCGTTCGCCTCCGTCTGATCGGTGGTTCGTGGTGATCGTGGGTCTGGCATCGACGCGGCGGTTCGCGGCGCGATGTACCGACGACGCTAGGGATCGAACGTTGACGTTCCCTGATCAGCAGGTGCGTGCGCGCTCAGTGCGCCGCGCGTCCGACGTCATCTTGGCGCCGGCAGATGGAGCAGCGGCGGGTGGAGCGGCGGCAGGGCCTGGTGGCGCGCGTCACCGGGTGCGTCGCGCGCTGAACGCGACCAGGGCAGCGCATCCGCTCGCCACGACGGCGACGGTCACGAGCAGGGAGGTCAGGCCGAACGTCGGCGCGAGCGCGGAGAGAATGGCTGGGAGGGCGAAGCCGATGTAGGTGAGCGCGTAGTACATGCCGGTGAGGCCCGCCAGGTTGCGGGCTCCCGCCATGGCCTGCACCTCCACGAGGCCGGTGAGCATGCAGATGCCGTACGCCCCGCCGAGGAGCACGCCTGCCGCACACGCGAGCAGCGGGGACTGGACGGCGACGTTGGCGGCGACGATGAGCGCCCCGACGGCGAGGAGCCCGAGGCCGACCGAGCCGGAGGCACCCCCGACGCGCGCGGCGATGCGCGGCACGCTGGGCTGGATGAGGAACCCGACGGTGAGCGTGACGAGCGTGAGGAGGGCGGCGAAGGCGATCTCCAGGCCCCCGAGCCGCTCGACGACGATGGCCGGCGAGACGGCGAACGCGAGCGCGGGAGCCGCGAAGACCCACGGCGCCATCGGCAGGATGACCGTGAGGAAGCGACGGCGGTGCTCGGGGGCGATGGCCACGTCGACGATCGGCCGGGGCAGTCGCTGCTCGCCCGGTCGAAGCGTTCGCGGGCCGGCGGTCTCGGTGCCGCGGGCGAGCGCGATGGCGGCGATGGCCGTGAGCGCGAGCTGCACGACGTACGGGGTCACGGTCGGCCAGGGCGCCCACTGCGCGACGAGGCCGGCGACGACGGCGCCGAGGAGGAACCCTCCGGTGATGGTGAGCGAGGCACGCCTCGCAGCGATGGCGGGTGGCACGGTGCCGCTCGAGAGCTCGCGGATCCAGGTCGTGCCGACGACCATCGCGAAGGCCACCGAGACGCCGGACAGGAGGCGCCCGAGCATCATCGCGGTCGGGCTCGCGCTGCCGAGCGCGAGCACAAGAGCGGCGACGACGCTCAGCGCAACCGAGGCGATCATGACCGGCTTGCGACCGAAGCGGTCGGAGAGGGAGCCTGCGATGAGGAAACCGGGGATGAGTCCCAGGATGTACGCACCGAAGAAGAGGTCGACCTGCAGAGCCGAATAGCCCTCGACCTTGCGATAGAGGAGCAGGAGCGGCGTGAACTGGTTGCCGCCCCAGGCCATCATGAGGACGGCGGGGGCCGCGGCGATCCAGGCCCGCTCGCGGCGTGGCGCGGGCGACGGGCACGCCGCGCTCACCCCTTGAGCACCTTCATCGTGAAATGCGAGGTGACGCGGTGGACGCCGGGGAGCCGCCAGATCTTCTCGCGCAGCAGCTTCTCGAAGCTCTCGAGATCGGCCACCTCGACGCGGATCGCGTAGTCGGGCGAGCCGAACATGCGGCGCGCCTCGGTCACCTCGGTGAGCTCGACGGCCTGCGACTCGAACGCCTCCACCGTCGAGTGCGCCTGACTCGTGAGGTCGACGTCGATGAGCACCTTGAAGGCCCGTCCCACCCTGTCCGGGTTGACCTCGGCGTGATAGCCGAGCAGCACGCCGTCTTCCTCCAGGCGCCGCACGCGGCGCAGGCAGGGCGCGGGGGTCAGCCCGACGCGCTGCGCGAGTTCGGCGTTCGTGAGTCGGGCGTTCGCTTGCAGTTCTCGCAGGATTGCGCGATCGATGGTGTCCACACCTGATTATTGCCGAATCTGACGCCGCAAGGCTCCAATTCGCTCTCGGCGTGCGCGCCCGACGTGCCAAGATCTCCGCATGACCACCGCAGACGCCGGAGCACGCGACGCTTCCCCACCTGGGCCCGCAAGGGCGAGGCCCGCGGATGCGGATGCCGTGGGCACGCGCGAAGGCACGGCCGTGGTAGCGGGAGCGGGAGCAAGAGCAGGAACAAGAGCAGGAACAAGAGCAGGAACGGGCGCCCGCGCGAACGCGGCGGCGAACCGAGCCCCGAGCCTAGCCCCAAGCCTGGCGGTCCCATCGACCCGCGGTGCGCGGATCCGGGCGGGGCTGCGTGACTCGCTCGCGGCGGGCCTCGGCGTGGTGCCGCTCGGTGTGGCCTTCGGGGTGCTGGTGATGCAGGCTGGGCTGCCCTGGTGGGTCGCGCCGTCACTGTCGGTGCTCGTCTACGCGGGGTCGATCGAGCTCCTGCTGGTGGGCCTCATCGCTGCTGGAACACCGATCCCGACCATGGCGCTCACGACCTTCTTCGTCAACTTCCGGCACGTGTTCTACGCGTTCTCGTTCCCGCTGCATCTGGTGCGCGGACGCCTCGCCCGTCTCTACTCGATCTGGGCGATGACCGACGAGGCCTACGCGATCGTGACGCCCATCCCGTCGGCGCAGCGCTCGGCGACTCGACTCCTCACCCTGCAGCTCGCACTCCAGACCTACTGGGTCGGCGGGGGCCTGGCCGGCGTGGCGCTCGCGAGCATCCTCCCGGGCGAGATCAAGGGCCTCGAGTTCTCGCTGTGCGCACTCTTCACGGTCCTGGCTCTCGACGCGATCCGCTCCCGCGAGGACGTGCCCTCGCTGCTCATCGCCGGCTTGAGCGTCTCGCTCGGGTTGCTCTTCGTGCCGGGCGCTCCGCTCTTCGCGGCGCTCATCCTCTTCGCCGTGGCGCTCGCGGCCCGCGCTCTCGTGGCCGCGCGGCGCGACCGGGGCGAGGTGCAGGTGAGCGATGTTTGACGTGTGGTGGTTTGTCGGGGCGGTCGCCGTCTGCGGCGGCATCACGTTCGCACTGCGCGCGGTGCCGTTCGCGGCCCTCAAGCCGTTGCGCGACTCGAAGACCGTGCAGCGGCTTGCCGTGTGGATGCCCGCCGGGATCCTCGCGATCCTCGCCGTCGTGACCTTCAGCGACTTCGCCGTCGAGCCGCGCACATCCCTGTGGGCGGCGATCGCGCTCGCTGTGACGATCGGCGTGCACCTTGGGTTCGGACGCAGGACACTGCTCAGCGTCGGGCTCGGGACGGCGACGTTCGTCGTGCTCGTGAACGTCTTCTAGACGATCACCCGCGCGGCCGGCACTCCCGCTCGCGCCCCCTGGGCCATCTCGACCGTCAATTCACCGCGGTCCCTGATGCGCTGCGGCGCGGTGCGCTCGCGGAGCCGCCAGACTCGCGGCCACCAGACTCACGGCCATCAGACTCACGACAACCAGGCTCGCGGCCACCCGGCTCGCAGCCGCCATACGTGACTGCCGTCACGCGTGGCGGCCGTCATACCGGGCTGCCGTCGCGCGTGGATGCCATCTCTTCTCGCAGCCTTCTCACCTGGCAGCGCTGTGGCGTCGTCGCAGCCAGCTGAAGGCGACGACCGAGATGGTCGCGTATCCGGCGAAGAAGAGCAGCATGCCGAGGTGGTCCATCTCGAACTGGACGCTGTCGCCGCCGAGCACGAGGCGGTTCATGGTGAGCCACCCGAGGTGGGCGCCGACGCTGGTCCAGACGGTGGCGGATGCGGTGGCGTCGCGCGCGCAGATCAGGAGGTAGCCGAAGGCGGTGAGCATCGTGGAGTAGACGATGGGGTCCTCACCTGCCGGTGCGAGGAGGATCTGGTCGCCCGCCCCGCGAGCTGCCGCGAGGGCCCCTTGGAGCGTGAGGGCCAGGACCGGGACGACGAGGAACGTCGCGATGTTGAGGAGGGTCGCTGCGGCGGGCGGGAAGGCCTCGCGGAGGTTCGTGAGCGCGTAGCCGCGGATCGCGAGCTCCTCCGGGATGGCTTCGAGGAGGAGCGCGACGACCGTGTTCGCCCCGAGGAACCCGAGGAGCCGCACAGGGTCGAGGGCGATGAGGCTGACGACGCCGGTGACGTCGAGCGCCAGGAGCATGGCGACGCCGGCAGCCACGAGGGTGCCGAGTCCGAGGGCGAACCCCGAGGCGTCGGCCCGGAGGCCCGTGAACCCGATGCCAGTCAGGGATCGGCGGTCCCACCGGCGCAGCAGGAGCAGGACGGCACCGACGACGACGAGCGTGACGCAGCACGCCACGAGCACGCGGGACCCGAAGCCGCTCGCAGCGGTCGCATCGACGCCCAAGAGCAGCGACGCGACCTCGGTGGAGAGCACGAGCCCGGTGGCCATGACGGCGGCAGCCACCAGGGCTCGCGCGATCGAGACCCCTCGGCCAAGCGTCGCAACTCGCCGTTGCCCGTGCTCGCCGCCTGCCATGCCGCCTCCCCCAGCTTGCGGCCAGTGTATTGGTCGCGGCGTCGGGCCACGCGCGTCGGGCCCCGACCCGGGTCGTGAGCGTCGGTCGAGGATTGGGCTGTGATCGCGGGTCGCGCTCGCGGGCGCTAACCGGCGGCAGCCGGGTCGTGAGCGCGGGTTGACGAGCTCGGCTGGCGGGAGTCGTAACTGGACTGCATCGGGCGCGCCCGGTACCCATCCCGCATCATGACGATGAGGGTGCCCGTCACCCCGGCCCCGGCGATGAGGATTGCGATGATCCCGATGACGATGAGCGGGATGAGTTCCATGGGCCACCTCCGTGACGTAGGGCGAATCGTGCTGGTGAGCACATCCAATCGTCGTATTGGCCTGGCCGTCGCGGTCCACTTCCCGCATACTGGATCCATGGAGTCGACTTCTGGTTCTCGTATCTCTGCCCGCACCCTGCTGTCGTTGGCGGGTGAGCTGCGCGACGATTCGGCGGCGTACGAGGCTCTGGCCGAGCGCATCCGCCTGCTGATCGTCGACGGGCGCATTCCGGTCGGCACTCGACTGCCTTCCGAGCGGGAGCTTGCGGTGCAGTCCGGCCGGAGCCGTACGACGATCGTGGCCGCGTATCAGTCGCTGCGCGACAGCGGGCACGTGCTGAGCCGCCAGGGGTCCGGGAGTCGTGTGACGCTCCCCCGGCTCGGTCGGCAGGACTACCGTCCGAGTGGGGAGGGTGAGAACTTCGGCGTGGACTTCGCGCGGGCGGTGCCGCCACCTGTCGAGGGTCTCGCTGAGATCATCGCGGACGCGTCGAGTTCGATGCCGCTCGCGCTCGCCGCGCCCGGTTTCGATCTCCTGGGGACGCTGTCGTTGCGGTCGGCGATCGCCGACCGGTACGCGGCGCGGGGGCTGCCCACGACGGCAGATCAGATCATCGTGACGATGGGGGCGCAGCACGCGATCTCGTTGACGGCGCACACGCTGCTCACCCGGTCGGATGTGGTGCTCGTGGAGTCGCCCACCTACCCGCACGCCTACGAGGCGATGCGGCGCGCGGGGGCGAGGCTCATCGCGACGCCGGTCACGACGGGCGGGTGGGAGATCGATCACCTGGTCGAGACGATCGAGCGCATGCGTCCGGCGCTCGCGTACCTGATCCCGGACTTCCATAATCCGACGGGGGCGTCGATGCGACCGGAGGATCGCGTGCGCGTGACGGAGGCGGCGCGTGCGACTGGCACGATTCTCGTCGTGGACGAGACGACCGCCGACCTGTCGATCGACCGGCCGTGGGACGACGGCCCGTTTGCTCGCCACGCGCGGGGGGCGTCCCCGTTCTCCGGTTCGGGGGTCGTGACGGTCGGGTCGCTCAGCAAGGCCGCTTGGGCGGGCCTCCGGATCGGCTGGATCCGGGCTGATGCGGCGCTGATTCGCCGGTTCGTGCAGGCGCGTCCCGCGGGTGATCTCGGGACGCCGCAGATCGAGCAGCTTCTCGCGGAGCGGATCGTGCGGGCCCTGCCAGAGCTGCTGCCGCGGCGCCGGGAGCAGATGCGCCGGCACCGGGACGCGCTGCACGAGGCGCTGAGCCTGCACCTCCCGGAGTGGCATGTGCCTTTGCCTGATGGTGGCCTGTCGATGTGGGTGCATCTCGCGCAGTCGGCGAGCTCCGCCATGACGTCGTTGTCGGAGGCGCGAGGGTTGGCGCTGGTCGCTGGGCCGAAGTTCTCGATCGACGGGAGCCTGGAGCGGTTCCTGCGGGTGCCGTTCACGGCGCCGATCGCTGATCTGGAGGCGGGCACTCGGATGCTTGCCGATGCGTGGGCGCAGCTGTCGGCGCGTGACGTCCGGTCGATGGCGGATACGCGTCTTCCTGAGATGGTGTAGTCCATGGTTCTCTTCATCAGCGACATCGACGGCACTCTGCTGAGCGCGCAGCGGACGCTCTCTCCCAGAACGATCGAGGCGATCGCGGCGGTTCGGGCCGCTGGCCACCACTTCGTGCTCTGTTCGTCGCGGCCCCCGGAGTCGATGCGGGTGCTCGAGCGCCTGTACGGCGGTGTCGGGTCGCCTCTGGTTGCGTTCAACGGCGGCTTGGTGCTTTCCGGGAGCGGTGAGGTGCAGCACGATGTGCCGATCTCGCCCGCGGATGCGCGGTTCGTCGCCGAGCACTGCGAGGCGTCCGGCTTGCATGCGAGTTTCTTCGCGGGTGAGCACTGGTACGCCTGGGGCGAGGATGAGTGGACCGAGCGGGAGCGCACGCACACGTGGGTGCGCCCGGAGGCTGCTTCGGCGTTGGAGTTCGTCGCGTCTGGGGAGGTGGACGCGACTCCTCCGCACAAGATCATGTGCATGGGCGATCCTGCACTGGTGGATGCGCTCGAGGTGGTGCTTGGTGCGCGTTCCGGTGTTGTGAGCTACCGGTCGAAGGACACGTACTTGGAGATCGCGAACGCGGACTGCTCGAAGGGCACGGGCCTGCTCGCGGTTGCGCAGCAGCTGGGGGTGGGTCGTGAAGACCTGTATTACTTCGGCGACAACTACAACGACCTGCCGGCGTTCGACGTGGTCGGCCACCCGATCGCGGTCGCGAACGCGCGCGCTGAGGCGCTCGCGGTGGTCGAGTCGGTGATTCCGAGCAACATCGATGATGGGGTTGCGGTCTTCTTGGAGGAGTGGCTCGCGGGGGCGCGGGTTGACGCGGCGCGACCAGTCCACTGACCCCCGAGTGGACCGCGACACGCCCGGGCGGATGCGATTGGATATGCAATATCCGGCGCCCGCCGGCAGATCACGGAGGTGGACCCATGGAACTTCTTGGTATTGGTATCGGGGTTGTGGCGGTTGTCGCCTTCGCCGCTGAGACTGTTCGCGCTGTCCGCAAGGATGGCTATGCGCAGCGCCCCACGCGCTTCGGCTACAACACTCGTCAGCCGCAGCTCTAGTCGCGCTGCTGCATCCCGCTCCGTGTGAGCGGAGTTGGACAGCAACCGGTGCCGCCCTGGTCTTCGTGATCTCGGCGGCACTTTCGCGTTTCCGCGCCGACTCTGTGATCTTCCGCGCCAACCCCGAAGAGACCCGAGTCTGCCCTGCGGGCGGCCTCCGGGTCCTCGGTTGTTCCGGGTCCTCGGTTGTTCCGGGTCCTCGGTTGTTCCGGGTCCTCGGTTGTTCCGGGTCCTCGGTTGTTCCGGGTCCTCGCGTGCTGAGGGGCTTCGCGTGCTGAGGGTCATCGCGTGCGGGGCTTCGCGTGCTGAGGGTTTTCGCTTCTTGAGGGGCCTCGCTTGTTTAGGGTCTTCGGTTGATCTGTGGGCGCGCGCCTTGGGTGGTGGTAGCGGTGGTGGTGGTGGTGTAGCCGCGGCGGCGGGCGGTTCTGCGTGGGGCGTGGTGTCCGAGCGCGGGGACGACGTGCCAGCGCCCTTTGCTGCTGTGGGTGAGGGCGAGGCGTCCGCGGTGGACTTCGTGGTGGTGGAAGGAGCAGAGCAGGATGCCGTGTTTCGCGTCGGTGGGTCCGCCTT